>DASWOQ010000087.1:0-14003 GCA_036398675.1 Rhodanobacter sp. | reverse complement strand
TGGTCGTTGGAATTGGTAAGGCGGACGGTGACTTCGCCATCTTTCGCGGGAAACACCACGCGGGTACCGCCGATCAGCACATTGGCCTGGGCTTGGGGAGCGCCGAGGCACAGGGCCAACAGGCCCGCGCCGATCGCGCAGACAAACTTCCTCATGGGAATTTTCTCAGTGGGGTCAGGGCCGCCGATGCTCACAGCGGGAAAAGCGCCGGAGCCAGCTGGCTCCGGCGCGTGTCGCGACTTACTGGTAAAGCATCGTGAACTGGACGCTGGTCGCCACGGTGCCCGCACCGGCAGCGGCGGTGGCGTAGTACTGGGCGTAGTAGCTCAGTGTGCCGGCGCCATCGGTCAGCGTGGCCTGCGTCGAGTTCTGCGAACCCGAAGCGCCATTCAGCGCAATGGCCGAGAAGTCGGCGGCGTTCAGCAACTGCACTTCCACGCCGGTCGCGGTGCCGGTGGCGTTCGTCAGGTTGCCGTCGGCCATTACCGTCGGGCCCGGCTCGAAGAAGGTGGCGGCCTTCGTGAGCGCACCACACTCGCTTAGGGCGATGGCAAACGGGGTGCGGCCGGCAACCGCGGCAGCAGCGTTCAGCGAGGTGGTCGACACGGTCGGCAGGGTCACGGCGATGGTGGCCGGGCTATCGACGCCGTTGATCTTGCAGGTCGAGGCGGTGATGTTGCCGGTGATGTTGATGGTGCCGTCGACGGCCTTGGCGGTCTGCGGGGCCAGCGCTGCAACGCCGAAGCCGGCGATCAGTGCAGCGGAGAGAAGGGTCTTGTTCATGCGTATTTCCTTTCAGGATGTTGGGTTACTAACTGGTTCGACGCGCTGGTGGACAAATGTGGCCGCACTACTGCACCACCCCGACTGCAGCCTTGCGCGTGGCTGGTCGCCGGGGAATTGGCAAAGTGCGTGCCAAGCCGTGTTTGAAAACGATTTGCAAGCCCCTGAACTGCCTTCGAAGGAGGAGTTGCGCTGTTTGGAGCCCTTGTGCAGACAACGTTTGTGGTCCCTCCTTGACAAATTATGGCATTGAAAAGTGCGAACTGCGTCACTTTATTTATGGGAATTTCACTCATGATCAACGAAAAAATGTGACGCAAGGCGTGAAAACGGGCCGAAATGTCAAGTTGACTTGACACGGCTCGGGCAAGGCTTCTACTCTGCAAATGTCAAGGTTGCTTGACATGTCCGGATAGGGAACGTCATGCACAAAAAGCCGTTGTTCCGTCGAGTGCTCTTGCCATTGCTGACCCTCGCGCCGGTGTTTCCGTATAGCGGTGCGGCACGGGCTCACGAAGCAGCAATGAGCAGCTTCGTCGGTACGCTGAAAGTGCGCCACGGTCGCTCGGTGATCCTGATTCCCGGCCTCGCAGGTGGCCCGTGGGTATGGCAACAAGTGATCGCCTCGCTGGAAAAGGATCACGTGGCGTATGCCGTGACCTTGGCCGGTTTCGACGGCATGCCGGAGCCGAAGGATGGCGGCAACCTGTTCGACCGCGCCGATGCGTCGCTGCTGCAACTGATCCAGCAACAGAAGATCGATCGGCCGGTATTGGTCGGCCACAGCCTTGGCGGCACCTTGGCGCTGCGTTTCGCTGGCGAGCATGCCGGTTTGATTGCCGGGGTGGTCGCGGTCGACGGGTTGCCGTTGTTCCCCGGCATGGATCGGGTCAGTGCGGAGCAACGCAGCGCCATGGCCGCAGGCATGCGCAAACAGTTGGAATCGGCTACGCCGGAACAGTTCAACGCACAGCAACTGACTTACATGCAGAAGATCGGCGTGATCGATCCAGCACTGGCTGCACGCTATGCGCCACTCAATGCGAGGAGCGATGTGAAAGCTACCGCGCAATACATGTCGGAGGACCTGGCCTCCGATTTGCGTCCCGGCCTGAAGAACGCCAACGTGCCGATTCTGGAGATCTCGCCGTACAACGCTGCGGATTTCAGTCAGCCACCGATGGCGATGACCGAGCAACGGAAGGCCGATTACTACCAGAGGCTGCTGGCGAATGCGCCCGACGCCAAGGTGGTGTCGATCAGCCCGTCGCGGCATTTCGGGATGCTCGATCAACCGGTGAAGTTCCAGCAAGTGCTGGACAATTTCCTGAAGTCGCTCTGAGGAATCGCTGATGCCACGTCTGAATCAAAAGCGGTACGAGCAGCGTCTCATGGTAGCGATGTCGATCTATATCGCCGTGTTGCTGCTGGTGTTGCCAGTGGTGCGCACCGTCACCAACATTCCGCTCAAGGGGGTGCTGGCGGTCGCACCGGCAGTGCCAATGCTCTACGTGATCTGGCTGATGGCGCAGCGCATACGCGACAGCGACGAGCTGGAACAGCGCATGCACCTGGTCGCACTGGGGGTGGCCACCGCGGTGGTTGCGGCCTGCAGTCTTGTCGGCGGCTTCCTGGCGACGGCGCAGGTGTTGCCGATCGACGGCAGCATCCTGATCTGGGTGTTTCCGCTGATGATGTTCTGCTACGGGGCGACACGCTGGTGGATCGCGCGCCGTTATGGCAGTGACATGTCTTGCGATGGCGCCATGCCGACGCATTGGCGACTGTCCATCGTCGCGGCAATGATGACGGTGGTGGGCATATTCGCCTATCTGCGGCACAGCGCGATCGATGCCGGCATATTCATTGGCATGGGCGCGGGACTGGCCGTGTCGGCGCTGTTCAAACTGGCCACCCACTTGCGACATCGCCGGATGGCAGGGCAGGACGGCGATGACAAGTGACACTCGCAGTTGGCCTGGGCAACGTGGCCGCAACGGATATCCGGGGCGCCATCCATGAACAACCACGTGCGCGAACTGCGAGGGGAACAGGGCTGGTCGCAGGCCGACCTGGCCGAGCGGCTGGACGTGTCGCGGCAGACCGTCAACGCGATCGAGACCGGCAAGTACGATCCCAGCCTGCCGCTGGCTTTCAAGATCGCGGCATTGTTTGACCGTTCCATCGAATCGATTTTTGTACCGGGTGAGGAGTAGCAGCGCATGGCACTGAGTGGTCGCACCGTTTTTCGAATCTGCCTGGTCGTCGTGGCAGGCGGCTTTTTGGCCTGGCACGAGCTGCGGCCGCCGCAGGTCACGACCCCGGCCAGGCCAGCAATTGCTGCGGCTTCGACAGCCAAGCCGTTGCCGCCGTCGAAACCGCAGACCTGGAAGCTCGGCTCCCTGACGCTGACCGCATGCGAGCTGGGCCAGCCGAACAGTGGCCTCAGCACCGCAGCGTGGTGTGCCGCGTTTCCGGTGCCGGAAAATCGCGACGACGCGCACAGCCGCACCATCCACCTGAAGATGGCCGTGCTGCGCTCCAGTGCGCAGATACCGAGCAAGGACATGCTGGTATTCCTCGCCGGCGGTCCTGGCCAGGCTGCTACCGATTCGGCCGGTGCGATCGCCGCGATGCTGGAGCCGTTGCGCGCGCATCGCGATGTGCTGCTGATCGACCAGCGCGGCACCGGTGGCTCCAATCCACTCAGTTGCAAGGAACCCGAGGACGACGCGACGCAGGATCAGGACGACAGCCTCGACGCCGACAAGATGCGTGCGTCCGCCACCGACTGCCTGAAGCAGATCGGCAACCGCGCCGACCCGCGCTACTACACCACCACCATCGCCGCGCAGGATCTGGAAGAGGTGCGCAAGGCGATCGGCTCGCCGCCGTTCGACCTGATCGGCGTGTCGTACGGCACGCGGATGGCGCAGCAATACCTGATGCGCTACCCGGACGCGGTGCGCAGCGTGGTACTGGACAGCGTGGTGCCCAATTCGCTCGCACTGGGCGAGGACTTCGCGCGCAATCTCGACGATGCGCTGAAGGCGCAGTTCGCGCGCTGCACGGCTCAGTCGGCGTGCAAGCAGCATTTCGGTGATCCGGATCAGACGCTGTACCAGTTGCGCGATGCGCTGCGCGCCAACCCGCACCAAGTGAGCTTCCGAGATCCGGAAAGCTACCAGACGGTCAAGCGCACGCTGGACGAAAATTCGTTGGCCAGCGTGGTGCGCATGTTCGCGTACACGCCAGCCACCGCCGCGCTGCTGCCGTTGTCGATCGACGCCGCGGCGCATGGCGATGTCGGCCCGCTGCTCGGCCAGGCGAAAATCCTCTCCGGCGACCTCTCCGACCTGATGGGTAGTGGCATGCAGTATTCGGTGATCTGCAGCGAAGACGCCGACCTGCTCACGCCGCGTCCGCAGGATGCCAACACGATCCTCGGCACGCACATGATCGACGCGCTCGGCGCCGTGTGTTCGGTGTGGCCCAAGGGCACGCGTCCGGCAGATTTCCATGCGCCGCTCAAGACCGACAAGCCGGTGCTGATCCTGTCCGGCCAGTACGATCCGGTCACGCCACCGCGCTACGCCGACGAGGTGTTGAAAGGACTTTCCAACGGACGCGTGCTGGTACTCAAGGGCCAGGCGCATAGCGTCATGTCCGCCGGCTGCACGCCGCAGCTGGTGCAGCGCTTCGTCGAGCAGATCGATCCGAAGAAACTCGACGCGAGCTGCCTCGACCGCCTGCAACCCACCCCGATATTCATCGACTTCAACGGAGCCACCCCATGATCGAGGTGAAGAATCTGCACAAGGCGTTCGGCACGGTAAAAGCCGTCGACGGCGTCAGCTTCATTGCTCGCGACGGCGAGATCACCGGCCTGCTCGGCCCCAACGGCGCGGGCAAGACCACCACGCTGCGCATGCTGTACACGCTGATGACGCCCGACAGCGGCCAGGTGCTGGTGGACGGCATCGACGCGGCGGTCGATCCGCTGGGCGTGCGCCGCGAACTCGGCGTGCTGCCGGACGCGCGCGGGCTCTACAAGCGCCTCAGCGCCAGCGAAAACATCGACTACTTCGGACGACTCCACGGCTTGCCTGAAGATCTGCTGGCAAGCCGTCGCGATGCGCTGATCAAAGCGCTGGAGATGGAAGATATCGCCGGTCGCCGCACCGAAGGTTTCTCGCAGGGGCAGCGCGTGAAGACCGCGATCGCGCGTGCGCTGGTGCACGACCCGCGCAACGTGATCCTCGACGAGCCGACCAACGGACTCGACGTGATGGCGACGCGCGCGCTGCGCCAGTTCATGGCCAGGCTGAAGGCGGAGGGGCGTTGCGTGCTGTTTTCCAGCCACATCATGCAGGAGGTGGCCGCGCTGTGTGATCGCATCGTGGTGATCGCGCACGGCCGCGTGGTGGCCGACGAATCGCCGGATGCGCTGCGCGCGCAGACCGGCGAAAGCAATCTCGAGGATGCATTCGTGAAAATCATCGGTACCGACGAGGGGCTGGCCGCATGAACAAAGTCGCCACCAAAATCCATCGCAGCCGCGCCGTGCTCACCGTGTACCTGAAAGAGGTGAAGGAAAACCTGCGCGACCGGCGCACGCTGATCAGCGCCTTCCTCACCGGCCCGCTGCTGGGCCCGATCATGCTGGTAATGCTGCTCAACGTTACCCTGAGCCGTGAACTGGACAAGGCGGAAAAGCCGCTGCCCGTGCCGGTGATCGGTGCCGAATACGCGCCGAACCTGCTGGACGCGCTGAAGGCCGGCGGCGTGGTTCCCGGTGCGCCGGTGGCTGATCCGCAGAAAACCGTGCGCAAGCAGGATGCCGATGTGGTGCTGCGCATTGCGTCGAATTACGGCAATGCCTGGCGCAAGGGCGAGCCGGTGCAGGTGGAGCTGTTCTACGACTCTTCGCAGCGCGATGCGAGTACATCGGTGGAGCGCGTCACCAATCTGGTCGAAGCCTATGCGCGCCAGCAGGGAGCGATGCGGCTGGTCGCGCGCGGCCTGTCGCCCGGCACGGCGTGGCCGCTGCAGGTGGCCAAGCGCGACCAGGCAACACCGCAGTCGCGGGCCGTGCTGATGTTCGCGATGCTGCCGTATTTCTTCGTCATCACCATCTTCATGGGTGGCATGTACCTGGCGATCGATCTCACCGCCGGCGAACGCGAACGGCAGTCGCTGGAACCGTTGTTCGCCAATCCGGTGGCGCGCTGGAAAATCCTGATCGGCAAGCTCGCGGCCATCTGCACTTTTTCCACCGCCAGCCTGCTCACCACCTTGCTGGCGTTCGCGGTGGTCGGCCGGTTCATTCCCACCGAGAAGATCGGCATGGAGCTGGACCTCGGCCTGCACTTCGCCGCGTTCGTGCTGCTGCTGATGCTTCCGCTGGTATTGCTGCTGGCGGTGCTGCAATCGATGGTGGCGGCGTTTGCGAAGAGCTATCGCGAGGCGCAGACCTACTTGTCGCTGCTGATGCTGGTACCGCTGATTCCCAGCGCGCTCTTGTCGTTCATGCCGGTGAAGGCGCAGGCGTGGATGTATACCGTGCCGCTGCTGAGCCAGAACCTTGGCATCATGCAACTGCTGCGCGGCGACGAAGTGACCGCGCAACAGCTTGGGCTCAGTCTCGCCGGCACACTGGCGGCCGCGCTGATCGCGATGCTGGCGACGATGCAGTTGTATCGCTCGGAGCGGCTGGCGATTTCCGCCTGAGGTTTGGAAGGTTCGCACGTACTGCTCCTCCCCCTGCGAGCAGGGGGAGGCTGGGAAGGGGGAGTCCTTTGATCTTACGGTCGAAGAGCTGAAGAGCGCCGCCACTCCAACCCTTCCCTGCGAGCAGGGGAGGAAATGAATTTCTCAGCGCGGCGGCGCGGTGAGTTCCTTCGCGTCGAGATAGCCGTCATGGTTGCGGTCGAGCTTGTGGAATTGCAGGCGCAGGTTGTCCCGGTAGGCCTTCAGCGTGATCGGCCGGCCACGGCCACCGGGCAGTTCGCCGGTTTCGAGAATGCCGTCGCCATTGCTGTCCATGCGGTGAAATCCCGCGCTCATGTAGTCCAAATATTCGGCCATGCCGATGCGTCCGTCGCTATTGCCGTCCATCATGTCGAGATAGGCCGAGCGCGTGTTCGGATAACCCTGTGCGTGCGCGAGGCCGCCATACAGGGTGATGATCAGCAAGACGAGAGAACGGCGCATCGATACATTGGAGCAGTCGGCGGCGGGCGCGGCAAGCCAGCCGGGATCAGTCGGGTTGCCCGGCGCCATCCTGGCCACGTATCGAACCGTTCGTTTCGCCGGGCCACGCGGCCACGCGATTGCGGCCGGCATGTTTGGCCGCGTAGAGCGCGCGGTCGGCGCGGCGGATCAGCATGCCGGGTTGCCGGTCATCCGGCGTGCGTGCTGCCACGCCGACCGAGATGGTGATCGTCCGGGGTTCGCCATCGAGTTCGAACCGCAGATCCGCAACGACTGTGCGCAGTCTTTCCCCCAGCGCGGTTGCCGCATCCATGGTGGTATCCGGCAGCAAGATCAGGAATTCCTCGCCACCGATGCGACCGAGGATATCGCTGGCGCGCAACTGCCCCGCGATGGCTGCGGCCAGCGTGGCCAGCACGCCATCGCCGCCGGCATGGCCGAAGCGATCGTTGATGGTCTTGAAATGATCGGCGTCGATCATCAGCGCCGCGCAGCCGGGGCCGTGACCCGCAGGCTGCAGGAACAGCGCGTGGGCCTGTTCATCCAGCGCCATGCGGTTGAGCACGCCGGTGAGCGGATCGGTGCGTGCCAGCCGGCGCAGTTCGGTCTGTGCCATTTCGTTGTACATCAGCAGAAAACCGATGCTGGCCAATACCGGTTCCACGGCGCCGTAGATCAGGTTGACGATGTTGCCTGGCGTAGCCATCAGCAGATCGCCAGGCTGGCCGGCGCCGGCCGACAATCCGCATACGCGGGGCACCCAGGTGACGCACGCGCCCAGCAACACCAGCAGCATGACCCGCTGCGCCATCGATCCGCCGCGGCGCAGTGCGTGGCGCAATGGCCACAGCAGCATCGATACATAGATTCCCAGCGACAGCAGCACGGAATAGACCCGCATGCGGTAGTCCGGATCCACCTGGGCGAACCAGACGACACCCAGCCATCCGGCCACGCCGATGACGGCCAGGATGCGCCGGTATTGCGGCACGCCGAGCAGCATGCGCAATGCGCGCGTGGTTTCGGCATAGGAAACCATCAGCAGGGCATTGCCCAGCAGGATCGATAAACTGTCGCTGATCTGTCCGCGCAGGCTGAGCAGCAGCCAGCCCAGCGCCTGCAACAACAGCACGACTCCCCAGATGCGCAGGCTAGTGCGCGCCAGGCCAGCGTAGACGCGGGTCGCCGCGAGCAACAACGGCGCCAGCAACAAGGCCTGCAGGGCACCCAGCACGCTCACGGTGGCCAGATCGATGTGCACGAGGGTCAGCGTGGAGCGAGGCGGGCGGGTGCCGTGTTATCGATGGTCTCCACCGGAATTCAGCGGTTGCTGCCGTGGATGCCGATGAACTGCAGGAATTCCATGCGCGTGCGCGGGTCGTCGCGGAACGCACCCAGCATCTGGCTGGTGATCATCGACACGCCGCGCTTGTGCACGCCGCGGGTGGTCATGCATTCGTGGCTGGCGTCGATCACCACCGCCACGCCGGCCGGCTTCAACGTTTCCTCGATGCAGTGCGCGATCTGCGCGGTGAGTTTTTCCTGCACCTGGAAGCGTTTGGCGAAACCGTCCACCACGCGCGCCAGTTTGCTGATGCCGACCACGCGGTTGGTCGGCAGGTAGCCGACATGCGCGCGGCCGATGATCGGCGCCATGTGGTGTTCGCAGTGGCTTTCGAACTCGATGTCGCGCAGCACCACCATCTCGTCGTAGCCTTCCACTTCCTTGAAGGTGCGGCGCAGGTAGTCGCCCGGATCGGATGCATAGCCGCCGAACCAGTCGCGATACGCCTTCACCACCCGCTTGGGCGTGTCCAGCAGGCCTTCGCGTGATGGATCGTCGCCGGCCCAGCGCAACAGAATGCGCACGGCCTCCTCGGCCTGGTCCTGGGTGACTTCGGTTTCGGGACGCGGCTCGCTCATGCGAATTCCTCGGGGGGAGAAGGCGGGCCTGCCAGTTTACCGCCCAGCTCACCGGCTGTCCCCGCTCGGCGGATCGGGCACGAAGCGGCCGGGAAAGGCTTCGGGCTGGCGTGGCCACATGGATGCCTCCGGCAGCACACCATGTGCGATCAAATGCGCACGCGTGTCGTAATACAACGTGATCACTTCATCGGGCTCGCTGGAGGCGCGTTCGAAATCCACGTCATGGACCTCGTCGCGTTCGCGCTGGCCGAAGCCGGTACCGAGCGGCGCATCGGCTTTCGCCACGCGTGCATCCTTGCTGGCACGCTCGGCCAGCGACGGCGCCGCAGCGATGGCGTCGGCGGGTGAGGCTATCGTCGGCGGCGCGGGCATGCCGCCTTGCCGCGATGCTGCAGGTTCCGGTTCGATGCCCGACATTTCGTCGCGATCCGCCGCTTCGGCGGCGACCCTGGAACGGAACACGGCGATGCTGATCACGCCGACATTGTCCGGCCGGCCGGTGCGCGACGCATAGCTGTCGCCGGCGTCGGCGAACACGAAGCCGGCCACCTGCGACTGGCTCTTGCGCCAACCCTTCACGGCATAGGCCATGCCGCTGTCCAGCACATAGCCATCGTCCTGCGACCAGTCGGCGGTTTTGCCGGAAATCGCGTTGACTCCATCCACCGACACGATGCCCAGCACGTCACCCGCGCTGCGGTTCTGCAGGTTCAACTCATAGCGATGGCCGGGTACGCCGGCCACGTAATAGCGGCCGTCATGCCGGTAGACCGGCAGCTGCTGGCGGCTGTCGCGGTCGTACACGGTCATTTGCAGCAGCGGGCCGCCCACCCGCATGCCGAAGCGTTCCGCATGGGCGGATGGACTGGTGGCGGCCGCCAACGCGGGCACGGTCGCCAGTAGCAAGATGATCGACGAGAGTTTCATGCTGCATGCTCCTCAGGCATCGTGATGGATGCGTAAGGGAGTAAACGCAGCTCGGCGGCAAACGGGGTTGATCGGAGCTACGAGTCGATCAGGCATCGTCCTCGCGGGCCAGATCGATGCCTTCGAGGCCGCTTTCGAGGAATTTCTCGTGAGCCTCCGCTTCCTCGCCGCTGGAGGAGAGTTTCTTCGGCACCGATCGCTTCGGCTTGATGCCGAGATCGCGCAACTGCTCGGCCTGCCGGACCAGGCCAGTGCGCGGATTGATCAGCGCCTTCTCGGCCGCCTGTGTCGCCGCGGTCGCCTTGGCCAGCGCATCGCCGATGGAAACGACGTGCTCGCTGAAGCGCACGGCGGCGTCGTACATCAGGCCGCCGCGCTTGACGATCTCTTCCATGCTGCGGCTGGTCTTGTCGACGCGCCAGATATATTCGATCGTGCGCAGCACGGTGAACAGGGTATTCGGCGACACCAGTGCCACATGCCGTTCCAGCGCGTACTGCGCCAGGTTCGGATCAGCCTCGCTGGCCGCCATCAGCGCGCTCTCGATCGGCACGAACAGCAGGGTGAAGTCCACGCTCTTGAGGTTGTACAGCGACGGATAGTTCTTGCCGGACAGATCCTTGATGTGCCGCTTGATCGAGGCAGAGTGATCGTCCAGCGCCGTGGCTCGCGCGTCGTCGTCGACGGAGGAAACGAAGCGTTCGTACGCGACCAGCGACACCTTCGCATCAATGACGATGGCGCGCTCCTGCGGCAGATCCAGCACCACGTCGGGAATGAGGCGCCCGTCGGCTTCGTCGCCGTGGTGGCTCACCTGCGTGCGGAACTCGATACCCTCGCGCAGCCCGGCCAGTTCGAGGATGCGCTGCAGTACCGCCTCGCCCCATATGCCGCGAGTCTTGCTTTCACCGCGCAGGGCGTTGGTGAGCGACTGCGCCTTGGCGCCGATGTCCTGATTCAGTTCGGTAAGGTGGCGGATTTGCTGAATCAGCCCTTCGCGCGCGGTGATGTCGGCTTCGCGCGTCGCTTCCACCTTGCCCTTGAAATCGTCGAGCGTCTTGCTGAAGGGGCCGAGCAGGTCGGACAACGTGGTCTTCTGCTGCTCGTTGAGCTTGGCGCCTTTCTCTTCCAGCAAGGTGCTGGCCATCAGCTTGAACTCGCGAGCCATCTCTTCCTTCGCATCGGCGAGCAGCTTGCTGGTGTCGATCTCGCGCTGCTTCGCGGAACGCACTTCCTCTTCCAGCCGCGTGCGGGATTCGAGCAGCGCGTTGCGTTCCTCGGCCAGTCCCTTGCTGGCGGCGGTCAGCAGGGCGATCTGTTCGTTGGCGGTCGCCAGATTCTTCGTCGCGGCATCGTGCTGGCTGGACAGGCTGGCGAGGTCGGCGCGCCGCGCGGAAAGATCTTCCTGGGCGTCCCTCAGTTCCTTTTCGAGCGTGCCTGCGCGCTCGGCCTGCGCCTGCGCATAGGCCAGTTTCGAGGAAGTCTCGCGAAGCCTTGTCTCGGCATCGCTGCGGGTTCGTTCGGCATCGCGCCCGCGTACCAGCACCATCACCTGCAGCGCGATGACCACAAGCACGACAGCGACGATGGCGATCAGCAGTTCGGTGACAGACATGGCGTGTTCCGCAGAAGACAGGCCACCAGTTTACGCGCTGGCGTATCAACCGCTGCGACGGGCGGCGCGCAGCTGTCTGCGCAGGAAGCGCAGCGTGAGTTGCTCGAGCCGGCGCGGGTGGCCGGCGGCACTGGCGGGAATGGTCCGGTGCAGGCTGCCGTCCTGCCAGCGGTCGAGGATGAGCGGGTGGATGTACGACGCGCGGCATACCGCTGGCGTGTTGCCGAGGATCGCCGCCACCTCTCCGATCGCGGTGGCCAGGGTGGCGCGCATCGCATAATCGCCGCCCTTGGCGGGCAGCGGTGTGCGGGCGAGCACACCGGCGGCCTGCACAGTGTCGCCCCAGGTGCGGAAATCCTTGGCGGTGAATCCCTCGTCGCCGCTGGCGTTGACCTGGCCGGAATCGATCGGCTGGCGCTGGCCGCCGTCGTCCAGATACTGGAACAGACGTTGCCCCGGCAACGGCTGAATGTTGCGCACGATCCGCGTGAGGCGTTTGTCGCTCAGTTCCACCTCGCGCTCGATCCCGCTCTTGCCGTGGAACGCGAAGCGCAACCGCTCGCGTTCGGCGCGTACATGGCGCGTGCGCAAGATGGTGAGGCCGTAGCTGTGGTTGTCGCGCGTGTAGCTTTCATTGCCGATGCGGATCAGCGCTTCGTCGAGCAGGCGAACGATCAAAGCCAGCACTTTTTCGCACGGCAGGCCGAGCAGCGCGAGATCGCGGCGAACGCGGCGCCGCAGTTCGGGATCGATATCGCTCGGGTCGCTGGCCATGCAGCGCAGTGTGCGCAGAGGCGGTCAATTCGGTGTGACGCGGATGGCGCGATCAATCCACGCGGCAGAACACCGTCTTGGAATAACGACCATCCGGCGGACTCGCTTCGAGCATGCAAGAATTGGCTCCGGGGTGAGGTTTTATTGGATCCGAAATCCATTCACACGGACTTGCCAGAATCCTGGCAATCGTGTGCTCAACAGGGGGAAGCGCCAATGTTTGCCAGACAGTCTTCAAAGCTGTTGTTGTTGTCCTTGTGCGTGATTCTTGGCGGATGCGCCACATCACGCAGCGAAATCAAGTTGCAGTCCCCCGTCGCGAGTGCGGCGACAAGCGCAGCAGTGAACGGGCGCGTGGTGGTGATCCGATCGATAAGCGACGACCGTGTTTTCGAGCAGGCGCCATCGGATCCCAGTACGCCATCGCTGGGTTTCGGTGGTTCGGACAGGGCGACTGCGGCAGTCAAGGCAAGAGCTATAGGTCGCAAGCGCAACGGGTTCGGCAAGGCCCTGGGCGATGTGCTGCTGGAAAACGGCCAGACTGTCGAGGACGTAGTGCGGACCAACCTCACTGTTGCTCTTCAACAAGCTGGTTATCAGGTGAAGACTGAGGCCGGTTTGTCGGCGAATCCGCTCGTATTGGACGTGCGTATCAAGCAGTTCTGGGCGTGGTTCCGACCGGGTTTCTGGGCGATCACACTAAGCTCGAATATCGCGACGGAACTGTATGTCACTGGCGTTTCGGCGCCGCTCGAAATCACCACGCATACGGAGGAAAATCGCCAGATGGCGACCGAAGGCGCGTGGATGGAAATCGTCCAGAAGGGACTCACTGATTATCGTGCGCAGGTCGCAGCCAAGATGAACGGCCGATTCTGATTCGGCTGCGCCGTGGTTGGTGTAAAGCACTGGCCACGGCGGAATTGAATCATTGAATCTGACAGAACACCGCCTTGAGGTAGCGTCCTTCGGGAACGTCGGTGCGGAACGGATGATCGGCGCCGGCGCCGCGCACTTCGAGCACCTGGATCTCGCGTCCCGCATTCAACGCCACGCGCCGCAACATCTCCAGGAACTCGCTTTCGCCGACCAGCCCGGTGCACGAGCAGGTCAGCAGCAGGCCGCCGGGCGGGATGATGTCCAGCGCCATGCGGTTCATCGCGAAATATTTCTTCAGCGCGTCCATCACCTTGCTGCGGTCGCGGGTGAGCTTGGCCGGATCGAGGACTACGGCATCGTAGCGTTCGCCGCGCGCCACCGCGGCGCGTACCCAGTCGAAAATGTCGGCCTGCTCGAACGTGGCCGCGACATCATTGGCGGCGGCGTTGGCACGCGCGATCTCGAGAATGCCCGCATCCAGGTCGACGCCGACCGCTTCGCGCGCACCGGACGCCATCGCATGCACCGCGAAGCCGCCGGCGTTGCAGCACAGGTCGAGCACGCGCCGGCCCTTCGCCAGTTCGGCGAAGCGCTTGCGGTTGTCGCGCTGGTCGGCGAAGAAGCCGGTCTTGTGGCCCGACCCCGGCGCGGCATGAAAGCGCAGGCCATGTTCGTGCACTTCCACCGCGTCAGGCACGTCGCCGCTGCGGCAGTCGAACGATTCCTGCTTCTGCACGTGCGACTCGGCGAACCAGTACAGCCGCGCGCCGGGAAAATGCGAAAGCAGCGCCGCATGGATCGCCTCGCGGAAACGCCACATGCCGGCGGCGAAATATTCGATCACCAGGATGTCGGCATAGCGGTCGACGATCAGGCCCGACAGGCC
>DASWOQ010000086.1:0-64803 GCA_036398675.1 Rhodanobacter sp. | reverse complement strand
GCGCGGCCAGCGCGGCCTGATCGTCAGCCAGCCGAAGGCCGGCAAGACGATGATGCTGCAGAACGTCGCGCAGGCCATCGTGCACAACCACCCGGACGCGCACCTGATCATCCTGCTGATCGACGAGCGACCGGAGGAAGTCACCGAGATGCAGCGCGGCGTGCGTGCCGAGGTGATCTCCTCGACGTTCGACGAGCCGGCCGTGCGCCACGTGCAGGTTGCCGAGATGGTGATCGAGCGCGCCAAGCGCCTGGTCGAGCACAAGAAGGACGTGGTGATCCTGCTCGACTCGATCACCCGCCTCGCCCGCGCCTACAACACCGTGGTGCCGAGCTCCGGCAAGGTGCTCACCGGCGGCGTCGACGCCAATGCATTGCAGCGGCCGAAGCGTTTCTTCGGCGCCGCGCGCAATGTCGAGGAAGGCGGCAGCCTCACCATTATTGCCACCGCGCTGACCGAAACCGGCAGCAAGATGGACGAGGTGATCTACGAGGAGTTCAAGGGCACCGGCAACATGGAAGTGCACCTGTCCCGCCGCATCTCCGAGAAGCGCGTGTACCCGGCGATCGACATCAACCGCTCCGGCACCCGCCGCGAGGATCTGCTGATCGACCCGGACATGCTCGCCAAGATCTGGATCCTGCGCAAACTGCTGCACCCGATGGACGAACTCTCCGCGATGGAGTTCATGCTCGACAAGATGAAGAACACCAAGTCCAACGACGAGTTCTTCAATTCGATGAAGCGCTGACCGCTCGGGTCCAGCAAGTAAAAACGGGGCCTCGGCCCCGTTTTTCGTTTCAACGCAGCCGGTCCTGTACCGCCTCGTCCAATTATTTCCGGCAACCCCCTTTTCGTTATCGCCCGACACCCCCATAGTGACTCGCTCATCCTGCGAGGCTTCGCCTGTGTCCATACCCAGTGCCGTCAAGAGCACCCCGATTGCGGGCCGCCAGCAACTCGCCGATTACCTCGCCGCCGGCGAGAAGCCGCGCGAAGCCTGGCGCATCGGCACCGAGCACGAGAAATTCGGCTTCCGCACCGACGACCTGCGCCCACCCACCTTCGAAGGTGACCGCGGCATCAAGCTACTGCTGGAAACCCTGGCCACGCGCTACGGCTGGGACGTGGCTCGCGAGGGCGAGAATCCGGTCGCACTTTCACGGAATGCGGCGTCGATCACGCTGGAACCGGCCGGCCAGCTCGAGCTCTCCGGCGCGCCGCTGGAGACGATCCACCAGACCTGCTGCGAGGTGAACTCGCACCTGGAGGAAGTGCGTTCGATCGCCGACGGCATGGGCCTAGGTTTCCTCGGCATGGGCTTCCAGCCGAAGTGGCGCCGCGACGAGATGCCGTGGATGCCCAAGGGCCGCTACAAGATCATGCGCGAGTACATGCCCAAGGTCGGTTCGCTCGGCCTGGACATGATGACGCGCACCTGCACCGTGCAGGTGAACCTGGATTTTTCCAGCGAAGCGGACATGATCAAGAAGTTCCGCACCAGCCTCGCGCTGCAGCCGATCGCCACCGCGCTGTTCGCCGATTCGCCGTTCACGGAAGGACGTCCAAACGGCTATCTGTCGTATCGCTCGCACATCTGGACCGATACCGACAGGGACCGCACCGGCATGCTCGACTTCGTGTTCGCCGACGGCTTCGGCTACGAGCGCTATGTCGACTACATCCTCGACGTGCCGATGTACTTCAGCTACCAGGATGGCAACTACATCGACTTGGCCGGCCAGGACTTCAAGAAATTTATGACCGGCGACCTGCCGATGCTGCCGGGCACGCACGCCAGCATGAAGGACTTCGCCGACCACCTCACCACCGCCTTCCCCGAAGTGCGCCTCAAGCAGTACCTCGAAATGCGCGGCGCCGATGGCGGCCCGTGGAACCGCCTGTGCGCCCTGCCCGCCTTCTGGGTCGGCTTGCTGTACGACGACGAGGCGCTCGATGCGGCCTGGGATCTGGTCAAGGACTTCAGCCGCGAGGAACGCCATGCATTGCGTGACGACGTGCCGAAGCACGCGCTCAAGCTGCCGTTTCGCAGCGGCAGCGTGCGCGACCTCGCCGAAGAAGCACTGAAGATCGCCGGCCACGGCCTGAAGCGCCGAGCGCGACTCAACAAGAACGGTGCCGACGAAAGCATCTTCCTCGAACCGATGATCGAGATCGTGCAGGCCAACCAGACACCGGCCGAACGCAAGCTGGAGCTTTTCCACGGCGCGTGGAATGGCAGCGTGGACCCGGTGTTCCGCGAGTTCGCGTACTAATCCATCACGTCGTTCGAGTTCTGAATCCGTCGAGCCGGAAGTAACCAGGACTTTTGTCCCCTCCCCTGCTCGCAGGGGAGGGCTAGGGTGGGGTCGCTCTTAGAAAGAACCCGGCTTCACCACCGACCACGCGACCGATTCACCCGCCCGCATGGGCTTGCAGGTCGACCCGGCCAGCGGGTATTCGTCAGGCACGATCCACGGCGTACGCTCGAGCACGATGCAATCCTGATTGCGCGGCAGACGGTAGAAGTCCGGCCCGTGGAAGCTGGCAAACGCTTCCAGCCGATCCAGCCGGCCCGCCTGATCGAATGCCTCGGCATACAGTTCCAGCGCCGCATGGGCGGTATAGAGTCCCGCGCATCCGCAATCCGCCTCCTTCGCCTCACGCGGATGCGGCGCGCTGTCGGTGCCGAGGAAGAAATGCGGATCGCCGCTGGTGGCCGCCTGCAGCAGGGCCACGCGATGCGTCTCCCGCTTGAGGATCGGGGCACAGTAGTTGTGCGGTCGGATACCGCCCTCGAACAGCGCGTTGCGATTGAGCAGCAGATGATGCGCGGTGATGGTGGCCGCCACGTGTGCCGGCGCATTGCGGATGAACTCGGCCGCATCGCGCGTGGTGATGTGCTCCAGCACCACGCGCAAGGCGGGGAACCTTTCCCGCAACGGCAGCAGGTGGCGCTCGATGAAAATCCGTTCGCGATCGAAGATGTCGATGTCCGGATCGGTGACCTCGCCATGCAGAAGCAATGGCAATTCGTGCTTCTCCATCGCTTCGATCACGGAATATACCCGCGACAGTTCGCGCACGCCCGACTGTGAATTGGTGGTGGCACCGGCGGGGTAATACTTGACCGCGACGACACTGCCGCTTTCCTTTGCGCGGACGATTTCCTCGACCAGCGTGGTCTCGGTGAGGTACAGCGTCATCAGCGGCAGGAAGCGCGAGCCCGCCGGCAGGCTCGCGAGAATCCGCCGCCGATAGTCCTCCGCCTGCGCCACCGTCGTCACCGGCGGTTTCAGATTCGGCATCACGATGGCGCGCGCGAAGCGCTGCGCGGTGTGGCCGATTACCGAAGCCAGCGCATCGCCGTCGCGGAGATGCAGATGCCAGTCGTCGGGGCGGGTGATTTCAAGGCGCGTGGGTGTCATGGATTGCGAACTCGGATGAGCAAAGCGGGAGCACATTTACTAAGACAACTGATTAGGCCAGCCATTCTGTAGCGCGCCCCCAGAAATTTATGCCCGGAGCAATCGGTGCCCGGCCACAAGCACCTCTGCCGCTATTGAGAGAGAACACTTCTGTAGCCGCAACACCAAACATTGCACGTGTAAGCGTCTCGAAATGGCGCATGTCGTTGACCAGCATGTGCTCGAAGTATTCACACGCTTTCTTGTGGTGCCCAATGTCTTCCAAGCCTTCGATATCTCCCGTAAGAAGTATCGCGTCACCCAAGAGGTCGTGACACCCCATAGTCGCGAAGTGACGATATCTTTCAGGTGCAAATTTGCGCCATTGTTTCGTATGGTTTATGCCGCTCTGGTCGAATGCCGATCCTACATGCGAACCCGTCGCCTTGACCCGGTGCTTGCGAAGCCGTGTCGTTATTCCCTCAGGAACACGTGAGCGCGCAGCAATCCCAATGTAAAGGGCAGGCCGCGGTACCGCGAAACCGAGCGCATAGATTCCGTACTGGTCTTTCGGGTTGCATACCGAAATTTCTTGCAAAGCTGCTGCATGGGATCCAAATGAAGAGGATGCTCTAGCCGGCGTCCAGCCACTAACCTTCAACTTCCGGTAATCGAGACTCGGCCAAGGCGTTATATCGGCAGGAACGCGATAGAACTCGTTGAGCAAAACCGGATGGGAAAGTCGAAGAATCGCACTCATGCCTCAGCCTTGTCGCTTGTGTCAAGCCGCATCCTCGCTTGAGGCATAAGTAACGTCTCATTCATCCCGCAACCACCTTGCCGCGTCAATCGCAAAATAAGTAAGAATCGCATCCGCCCCCGCGCGCTTCATCGCCGTGAGCGACTCCAGCACCACCGCCTTCTCGTCCAGCCAGCCGTTCTGCGATGCGGCTTTCAGCATCGCGTACTCACCGCTGACCTGATACACGAACGTGGGCACGCCGAAGCTGTCTTTCACGCGACGCACGATGTCGAGGTACGGCAGGCCCGGTTTCACCATCACCGCGTCGGCGCCCTCGGCGATGTCGAGTTCGATTTCGTGCAGCGCTTCGTTGCTGTTGCCGATGTCCATCTGGTAGGTGTGCTTGTTACCCTTGCCGAGGTTGGCTGACGAGCCGACCGCGTCGCGGAACGGACCGTAGAACGCGGAGGCGTATTTCGCCGAATAGGCGAGGATGCGCGTATGGATGTGGCCGGCTTCCTCCAGCGCATCGCGGATCGCGCCGATGCGGCCGTCCATCATGTCCGACGGGGCGACGAAATCCGTGCCGGCGTCGGCCTGCGCCAGCGACATCTTGATCAGTGCCTCGACGGTGGGCTCGTTCATCACGTAGCCGGCCTCGTCGATCAGGCCGTCCTGGCCGTGCGTGGTGTACGGATCGAGTGCGACGTCGCCGATCAGGCCGAGCTCGGGATATTTCGCCTTCAGCGCGCGCGTGGCGCGCTGCATCAGGGCGTCGGGATTCCACGCCTCGGCGGCGTCCTCGCTCTTCACCGACGAGCCTGGCGATGGAAACAGCGCCAGCGCGGGGATGCCGAGCTTTACGCATTCGCCGGCCAGTTTCAGCAATTCGTCGATCGACAGGCGATCCACGCCGGGCATCGACGGCACCGGTTCGCGTTGCCCTTCACCTTCGATCACGAACGCCACCATGATCAGGTCGGTCGGCAGCAGCGTGTGTTCGCGCATCAGGGCGCGGGAGAAGGCGTCGCGGCGCATGCGGCGCATGCGGATGGCAGGGAAGCTCATGGCGGACTCTCGTGGATCGATCGGGTGTATTTTACGCCCCATCGCCGAAACCGCGTTTCGCCCCCTTCGCGCGATGCCTGCCATCGACATTCCACGCCGTACGGATCGGCGGGGACTGGACGTAGCGACGTTACGTCGGCAGGCTTGTCGTTCCCTGCATCCAGGAAGATTCATGAGTCAATCCAGTCGTGCCCCCACCCTGCTCGTCGATCTCGGTGGCACCAACGTCCGCTTCGGCGTGGCCGATCCTTCGCTCCCCAAACCGCTGCTCGCCGATAGCATCCGGCGCTATCGCGTGGCCGACTACGATTCGCTGGTCTCGACCGCCAAGCACTATCTGAAAGAAACGGGTCTGGAGGTTCGTCGCGCCATCGTGGCCGCGGCCGGCCGCATCGACGACGGCGAGACGGTGAAGGTCACCAACAATCCGTGGGCGATCTCGGCAAAGCAGACGGCGACGGCGCTTGGCCTCGACTATGTGCACCTGGTCAACGACTTCGCTGCGCAGAGCATGGCGGTGACCTTGCTGCAGGCGGACGATCTCGTGACGGTGGGCGTCTTGCCGCCGCCCACAATCGGTGCGGAAGACGAACAGACTTTCGCCATCGTCGGGCCCGGCACCGGACTGGGCGTCGGCGGCCTGCTGGTGCGCCAGGGTCATTGCAGCGTGCTGCAGACCGAAGGCGGGCATGCCGGCTTTGCCGCGCATTCACCCGAAGACATCGAGATCCTCAACTACCTCAATCGCAAATACGGGCGCGTCTCGAACGAACGCCTGATCTGCGGCCAGGGCCTGGTGAATCTCTATGACGCGATCTGCCACATTGCTGGCGAGAAAGCCGAATGCATCCTGCCGGAAGACATCACCGCCCGCGCGAAGGATGGCAGCGATCCGATGAGTGTGCGCACGGTGGAAACCTTCGCCGGCATCTTCGGCAGCATCGCCGGCGACCTCGTGCTGACGCTCGGCGCGTGGGGCGGCGTGTATCTCACCGGCGGACTGATTCCAGTCCTGTTGCCATGGCTGGAACACGGACGTTTCCGCGAACGCTTCGAAGCCAAGGGACGCTTCCGCGACATCATGGAAAAAGTGCCGACCCAGGCAATCATGAACCCCGAACCCGGCCTGCTTGGCGCGGCGGCGCTGGCGGTACTGGAGTCCGGCGGGTCGTTGCTGCAACCGCGATAGAGTCGGCGCAATGCAACGAGGCGCGCCGGCGGTCCGACCTGAGTAGACACACTGAGGGAAAGCCCATGTCGCATCAGTTCGGGCCGCACCGCCGTTTCGCCCATCTGTTTTTTGCCGCCATGTCGACACTGCCAATCGCATTGCTGGCAAAAGATGTAACGCCCGTGCCGACGGCAGGGATAACTCCCACCACGGCAATCGTCGTTCCCGCCAAGCCGCTCGGTCGCGTGAGCAACTCGATACGTACCTGCGCGATACACCGCCAGAACAATCCCCGTTCAGCTGGCTGACTCCCGGTGGACAGAGGCGATCCTTGCCAGCCTCGTATTCCACGATCGCAGCCTTGGCGGCTTTTCGACTGATGATCTGCGCTACGAACTCACGCGCGATCAGGCCTATGCGCTGCTGCGCCTTTTCGACACGCAGTCGTTCGCGGTCGGCATGGACGCGCGTGCCACGCCGCTTTCCGCCAGCGAACGCGTCGCCCCCAGCACACTTGAAAGCCGCTACAACCGCCTGATCGCGATCAGCCAACGCCACGATGACAGCACGCCCCGGGACCTGCTCCAGAGTTACACCGCAGATTTTGCATCGTCACAAACCGATGCACAGCGTCACGCGCTCGGCAGCCGCGACGTGGAATTCCTGTTTCGCGCCACCGGCCTGTCGTTCGGAAGTGGCGGCCAGCCCCGGTATCTCACCGACATGCGTGCGGACTTTGCGGAGCTTGATCGCCGCCACGCCGTCGAATGCCCAGTCGCCAGCGATCTTTACGATGCACTGGTCCGAACCCGACGAACGAACGAGGCCCGCGCGCTGCTCGCGTCGCATCCCGTACTGGATCGCGCACCGCCGGTGATGCGCACCGGCCGTGTCCACAAGGGACAACCGAGCCTGTGGATCGCCAACGCCACCCGACGCAAACTGCTGCGCCTGCGCTTCAACATCCGAGCGCCCGCGCAGATCATCGTGCTGGCGGGAACCGGCTGCCACTTTTGCCACAACGCCGCACGCGACCTAGAACGCGACCCGCTACTGCGCGACATCTTTCGCGACTACGGGCAGTGGGTGGCGGGTAGCGACGACCTCACCGCATTCGATGCCGTGCGCCAGTGGAACCGCGACTACCCCGACATGCGCCTGGGCATCGCCTACAGCAACGACGAACTGCCGATGCTCAAGCATGACGGCACACCGACGTTCTTCTTCCTCGACCACGGCACCGTCGTGGCCACGGTGATCGGCTGGCCCGACAACGGTAATCTCGAGGCAATACGTCGTGGCTTGCGCAGGATAGACCTGCTGCGTTGAACGTTGCGCGGCGGAGGCTCCGCGCGATCACTCGTCGCGAATCGCCGCGATCGGATCCAGCGCCGCGGCCTGTCGCGCCGGATAGATGCTGAAAGCCAGACCGATCAGCATGCAGGCCAGCACGGAAGCGATCACCTCGATCGGCGCCCACGCGACTTTCCAGCCCGCGAACGCGGCGATGGTGTAGGCCAGCAATGCGCCGAACAACAGGCCGATCGCCGCACCGGACGCGGAGATCACCAGCGCCTCGCGCATGAAGCGCGCCACGATGTCCTGCCGGCGCGCGCCGATCGCTCGCAGCAGGCCGATTTCACGGCGGCGTTCCAGCACATTGGCGAGCATGATGTTCATGATGCCGATGCCGCCCACCAGCAGGCTGACACCGGCAATCGAACCCATCACCACGCTGAAGATGCGTTGCGTTTTCTGGTTCTGCTGGTACAGCTGCTGCGGCACGATCAGCCGGTAGTCGGCGACGCCGGCATGGCGCTGATCGAGCAGCCCGGCGAGGATGCGCGAGCCAGCAGCGAGACCGTCGGGATCTTTCAGGCGGAGCAGGAAGCGATCGACCTCGTCCTCCATCGGCTGGAAGCGGAAACGCGCACGGGCGCTGGACAACGGCACGAACACGCGGTTGCTGTCCGCACCCAGCGCGACACCCTCGAACTTGTCCTGGCCCAGGTCGCGATCCGCCAGCACGCCGACCACGCGAAGCCATGCCTGGTTGACCTTGAGCAGATGACCGAGCGCCTTGCCGTCGGGAAACAGGTCGTGCGCGACCTGATGTCCGAGCACGGCGACGGCCGCAAGGTTGGCGTCGTCGTCCGCGCTGAGTGCTCGCCCTTCGGCGATGTGCAATGACGCGAGCTGGAAATAATCCGGACTGATGCCGCTGACATCCGCGTCAGCATGGCCGCTGGCGCTGAACACGCCCCAGCGCTTGACCTGCTTCTCCGCCGCGTAGCTTTCGGCGGAAGGCACCACGTCGAGCGCGGCGCGCGCATCCGCGGCGGTGAGTCCGATGCTGCGCTGGCGCGCTTCCTTCAGCGCGTCGCCGTCCTGGCTTTTCGCCTCGACGATCAGGTTGTGCAGGCCGAGGCTGTCGACCAGCTTGAGCGCTTCGCGCCGGCTGCCTTCGCCGACGCCCTGCATGGCGACGATCGCGCCGACGCCGAAAATCATGCCGAGCAACGTAAGCAAGGTGCGCAGCTTGCGTCGCGAGAGTTCCTCGATCGCTTCGCGCCAGGGTGCCGCGATCATTTCGAACTCCCGCTTGCCGGCGCACCGAGCAGCACGCGGTCGCCTTCCTGCAGGCCGCTGAGCACCTGCGTGCGGGTCGCGCCGCGCACACCCAGCTGCAATTTGCGCTCCACCGGCTTGCCGTCGTCGAGCACCTGCACGCTGGCCTGGCTGCTGTCGCGGCTCAAGGCGACGTTGGGCACACTGAAGCCTTTATCGACGCGCAACAGGATGATCTTGCCGACGAAGCGCTGACCCGGTACCCAGTCGTATCGGTGCGCCATATCGGCTGGTACGGTCATTTTCACGGCCAGGTATTTCACCGGATTCTCGTTGCTGCGCGGCTGGGCCGCGGACGCCACCCAACTGACTTTCGACATGACGTGTTGTGCCGGCATGCCCCAGCGATGCAGATCCACCTCATCGCCGATCTGGATGCCTTGAGCTTCGATCTGCGGCACCATCAACTGCACTTCGAGCGCGGTGAGATCCGGCAAGTTGGCGAAGCTGTCGCCGGCAAACAGGCCGCCGCCCAGATGCGGTTTCTGTCCGGTCCAATTTTCCTGCAGCATCAGCACGCCGGCGTGCGGCGCACGCAATTCGAGCGCGTCCAGATCGTCCTTCTTCTGCTTGGCCACGGTATCGAAGCTGCTGCGCTGGGCGTCGAGCACGGCGAGTTCCGCCTTGCCGCGCAATGCGGACTGGTCCTGCCGCCATTGCAGGATGCGCTGGCGCACATTGAGGTAGTGCACGTCCTGCACCGCGTCGAGGATGTCGTTGCGCGCCATCGCCTCCAGCGTGGCGTTCGCGTAGCGCTGGGCGATCGCATGCAGCACCGCGACCTGGGTGAGATCCACGCCGAGCTGGCCGCTCTTGTCGTCCAGCTCGGCCTGCTTGCCGGCGCGCGCCAGCACGTTGCGTTCGAGATCGATCTGCGCCTGTGCCAGATCCTGCTTGCTCTGGTCGGCGGAAAAGCGCGCAACCAGCTGATCCTTGGTGACGACGCTGCCGTCGGGCAACATCCAGTTGACCTGTCGGGAGGTAAACAGCGGACCGGGCACGATCAGCGGCGTGGGTTTGGTCGAACGCAGTTCGCCTTCGCCCTGCACGCTGAATTCCAGCGACGCGGCGTGCGCTTCTTCCAGTACCGGGTGATCGGCGGCGCCACGACCGCAACCGGCCAACAGCAACGCAAGTGATAGCCACAGGCGCCGGCGAATCATCGCGAAGCTCCTTTCTCGGCAGGAATCTCGACCTGCACGGCCTGTCCGGGCTTGGCCTTGAAGTCGCTGGGGTCGAGCTTCACGACAAGATCGACCACCGGCACGGCTTCCACGCGCGATTTGCTGTGCACGTTGTTGCCCACGGCGATCACGTTGCCGCCCAGGGCGCGATCACCGCCACCGGCGACCACCACGCGCACGCGCTGGCCCACGCGTACACGCGTGAGCTCGCGTTCGGGCAGCGACGCCCGTACCGCCAACGTCGAAAGGTCCGGCATCTGCGCCACGGACTGGCCCATGAATATCTGCGAGCCGGTATCGAACTTGCCGCCCTTCCAGTCGTCCTGATGCACCAGGATGCCGTCGCGCGGGGCGCTGATGGTGAGTGATGCCAGCGACTGCTTCAAATTTTTCACGTCACCCTGGAGCAGGCTGACATCAGCGTCGGCCATATGCTGCTCGGCGGCGCGCTCTTCCATGGCGATGCGTTCGCGTCCGGCGGTGAGCTCCAGTCTGCGTTCCATCTTTGCCCGCGCGACCACCAGTTTCTGGTAGTCGACGCGGGCAATGTATTCCTTGGGCTGGTTGGCCTTGCGCTGCGCCTTGTCCATGTCAGCCTGGGCCTGCGCGGTGGCGAGCTCGGCTTCGCGCGCGCGATCGGCAAGGTCGAGTCGCAACTGCTCCTGAGTGCGCAATTTCTCATCCAGCTGACCTTGCTTGGTAGTGAGGTTCTTCACCACCTCGGTGCCGTCGAACACCACCAGCATGGCACCCTTCTTCACCTGTTCGCCGTCGCTGGCCATCTGCGTCACGGTCAGCTGCCACAGGCCGTCCACTGCCGGCGGCGATATGGCCAGACTCTGCTGCGCAAAGATCTCGCCGTCCACATGCAGCGCCTCGTCGTTTGCGGCAACGGCACCGGTTGCAACCGCGCCGGCATCGTGCAGATCGGTATCGATCTGCACGCTCATGCCTGGCAGCAGTGGCAGGGACATCGCCGCCGGCATCGCGATGTCGACCTCGTAGTAGCGCCCGTCGCCCCATTCATCCTTGCCGGCGGATGCGCCGGAAATCGTGCGGATGCTGCCTTGCAGTTCGCTGCCAGGCAATGCGTCGAAACGCAGTTTTACCGCCTCGCCCGCATGCAACCCGGTGCGATCGGGTTCCAACACCCAGCCATGGACGGTATAGGCGCTGCCGGCATCGACCACATGGCCGACGCTATTGCCGGGATAGCTGCTGGACCCTTCCTCGAAACGTCCGCCGGTGCCGAAAATGTTGTCGAAACCATGCACCAGCGTACCGTCGCGCTCGGCGCGCACGACCGCGTTGGCGACCTGATCCTGGTTGAATTTCAGCGATAGCCGCTGCTTGCCAAGCTCGAGGTCGCTGTCCTGCCGGCGCCGCGCGACGGCGGTGATCGCCTGCGCGACTTCCAGCTTCTTCACCGCGAGCGCGCGCTCGGTACGCTGCATCTCGCCCTGATGACGGTCGTAGTCCAGCGCGGAGATCAGCGCCTTGGGGATCACCGCGTCCACCGCTGCGGTATCGCGTTCGGCCTGCGCATCGGCCAGCGCAAGCTCGGCGTCCGCCTGTTTCAATTCGAGGTCGGCGATCTCCTTTGCGTTTTTCGCAGCCGCTTGATCCAGCTGTGCCTGCAGCGTGCGCAACTGCGCTTCCGCCGGGCCGGCATCGATGCGCAGCAGGACATCGCCCTTTTTCACCCGCGAACCATCGGCGAGGTAATAGCGCAGCACCACCGGCATCGTCATCGAGGGCGGCGTGAAGATGTCCTGCGCATCGGCAACCTGCACCTCGCCGCTGAACACGGTCGCCGCCGACGGCAGCGGTAGCAGAGCAAGCAACAATGCGAATACATCAAGCCGCCGAATCATGCTCGATCCTCCCGTCGCGCAGGCCGATCTGCCGCTGTGCTCGCGCCGCCACCTCGGCATCGTGCGTCACCAGCACCACGGTTTGTCCTTGCGCATGGACTTCGCCGATCAATGCGAGCACGTCGGCGGCGCTGCGCGAGTCGAGGTTGCCGGTGGGTTCATCCGCCAGCAGCAGCGCGGGCTTCATCAGCAACGCGCGGGCGATCGCCACGCGCTGCATCTGTCCGCCCGAGAGCTGGCCCGGGCGATGCGCGAGATGCCGTTCCAGACCCATGCGCAGCAACAAGTCATGCGCACGCTGTTCCAACCCGTCGTCCGGCCCGCGCAGAAAGCGCCGCGGCAGCAAGGTATTTTCAAGCACGCTCAATCGCGGCAGCAGATGAAATGACTGGAACACAAAACCAATGCGGCGATTACGGAAATCGCTGGCATGCTCGTCGTCGAAGGTGGAAACGTCGACGCCGTCGAGCAGGTAACGACCGCTATCGGGTCGATCCAGGCAACCGAGCATGTTGAGCAGGGTGGACTTGCCCGAACCCGATGGCCCCACGATGGCCATGAACTGGCCCTTCGGCACTTCGAAGCTGACGCCATCCAATGCGGCGATGGTTTGCCCGCCCACCCGGTAGTGGCGGGTCACCGCCTCCATGCAGACCATCGATCATCCCCATCAGATCCTGTCGTCGCAGTCTTGCTGGTGAAAGATGCTTTGACAAGTACCCGATGGCGCTCGACCGATCAGTTCTGAATGGGCTTTTTGCCTCTTTCCTTGCAGCCTTCATTTCAGCATCGCTGATATCCATCGTTGCGACCTTCTGGCAAGGCTTGGCATCACTACACTGGGTAGTAAACGCATTTCTTCTTGTCCGCCGCACACACCTTGACGCTGCATCCATCCTGGCTGCAGTTGCCCTGATTGAGCGCAGCATTCATTCTGGAAATGGATGGCGACGATGCTGCCAATGTGGTCGAGCTCAAGATCCAGGCCACAAAAAGTGGGAGCGTCCTCATGCAGAATCTCCGGAAAACGGGACGACATGTTGCATCGCTAGTTCAGACTTTCACGGGTGCGTAGCGTTCGGTCTGAAGTGTAGTCCGTAGCGGCAAACGGCATCAAAGGACCATCGGTGCATCAGGCGATTTCAGCTAGGCGCCAGCAACGCATCCAGATCACCCTGATCGAAGCTGAGTTTCTCGCGGCTGCCGCCGCCTTCGAGGACGGCAGCGGCGAGTTCGGCCTTGCGGGCTTTCAGTTCCTCGATGCGCTCTTCCACCGTGCCCGAGGTGATCAGGCGAAACACGAACACCGGCTTGTCCTGGCCGATGCGATGCGCGCGGTCGCTGGCCTGCGCTTCGGCGGCGGGGTTCCACCACGGGTCGTAGTGGATGACGGTGTCCGCGGCGGTGAGGTTGAGACCGACGCCGCCGGCTTTCAGCGACAGCAGGAATAACGGCACCTCGCCATTCTGGAAACGCTGCACCGGCTCGGCGCGATCGCGTGTTTCCCCGGTAAGCGTGACGTAGTGGATGCGCCGGCGATCTAGCTCGGCGGCGATCAGCTTGAGCATGCCGGTGAATTGCGAGAACAACAGCACTTTGCGGCCTTCGTCGAGCAATGCGGGCAGCATGTCCATCAGCAGTTCGAACTTGGCCGACTCGTGCACGCCGCGCGCGACTTCGAGTTTCACCAGGCGCGGATCGCAGCACACCTGGCGCAGCTTGAGCAGCGCATCCAGCACCACAATGCCCGAGTGCGCGATGCCGCGCTGGGCGATCACCTCGCGCAACTCCTCGGCCAGCGAAAGGCGCAGGCCCTCGTAGAGTTCGCGCTGGCGACCTTCGAGCACCACGCGGCGGGTGATCTCGGTTTTCGGCGGTAATTCCTTCGCGACCTGCGCTTTGGTCCGGCGCAGGATGAAGGGCGCGAGGCGCAGGTTGAGCCGCTGCTGGCATTCCTCGTCGTGCTGCTTTTCGATCGGCACGCGGTAATAGCGGCGGAACGCGCCTTCGTCGCCGAGCAATCCGGGCACAGCCAGATCGACCTGCGACCACAGTTCGCCCAGGTGATTTTCCAGCGGCGTGCCGGTGAGGCACACGTAACGCGACGTGCGCAGGCTGAGCAGTGCGCGCCGCGCCTGCGTGCGCGGATTCTTCACCTGTTGCGCCTCATCCAGCACGGTCAATGCGAATGGCTGCTTGCGCAGCGCCACCACATCGCGCGGCAACAACGCGTAGCTGGTCAGCACGATGTCCTGCGCACCAAGCTGCACGAACTCCTCGGCGCGTTGCGGCCCGTGCAGGGTCAGCACGCGCAGCATCGGTGCGAAACGCGCGATCTCCGACTGCCAGTTCGGGATCAGGCTGGTCGGCACCACGATCAACGCGGGTTGCGTCAACGCGCCGCCCTGCTTCAGCGACAGCAGGTGCGTGATGAGCTGCAACGTCTTGCCCAGACCCATGTCATCGGCCAGCACACCGCCAACGCCGGCTTCGGCAAGTGCGTTCAACCAGCGCAGACCTTCGCGCTGGTAGGGGCGCAGCTCCACCGTGAGCCCTTCGGGCACCGCATCGCTCGCGCGTTCGGCAGCATCGCGCAGGCGCGCGGCGAAACCGCGCAGCGGCTCGGAGGCTTCCAGCGTGCTGCCGCTGGGCATCGCCTCGACCAGTTCCTCGAGGCGCCCGGCCTGCACGCGCGGCAGATGGAGTTTCCTGCGCGGTTTTTCCAGGTATTCGGCGAGCGGCGCCAGCAGGCCGCGCAACTCCTTGAGGCGAACCGGCACGCGCCGGCGCGCATCGACCGGCGCATACCACACGGCGTCTTCGGGTTCGTTCGGCGCCGGGCTGAGGTTCAACTGATGCTCGGCCAGCGCCTGCGCCACGGCGGGCAGCAGGTTGTGGCGCTGGCCGTCCAGCTCGATGCCGATTTCCAGATCGAACGCCTGGTCGTCGGTGTCCTCCACCGCATGGCCGTACCAGCGCACCGGCCCTTCCAGCACCTCGAACGGAAAACTCGGCGCGTATTCGACCTGGAAGTTCTCCTGCTCGAGCTTCGGTCGCAAGGCCAGCCAGCGGGCCGGTGTGTTGACCTCCAGCGCGCCGGCGTAACCCGTACCCGGAAACAGCCATGCATCGTCCGGCAAGGTGTCGGCGACATCCCACGGTAGGCCTTCAGTGTCCACGCCAGGCGTGAGGCCGGCACGTTCGAGCTGTTCCATCGCGGAGAGTTCTTCGGCGCGACGGCGGGTGATCTCGACCAGTTGTCCATTGCGCACGCGACGCACCAGCGGTTCGCCGCCGCGCCCGGGCAGACGCTCGCCGGCATAGTCGAATGCAAGCCGCGCATAGCCCAGCGGCGGCGTGCCCGCAGCGAGGCGCGCGTGACGCGTGAGCGCATGCAGGGTGAGCACCGGCTTCGGAGCGAGTTGCGAGCGACGCAACTCGCCGAACAGATGCGGCAACGGCACGCGTGTGGCGAGACGGCTGTTCGGCAGACGGTTACGCAGGCGGCGGCCGTGCTCGTGTTTCAGCGCCGGCAGTTCCAGCCACTGGGTTTCTTCCGCCGCGGCTTCGAGCTGGCCGAGCGTGGCGCGTTCGGCATCCAGATACCACAGGCCGTCGATGCGCAACAGACGCTGGCTGTGCGGCAGCAGCGGCAACAGGCGCTGGCCACCGTCCGGCTCCATGTGCCAGTGCCAGTTGAGCGGATGCGATTTGCCGCGCGACAGGCGCAGCCCGGCGAGGCCACCGAGAAAACACGGCGCGGTGTCGAGAATTTCGACCAGCAAGGTATCGCCGACGTGGCTGCCCAGCCGCGCATAGCTGCGGCCCTTGCGCACGTTCTGCGGCAAGCCGAGCATGGTGGCGGCCAGCCGCTGCTCGTGCGGCTGCAACGACGATTGCGCCAGGTGCCGGCTGTCCAGCGGCACGGGGCGCACGTAGCGGCCGTGTTCCGCAGTCGCCAGCAGCACTGGCGCCACATCCAGCCGCGCGTACGCGGCGCCCTCCTCGGGCAGCACTTCCAGAAAGAAACCGAGCACGCCGTGATCGTCGGCAACGATCGGTTTAGGGGCGGACAGCAGGCGCCGCCATGCGAGCGGCAAAGTTTCCTCGTCACCCTGCGTCGACGCTGCGACGTGTTGTTTCTCGTCCGGCTGCTGCATGCGCATGCGATCCGTGGCGACAACCAAAACGTTGAGCTTAGCAGTGCGGGAGCCATTGCAACCGTCGGCACGGCACGGTGTTGCAACTTTGTTGAACGCCGCGCCGCGGCTCAGGCGTTGCCGAACAAACCGTGCGGATATTCCGGCTTCTGCTCGCGCGCCATCAGCGCCTTGAGCGCATCGACCGGCGTGACTTCACCATGCAGCACGGCACGCACGCCGGCGCTGATCGGCAGGTCCAGCACGTGCTTGTCGGCGAGCCGGGTCACTTCGTCGGCGGTGAGCACGCTTTCCACCACCTGGCCGATCTGCCGCACCGCCTCGTCGATGGCGACGCCGCGACCCAACGCGAGACCCAGCCGGCGATTGCGCGACAGGTCTCCGGTGCAGGTCAGCACCAAGTCGCCCAGGCCGGACAGGCCGATGAGAGTTTCCGGGCGCGCGCCGAGCGCCACGCCGAGACGCAGCATCTCGTTCATGCCGCGGGTGATCAGGCCGGCGCGTGCATTCAGACCCAGCTCCATGCCATCGGCGATGCCGGTGGCCACGGCGAGCACGTTCTTCATCGCGCCACCGAGTTCGGCGCCGAGGATGTCGCCGCCGGAATACGCACGCAGGTTCGGCGCATGCAGCAGGCCGGCGAGCCGGCAGGCGAAATCGTCGTCGTCCGAATGCACAGTGACCGCGCTGGGTTTGCCGGCGGCCACTTCGCGCGCGAACGACGGGCCGGTGACTACCGCCGCCGCCCGGCCCGGCAGCCATTCGGCCACCAGTTCATGCAGGAAGCGCCCGGTGCCGGGTTCGAAACCCTTGGTGGCCCAGGCGATCGACGTGCCGGCATCGAGCAGCGGCGAAAGATCCTCGAGCATCGACGCAAACGCATGGCTGGGCACCACGATCAGCACGATGCCGGCGCCACGCACGACAGCAGCCAGATCGCTTTCGTAATCCAGATCAGCCGGCAAGGCGATGTCCGGCAAGTAGCGCTGGTTGCAGCGGCTCGCGGCCATCGCCGCGAGTGCCTGCGGGTCGCGTCCCCACAACCGGGTCGGTACGCCGTTGCGGGCCGTCAACGCCGCCAGTGCGGTGCCCCAGGAGCCGGCCCCGAGGACAGCGAGCGTCGGGCGTTCAGCCATGTCGGAAAACTCAGCTGTTGAGCATCTGGGGAGCTTCGCCGCCACCCATCATGCGACGCTGCTGCTCGGCGAACAGCGCATCGAAATTGATCGGCTGCAGCAGGAACGGCGGAAAACCGCCCTCCAGCACCAGCGACGAGATCACCTGGCGGGCATACGGAAACAGCAGGTTCGGGCAATAGCTGCCGATGATGCCGGCATGGTCCATTTCGTTGAAGCCGGCGATGCCGAACAGGCCGGCCTGCTCCACTTCCGCCAGGTAGGCGGTACGCGAACCGACCGTGCAGGTCAGGGTAAGGCTCAGCACCACTTCATACAGGTTGTTGCCCAGATCGGTCGCCTTCTGGCCCAGGTTCAGTTGCACCTGCGGCTGATCCTTCTCGTCGAGATCCTGGAAGATCTGCGGCGCATTGGGCGCCTCGAAGGACACATCCTTCACATAGATCTTCTGCATCACCAGCTGCGGTTGACCGTCCTGGCCATTGGCCTGGTCGTTGGTGATTACGTCTACCATGGGGATTCCTCGGGTATGTTCGTGTCAAAAAAGAGGCCGATTGTTCCATACATCCCCTCGCCACGCACGCCGGCTGGACGCGTCAGGTATGCGGAAGATTGCGCAGCGGCTTGTTTTTCTGCGAGAATACGCGGCTCGCCCATGTCGACCCGGAGCTTCCGGGCAGTCCGCCACGCGATACGGACCTCACGACACATGCGACAGCGACAACCTCCAGCATCGCGTGGCGCATGGCGCCGCTGGGCCGATATCGCCCTGGCCAACGGGTGGTGAACATCAAATTACGGAGGTCGTCATGGCCCGTGTATGTCAAGTCACCGGTAAGGGTGTGCAGAGCGGCAACAACGTTTCGCACGCCAACAACCGTACCCGTCGCCGCTGGTTGCCCAACCTGCACGAGCGACGCTTCTGGGTTGCCAGCGAAAACCGCTGGATCAAGCTCCGCGTTTCCAACCACGCGCTGCGTACCATCGACAAGAATGGCATCGAGGCCGTGATTGCCGACATGCGCGCCCGCGGCGACAAGGTCTGAGGATTCCATCATGGCAAACAAGTCCCAAGACAAAATCCGCATGATCTCCTCGGCCGGTACCGGCCACTTCTACACCACGCAGAAGAACAAGAAGAACACGCCGGAAAAGTTCGAGTTCAAGAAATACGATCCGGTCGTGCGCAAGCACGTGATCTACAAGGAAGGCAAGATCAAGTAATCGATCGCCTCTACAAAAAGAACCCGCCACATCGGCGGGTTTTTTTTGGCCTGCCGCCTGCTCGGTCAGCCGGCCGGCGATCCAGTCCGGATGGCTGGATCGCGTGCCCGCAGCGGATGCAGGCACGCGATCGCCCATCGTCTTACCAACTGTATTTCACGCCCACGCGTGCGCCGATGGATCGCTCTCCGCGTTCGCCGCCCATCGGAACCTCGATGTCGGTGCCCATGTAGGTCGAGAAATTCCTCGATGCCTGATACGTGAAGCCGACGCCGAGCCTTGCCCATGTGGCGTTCGGCGAAGCATTCAGCGTCGTCGGATAGCTGCCGTCAAGCGTAGAGAAGGTGTTGCTCGTGCGGCTGCCGAAAGCGTGCAGCACATCCAGCGTGCCCCATACCGTGGAACGTTCGCTCTCGGTGTAGACCAGGCGGCTGCCGAGGCGCGCCGTCCAGGTCGTGCCACCGCCGAGATCGACGTGGCTGACGGTGTCGCTGGCGTTGTCCAGGCTGGTGTAGGAACCCATCACCTGCGCCTCCGGCTCCAGCGACAGCTTGTTGCTGAAAGCGATCGGGAAACCGGCCTCCAGCGATGCGGCATAGCCCGTGCCTTCGGTTTCGATGCTGGTACCGCCGTAGGCACGCGCATCCATGTCGCGGTACTTGGTGCTCTGTATCACGGCATCAAGGTAAGTGCCGGACTGGAAGTAGTGCGTCCAGTAACCGCCCAGCGAGTAGGCCTTGCCGTTGATCGAGCCAACCTGCTGCACGGCATCGACGCCATCCACACGGCCGTTGCTGTTGACCGCGCTCAAGTACAGGCCGGCCTGGTTGCCGGTGTTGTTGCTGCCGGAACCAACCTTGCTCATGTTGTTGAACAGGTCGAAGCCCGTCTGCAGGCCGCTGACGTTGTAGTCGTAGCTGGAACCATAGCTGCTGAAATCACCCGCCTGGTGCTCGCCGGTGCGGCCATAGGCACGTACCCAGGCACGGTCGCGATCGTCTGGCTGCTGGTTGTCGCCGACACGCTCATGCAGCGTGCCCAACCGGGACATCTGCTGTGCCAACGAAGTCAGCGCACCGTACAGCGGGACGCCGTCGCGGTAGTCGGTGCGCAGGTACCAGTTCTCGCCGGCACCTGCCTTATTGCCCGCTACCAGCTTGTACTGGTAGGCGCCGGCCTGCACGGTGCCGCCGACGAGGTTGAAGGCATCCTTGCTGGTCTGCGCGGTGGTAGTGGCGCCGTTGAGCGCGCTCACCACCTCGATGCCGTCCCCGCCGATCGGCGCGCCCAGCCCACCCAGCGGATTGACCGCGATGCCGGTGCTGCCGCTCGCGGTCGCGCCGGCGCCGTCGATCACCAGCTTGTCGGCAATACCGCTGGCGAAGTTGACGCCAAGCTGCAACTGGCCGTTGTTGCCGACATAGTCGCCGGCCACGCGCAACTGCGAGCCGGCTTTGCCGCTGAGCAGCGACACCGTGCCGGCATTGCTCAGCGCGGCCACCGACTGGTTGAAGCCGGCGGTGGCCAGCGTGGCCCCGGCATCCACCACGTGCGCCGAGTTGGCACTGAAGGTCGCGCTGGCCGCCGCCTGCAAGGTGCCGGCGGTGACCAGGGTCTGCCCGCTGTAGGTATTGCTGCCGCCCAGCAGCAGCGTGCCACCGCCGGTCTTCTCCAGCGTACCGGCGCTGCTGCCGTCGCTGATGGTGCCGGCCAGCGCATCGGCCAGGCCGCTGCCAACGTTGACCGTGGGATCGCCGGACAAGGTGATGGCATTGCCGAGGACATAGCTGCCATTGAAGTCGAGCGTGGTGCCCGGCGACATCGCGAGCGTGCCGTAGCCGAGCGCGCTGGCATTGCCCACTACCAGCGTGCCCGCGTCCAGCGTGGTACCGCCGCCGTAGGTGTTGCTGCCGGTCAAGGTCAAGCTGTTGCTGCTTTGCTTGTTGACGCTACCGGTCCCCGAGATGACGCCGTCGAACTGCTTGTCGTCGGAGCGATCGAAGCTGAGCATGCCGTTGTCCAGCACATTGCCGCCGATCCAGCCGGCCGTGCCGCCATTGCCCAGCTGCAAGGTGCCGCCATTGATGGTGGTGTTGCCGCCGCTGTAGGTTGCGTCGGCAGTCAGCAGCAAGATGCCCGCGCCGTTCTTGGTCAGGCTGCCGCTGCCGCCGATCGCGGTGGACAGCCTGGCGTCGTTGCCGTTGGTGTCGATGGTGCCGCCAGCGGAGCCCAGGGTCACGGCGCGCGCGCTGTCGAAACCGGCGCCGTACTTCAAGGTGCCGCCGTTCAAGGTGACGCCAGTGCCGGCCGCGCCGAGGTTGTCGTCGGCGGAAACCTGCAAAGCGCCGCCGCTGACCGTGGTGCCGCCGGTGTAGGTGTTGGCACCGCCCAGGATCAACGTGCCGAGGTCGGCTTTCTCGATGCCGCCGGAGCCGCCGATCACGCTGTTGATCGTGGCCGTATCCGCCGCACCGGCCGTCGTGCCGTCGCCAACGCGGATCACCGTGTCGGCGGTGTCGGTGGTCAGTGCACCGCCGCCGATCACATAGCCGTCGGTGGCGAACTGCGCGCCGCTGAAGGTCACGTCGCCCAGTGAATTGTCGACGCTGACCTTGCCGGCCGTGCCCTCGAAGATCGCGAAGGCGTTGTCGCTGTACGGCGCGTTGAGGCTGCCGCTGGCCTCGGTCCAGTTGTCGTTGCCGGCCGAGGTCTGCCACAGGCCGTCGCCGCCATCGACCACGCCGTTGTTCTTGTGCGCCGAGCCGGTGCCATCCCAGAAGTTCAGGGTGACGCCGGTGGCATTGACCAGGTTGACCTGATGATCGACCGAGGTCTGCACGTACAGGCTGCTCGCCGCCGCCGGTGCCGAGGCGATATCCAGCGTGCGGTCGGTCAGCGCGCCGGTGTAGTTGATCAGGCGATACACGCCGACACCGACATTGCCGCCCGGCGACTGCGTCACATTGAGCTGGCCATCCAGGCTGAGGTCGCCGTTGACGTTGACCAGGTCGTTCAGCGCGCCGCCTGGTGTATAGGCCTGGCCGAGCTGGTAGGCGAGGTTGCTGTTCTGGTTGAGCGTGAGGGCGCCGGTCGTCAGCGTGCCGACGGCGCCGAGGTTGGCGCCAGCGGCCAGCGTCGCGCCGTCCTGCACGATCACCGCGCCGCCGATCACGCCGTTGCCGCCGAGCGTGGTACCGGCGTTCACCGTCACCGCGCCGGTCGCTGCGGACTGGTCGCCGTTGACCAGCAGGGTGCCGGCAGCCACCGTGGTGGTGCCGGTATAGCTGTTGGCACCGCTCAGGGTCAGCGTGCCGCTGCCGATCTTGTCGAGGCCGCCGCCGTTGCCCGAAATGATGCCGCTGATCGCATCGTCACGGTTGAGGTTGCCCTCGCTCAGTGTCTGCGCGCCCAGTTGCACGTTGCCGGCGCCGGACAGCGAGCCGATCGAGGTGCCGCTGCTGGTCGCGCTGATGTCGACCGTGCCGCCGGCGTTGTTGGCGATCAGCGCATTCGCCGCAGTGGCGCTGCCGGCGAACAGCACCGAGCCGCTGTTGCTGGTGGTCGAGGTGCCGGCATCGGACTGGTCGGCGAAGCTCAGCGTGGCGCCGGTGGTGTTGGCGATGCTGGCGCTGTTCGCGCTGGCCGTGCCCTGGAACGAGGCCAGCGCGGTCGCACCGGTATTGCTGATGACGCTGCTGCCCGCATCGGTGCCGGTGAGGTAATCCAGCGTGCTGTCGGTGTTGTTCAGCACCAGTGTCTGCGAACTGGTGCCGGCATTGGCGAAGGCCAGCGTGGCGCCGTTGGACAGGTTCACCGTGGTGCCGTCCTGGCCCAGCGCGCCGGTGGTATCGGCATTCACCGTCACCGATTGCGCCGCCGCGTTGCCCACCCCGGTGCCGACGATGTCGGTGCCGCCGGCATAGCTGTTGGCGGCGTTGAGGTTCAGCACGCCGGGGCCGGCCGTGCGGCTGCTCACGGTGAGTTTGCCGGTGCCGGTGATGGTGCCATCGATATCGCCGGTATGCCCGTTCGGATCGATCGTGCCGCCGTTCGCGCCCAGCGTGAGGGTGCGCGGCGTGGTGAGGTCGGCACCGAACTTCAGCGTCGCGTTGTCGATCGCCACGCCGGTGCCGGCCGCGCCAAGGTTGTCGTCGGCGGAAACCTGCAAGGTGCCGCCTTCGATGCTGGTGCCGCCGCGATAGGTGTTGGCGCCGCCCAGGATCAGCGTGCCGAGGTCGGTCTTGTGCAGTACTGTGCCACCGCTCACGCCGTCATCGGCGATCACCGAATCGATGGTGGCGGTGTAACCGGCGCCGCCGGAACCCGCGCCGACGCGGAGGATGGTGTCGGCGGTGGTGGCGTTGAGCGCGTCGCCCTGCACGAGATACCCGTCGGCGGCGAACTGCGCGCCGGCAAAGGTCACTGCGCCATAGCTGGCGCCATCCACCTGGACGGTGCCGGGGCTGCCCTGGAACACCGCGAACGCGCCCTGCGCCCACGGCGCGTTGCCGTTGCCGGTGGCGGTGGTCCAGTTGTTGTTGCCGGCCGAGCCCTGCCACACGCCGTTGCCGCCGTCGATCTTGCCGTTGCCTTCGATGCCGCTGGGACCGTGGTTGCCGTTCACGTCGGCGCCATCCCAGAACTGCAGGGTGACGCCAGTGGCATTGACCAGGTTGACCTGGTTGGCGATCGAGGTCTGCACCAGCACCTTGCTCGCATCGGTGCCGCTGGGCAGCGCGCCGAGGGCGAGTCCGTTGTCGGTCAGCGCGCCGGCGTAGTCGTAGACGCGGTACACGCCAGGGCCGAAGCTGCCGCCCGGCGACTGGCTGACATTGAGCGTGCCGTCGAGGGTGAGGTTTCCGCCCACGCTGACCAGGTCGTTGAGATTGCCGCCCACGGTATAGGCCTGGCCGAACTCGAACGCCGAGATCGCGTTCGGGCTCAGGTTCAGGCTGCCGTTGATGGTCAGCATGCCGGGACCACCGCTGCCGGGAGCCAACGTGGCGCCATCGGCCACCGCGACGTCGCCGCCGATGATGCCCGTGCCGCCCAGGGTCGCGCCGCTGGTGACGCTGGTGGCACCGGTCGCCGCCGTCTGGTCGCCGTTGACCAGCAGCGTGCCGCCGGTGACGGCGGTCGTGCCGGCATAGCTGTTGCTGCCGGTCAGCGTGGTAGTGCCGCTGCCCTGCTGGGTCAGGCTGCCGCTGCCGCTGATGGTGCCGTCAAGCTGCACCGCATTGCTGCGGCTGACAATCAGCGCGCCGTTGTCGGCGATGTCGCTGCCCGCGGCGATGCCGCCTGTGCTGCCGCCGCTGCCCAGTTGCAGGGTGCCGCCGCCGTTGATCGCGGTGGTGCCGGTATAGCTGTTGTCGCCGGTGAAGACGGTGGTGCCGGTGGCATCGCGCAGGAAGTTGCCGCTGCCGCTGATGATGCCGCTGTAGACCTGACTGTCCAGGTTGTCGAACACCAGGGTACCGTTGCTGGCGGTGGCGACGTCATGGTTCTGGATGCTGCCGAGGGTGTTGCCGCTGCCGCCCACGCGCAGGTAGGCGCCGTTGTCCACGTTGATCTGCGAATCGCTGCCGGCCAGTTGCAGGTTGCTGACGATGCGCAGGTCGGCCGCGTCGGTCGCGGTGAGGCTGTTCCAGCCGGTGCCGATGTTGGTGCCCCGGCTCAGGTCGTCGCTGCCCGCGTCGGCGCCGAAGCTGCCGACCTTGGCCGCCGCGCCGCTGGTGCCGCTGAAGGTGATCGCGTTGCCGCTGCCCGCGCCGGTGAGGATGTGCCGGGTTTGCGACAGGTCCACCGGGCCGACCAGCGCGGTGTTGCCGCCGCTGGTGCCGTCCATGTTCACTTCGCCGTCCAGCGTGCCAGCCGTCCAGTTGAACGCGTCGGTGCCGCTGCCGGTGTTGACCACGCCGGTCACCGCGCCGCCGGCGAGATTCACCGTGTCGTTGCCGCTGCCGGACTGGATGGCCACGGCGGTGTCGCTGGCCGCCTGCACGGTACCTGCATTGCTGATGGTCTTGCCGTTGGCACCGCTGCCGTCGATCAACGGCACGCCGGTGGTGCTGGCCGAGACGATGTTGCCGGTGTTGCTGATGCTCGCCGCGTTCTGCGCCAGCACCGCCGAGCCGCCAGTCGCGCCCTCGATGTTGATGTCGCCGCTGGTACTGACGTTGCCGGTGGTATTGGCGGTAACGCCGCTGCCAGTGGCACCGTCCAGCACGTTGATGACGTAGCTCGGGCCGATGCTCAGGTCGCTGCCGACCTGACTACCATCGAGCTTCTCGAAGGCGAAGCCGGTGCCGCTGCCGCTGATGTTCAAGGTGTTCGGCGCGGTGGCGGTGGTATTGAAGCTGGTCGCGGTACGGATCGCCGCGCCGTCGCCGGCATTGATGGTGACCCCGGCCAGGGTCACGTTGCCGATCTCGGCGGCGTTCTGGATGCCGGCACCGCCGCCGTTGGCGTTGATGATGACATTGCTCGCGTTCAACGAGGCCGGCGCGCCGCTGCCGTCGGCATTGCCCAGCAGGATGCCGTTGGCGGTGCCGTCGGTGGTGATGGCGTCGCCGGCATTGCCGTTGAGGGTCAGCGAGGCGCCGTTGATGAGCTGCACGCCAGCCAGGCCGTTGGTGACCGTTACCTCGCCGAGGCGATTGACCTGGGCATTCGCGCCGGAGGCGCGCACGCCGACACTGGTACTGTCGCCGGCACCGCTCTGGTCGTTGATGGTGATGCCACCATCGTTGCTGAGGATACCGCCCTGCTGCACGTCCACGCCGATGTCGTTGGCGCCGCTCAGGTTGACTTGGGCGCCACTGCCGATGTCCAGCGCGCCCTGGTTGCGGGCGATATAGCCCACCACGCCGCCGAGGTCGGAGGTGATGTTGGTCGCCGCCTTCAGCGAGGTCGCCACCGGGTTGCCGGTGGCCGCACCGGTGATGCTGTGCTTCTGCCCATCGACGATGGCGGCGACCGTATCCGGCTGGGTCAGGTTGATGATGGTGCTGCCGCTGATGTCGCCGCTGGCGCCGCCCTCGATCACCACCGCCGCCGCGTTGGCGCCGCCCACACTGAACTGCGCCTGGTCGGTGGTCACCGTGGTGCCGGCGCCGGAACCGAACACGCCGACCGAATTGGCGCCGTTGATGGTGAGGTTCAGCGGTTGTCCGCCATTGCCGTTGGTGCCGTCGAAGCTGGCGCCGTCGCCGACGCGGAACAGCGTGGTGCGCGCATAGCCGCTGTCGCTCATGGTGGCACTGGCCACGTTCGCCTTGGCGCCGTTGCCGAACAGGTAGTAGCCGATCTGGTCGGTATTGCCGAAGGCTGGTGCGGCATTCGCCGAGACGTTGGCCACGCCGTTGTTCTGCACGAACACGCCGATGGCGCCCCGCCCGCCCAGGGTGATCGACGAATCGATGTTGGCGGTGGCGACACCGCTGCCGTTGCCCAACACCTGCACGCCGTAGTTGCGCGTGCCAGTGGCGGGATCGGCACCACCGCTGACGTCGATGCTGCCCTGCGCGGTGGTGGCCATGGTGGTGTTGGTGGCGCCCGTGCTTAACACGCGGATGCCGATGTTGTTCACGCCACCAACGTTGATCGCGCCGTTGTTGCTGATGCTGCCGCTGCTGTCCTGCGCCAGCAGGCCGTAATTGGCGCCGGTACCGGCGCTGGCGGTGCCGAGCAGGCTGATGGTGCCGGTGTTGTCGATCGTGCCGCTGCTGTTCACCGCCGAGATGCCGGTGGCGTTGCGGGTGCCGGTGCCAAGGGTGATGCTGCCGCTGTTGCTGACCGTGCCGGTGGTGGCCGCGTAGATGCCCGCACTGGTCTGGGGACCGCTGCCGCTCAGCGCCACGTCCGCCGCCGCCGCGCCGGCCTGCGCCTGCGCCGCACGGCCCAGGTAGATGGTGCCGGCATTGCTGAAGTTCGCGTTGTCCTGCACCTGCACGGCATAGCCGCTGGCATTGCCCACCGAATTGGCGCCATTGCGGCCATCGACCAGGTTGATGGTGCCGCCACTGCTGTTGGTGCCGCTGCTGGTGCCGCCGAGCAGGATGCCGACGCTGGTGCCGCCGTCGGTCTGCAGCGCCTGGTTGATCACGCCGTCATTGCGCACCGTGCTGGCGCCCACGGCGTAGATGCCGTACACGCCGCCGGCACCGCCGCCGCTGATACTGAGCCCGGTGTTGGGATCGACGCTGGCGGTGCCGCCGTAGCTGTTGACGTTCTGGCGGCCGTCGTTGTCGATGAACAGGCCCGAGTTGATCACGCCGGTGCTGCTATTGATGCCGGTGGCGTCGGTCAGGTTCATGCCCGAGGAGGCCGGGCTGAACTGGCTGACCCGCCAGTGATCGAGTTCGCCGTCGTTGATCAGGGTGGCGCCGCTGTCCGCCCGCATCACGCCGCCGGACGAGCCATTGACCGCCAGCGCCGCGCCCGCGGCGATGTGGCCGGTGGCCTGCGCGCCGGTGGCGTAGATCACGTTGAGGTTGCCGGTGCCGACGGTGGCGGCGTTGTTGTGGGTCTGGCCGTCGCTCCACACCTTGTACTGCCAGGTGACTGGCTTGGCGTTGATCGCCTCGCTCATCCAGGCGTTGTACTGGCTCTGTGCGGCGGCCTGGCTCAGGCCTGCGCCGCCGTCGGCGGCCGGCGTGAGCCAGTAGGTGAGCTGCTGCTGCAGCCAATCGTTGTACGCGGCCAGTTGCGCCGGGTTGGTGATGGTGAAGGTCACCGGCGCGCTGACGATGACTGTGCTGGTGGTGCCAGGCGTGACGCTGCCGTCGGGGTTGGTGACCGGCGGCGTGGTCACCGTCTGCGTCGAGTAGCCGGTCTTGGTGACGCTGCCGGCGAACTGGGTGACCGACTGGGTCAGCGACTGGTATTCCGGCGCGACCACCGGCGCCACCTGCAGGTTGATCTCGTTGCGCGACTGCCAGTTGACCGTGCTGGCGTTGCCGGCGCTGCCATCGGCCTTGGTCAGGATCGAGTTCTTCGCCATCAGGGTGATGGTGTTGGCGACGTCGCGGATGTTCTTGCTGCTGTCGCCCAGATCGACGTTGAGCGTGCCGCCGGCGCTGGTGACCTGGCCGAGGCCGATGTTCTGGTGAATCTCGACCTTGGATTCGTCGAGGATGGAGGAAAGCTGGCTCTGGAACGCCGGAAGCACGCTGCCGCCTGTGAGCACCGAGGAGTCGTAGACGTTGAACGTCTCGTTGGCATTGGTGACCGGATTGAGCGCGGAGGCCGTGCTGTTCTGCTGCGGCGCCTGGACACCGAGGCCAGTCCAGCTGTAGAAGCCGGTGTAGTTGCCACTGGTGACGCCGGCGCCGCCGCTGAAGGTGACGCCGTTCTCGCCGACCAGGGTGGCGATGGTCTTCGAGGTGCCGAAGGCAAAGCTGCCAGGATCGACGCTGGCGATCGGGCCGCTGATGGTGAGCGGGTTACCGTCGTTGGGCACGCTGTATTGATAGCCGGGCGACACGCCGCCGGTCGCCGCGTTATAGGTGATCGGCTGCATCGCGACCGTGGTCGCCTGCGCATGACCGACATTGACGACGCCTCCAGTCAGCGCCAGTCCGATAGCGACGGCCAGCGGCAGCGGCAACGCCTGACCCATGGCCACGCCACTTCCATTGCCTGCCCGCTTGCCGCGGCGATGGCATAGCTCCGACGCAACGATCCAGTGACCGTACGCGACGCTCCATATCTTGCTGTAAACCTTGTTCATGGCCACTCCAGTGATCGGCTTGCGACTATCGATCGGCTGCCAATTCGTGACTCGTGTCACATTTTTGACGGTCTTGGATAATGCGCACTCGCTGCACCGGAGTAGTTAGGAAGAGTCCTAAATTGCCCGTACATACTTGACCCATACGTACGGGTACTGCTTCGGATCAGCGAAGCCGGGCTGGCTTGAAGCTGCTGCAGACCGCGGCATGGCGAAGCTCGAGACCTCCGGTACCCGTGGGCCCACGCACTCGGATCGCACAAAGCAAAAGCCCGCCTTGCGGCGGGCTTTGCAGGTCATCGTGTCTTCCGTTCAGGCTGCGCTGACGGCGTAACCCTTGAGGCGCTGCGCGAAATCCTGCAGGGCACGGATGCCGCTTTCCTCGGCTTCGTGGATCCACTGCTGCAGGCCCTTCAACGCCTGGTCGGCGCCACGCTGTTCCATCAATGCCGCGAGGCGGCTGCGGAAATCGCAGACCACGTTCAAGTTCGGGCGCTTGGCCAGCACGGCCTGCAGCTTGGCGCTGCCTTCGTTGTCCAGCCAGCGGCCGCCGTCGGCGAGGGCCAGCCGCATGCGGCGCGGCACCGCCTTGAGGCTTTCGCCGGCGTGCTGGGCATCGTCACGCAAGGTCGGCATGATCACGCCGCGGTAGTAGTCGGTCATCGCCTGAAAGCGGTGGGTGAGCACCGCCTTCAGCGTTTCGGCATCCGGCAGCGGCACGTTCGGGCGAACGTCGAGCGACGGCGCCACGCGCAGGACCTTGGCCAGACCGACGGCACGGAGCGCGCAGATCGCCGCCCAGCCGATGTCGAACTCCCACTTGCGCAGCGCGAACTTTGCCGAACTGGGGAAGGCATGGTGATTGTTGTGCAGCTCTTCGCCGCCGATCCAGAAACCCCACGGAATCAGGTTGCGCGCGGTATCCGCGCTCTCGAAATTGCGATAACCGGCCCAGTGGCCGATGCCGTTGACGAAGCCGGCGGCCCAGAACGGAATCCACACCATCTGCACGGCCCAGATCGCTGCACCGATCACGCCGAACAGGGCCAGGTCGATCAACAGCATCAACGACGGCCCCCAATACGGGTGCGCACCGTACACATGGCGTTCGACCCAGTCGTTGGGCGTGCCGCGGCCGTACTGCTCCATGTCCTGCTTCGATTCGCAGGCGTCGCGGTACAGCGACACGCCGTCCCAGAACACCTTCTTGATGCCGTAGATCATCGGGCTGTGCGGGTCTTCCTCGGTCTCGACCTTGGCGTGATGCTTGCGGTGCACCGCCACCCATTCACGGGTGACCATGCCGGTGGTCAGCCAGCCCCAGAAGCGGAAGAAATGCGCCAAGGCCGGATGGAAGTCCACGCCGCGATGAGTCTGGCTGCGATGCAGGTACAGGGTCACCGTGAAGATGGTGAGCTGCGTCACGATCAACAGATAGACAAGGATCTGACCCCAACTGGCATGGGTGAGACCGTTGTTCAGGAAATTGAGCACCGCGTCGAGCATGGGAGGCACCGGGTCTGTGGGAAATGGCACTGCAGATTCAGCAGATTAGTCGAGGGTTTCCGTACCCGCCAGCATGGATGTCTGTGCCGACTTTAGCCTATCCGTGCAGCGAGTTCGGTGAACGAGTTGACGCACCCACCGGGCGGATCTTCGCAGACGCGATGTAAGCCTGTTGTTTAACGGTGGGGGCGCCGTGACAATCACGCAATGACCTCGACCCACGCCGCTTCAGCAAGCCCCGTGCTGCAACTGGACCAGATCAGCCGCCGGCGCGCCGGCCGACCTGCCGTGCGGGACCTCAGCCTGACCCTGCAAGCGGGTCAGGTGCTGGGCTTGCTGGGCGTCAACGGCGCCGGCAAATCCACTACCCTGTCGATGATCGCCGGCGCCCTGCACCCGGACAGCGGCGGCATCAAGCTGAACGGGGCGAATTTCCTGGAGCATCCCGAGCTGGCCAGCCGGCTGATCGGCTGGCTGCCGGAGCGCGCACCGCTGTGGCCGGAACTGACCGTCGCCGAGCATCTCGATGCACACGGCCGCCTGCGCGGAATGAGCGGTTCGGCATTGCGCCAGGCGCGCGCGGCCATCATCAAACGGCTGGAACTGCAACCACTGGCGAGACGCCTGGCCGGCGTGCTGTCGCAAGGCCAGCACCAGCGGCTGGGACTGGCCTGCGCGCTGCAGCACCAGCCGGCCTTGCTGGTGCTGGACGAACCGGCCAACGCGCTGGACCCCGTGCAGGTGGCCGCGTTGCGCGCGGTGATCCGCGAACAGGCCGCCGCAGGCACCGCGGTGATCCTTTCCACGCATCTGCTGCCCGAAGTCACGGCGGTGTGCGACCGCGTGGCGATCCTGCATGAAGGCAGCCTGCGCCACGACGGGCCGGTGCACGGCGACGGCTATGCCACGCTGGAACGGACCTTCTTCGAGATCGCGATGAACGACGGAGCACGCGCCGCATGATGTTCTTTGCTGTGATGCGCCTTGAATTGCGTCGCCTGTTTGTCCGCCCACTGGCTTGGGTACTGGCCGCTCTCACCCTTACCGAACTGGCATGGCGCTTTGTGCTGCTACTGGGCAATTTTCTGAGTACGCAGATTCGCTTGGCAGCACTGCCGAGCGGGCCAGGCTATACCGACATGGTCAGCGTGCCACTGCTAAGCAGCCTGCTGACGGGCGGCTTCCTGCCCTTCGGCCTGACCGAACTGGCGCTGTTTATCGTGCCGCTGCTGGCCATGTCCACGTTGGCCGGCGAACGCAGCCACGGTACGCTTCCGCTGCTGTTCGGTTCAGGCCTAACTCCTTCGTCCATCGTGATAGGGAAATATTTGGCCTTAATGGTCTGGCTGCTTCTTTGGCTGGCGCTGACCTTGGCAATGCCGCTGGCGCTGGCGCACGCCGCCCATTTCGACTGGGGCAAGCTGGCAGCCGCCACACTCGGCACAGTCCTACTGCTGGCTGCGCTAGGAGCGATCGGAGTGGCCTGTTCGGCGTTCACCGCGCATCCGGCGATCGCTGCAGTCGCTAGCATCATGCTGACGCTGGCGCTTTGCATCGTCCAGATCGGCGCACAGACGATGGGCATTAGCAATGGCGTCATCAATTGGATCGCCATGCCCACGCATCTCGAGCCGATGCTCCGCGGACTCGTCTCGACTACCGACATCGTCTGGTTCGTGTTGCTGATGGTGCTGGCACTGGCGCTGGCCGCGCAACGGCTCGGCGCCGACAAGGAGCGTGGCTGATGCGCAAGCTCCACGGACGTCTGGACGGCTGGCTGTTCGCGCTGATCCTGCTGGTGGCTGCCGCTGCGATCGGTTACCTGAGTACGCGTTACACGCACGAAACCGACTGGACCGCGAACGGCCGCACCAGCCTCTCGGCGGAAAGCCGTGCCGTGCTGGCCAGCCTGAACGGTCCGGTGGACATCGTCAGCTATGCCAACCCGCAAGGCGATCTGCGCCAGACCGTGGCCGGTTTCCTGCAGCGCTATCAGTCGGTGAAGCCCGATCTCACGCTGCATTTCGTCGATCCGCAACTGGATCCGGCGAAGATGCGCGAGCTGGGCATCACGGTCGATGGCGCTCTGATCCTGCACTACAAGGATCACGAACAACGCTTGGACGAATTGTCCGAACGCAGCCTCACCAATGCGCTGGAGCGGCTGGTGCGCGGCAGCGACCGCATCGTGGCGTTCGTCACCGGCGATGGCGAACGTCGCGCCGACGGTCAGGCCAACGCCGACCTCGGCACCTTCATGGTGCAGCTCGAAGGACGCGGCATGCGCGCGGTGCCGCTGAACTTCGCCCAGGTCGGTGCGGTACCCGAGCACACCGACCTGGTCGTGCTGGCCAGCCCCGCGCTGGCATTGCCGCCGGGCGCGGTGCAGGCACTGGTCGGCTATGTTCAAGGCGGCGGCAACCTGCTGTGGCTGACCGAGCCGGCCAACGACGACCTCGGCCTGAAACCGCTCGCCGACGCGCTCGGCGTGCATGTGTTGCCGGGCGTGCTGGTCGATGGCTCCGGTACCGCGCTGGGCCTGCACGATCCGCGTCAGATCGCGCTGGGCGACTATCCGCCGCAGGCGATCACCCGCGGCTTCACGATGGTCACGCTGTTTCCGCAGGTATCCGCGCTTGCGCAGGTGGGACAGGCCGAGTGGGCGGTGAAGCCGTTCCTGCGCTCCAGCGCGCAAAGCTGGACGGAATTCCAGCCGATCGACAACACGAAGCCATCGGACATCCGTTTCGATGCCGCCGCCGGTGAACTGAAAGGTCCGCTGGATTTCGGCTTCGCGCTGAGCCGGCTCTCGCCGAGCCCGGACAAGAGCGAACAGCGCGCAGTGGCGATCGGCGACGGCGATTTCCTCTCCAACACGTTCCTCGGCAACGGCGGCAACCGCGCGCTGGGCGAGCGTGTCTTCGACTGGCTGCTCGGCGACGACAAACTGGTCAACCTGCCCTCGCGCGGCGCACCGGATCGCCTGCTGCAGATCTCGCAGGCCGAGTTGAACGCAGTGAGCTTCGGTTTCCTGGTCGCATTGCCGTTGCTGCTGCTGCTGATCGGTGGCTTCATCGTGTGGCGTCGGCGCCGACGCTGATCGATGAAACGCACAGTTCGCCAACGCCTGATCCTGCTGGTGGCCGTGGCCGCGCTGCTGTCTCTGGCCGCATGGCAGTGGCAACGCGATGCACGCGATGAAGCCGGCATGCTCACCGCGCTCGACCCGGCCAGCATCACGCACGTCACCCTGACTCTTCCGGGCACGCCGACCATGCACTATGAAAAGCGCGAGGGCCACTGGTGGCGCGCGGACGGCACACCGGTACGTGCCCTCGACGGGCGCCTCGACGGTTTGGCCGACACCGCCGTGGCACATGTCCTCAGCTGGCGCCCGGCCAGCGATTTCGATCCCGCCCGGATTGGTCTTGCGCCGCCGCAGGCGATATTGAACCTGGACGGTGTCACGCTGGAATTCGGTGAAACCTCGGTCACCGGGCCGCAGCATTACGTCCGCGTCGGACAACGCGTGGCCCTGGTGCCGGCGCGCTACATGCCGCGTTCGCCGGCCACGGCCACCGTCGAACTGCACTGACCAGCCGATCGCGGATCGCGGATTTAACCTTCTCCATGCACCTGCACGGCGTACCCTTGCACGCTGGCCGATATGCCGCATATCGACAAGTCCATCGGGTCGCGCACCAAGGAGCAGAACAAGATGAGTCAGCAAGCCATCGGCGTCGTCGGCATGGCCGTCATGGGCCGCAACCTGGCGTTGAATATCGAGAGCCGCGGCCACCCGGTGTCGATCTTCAACCGCAGCCGCGAGAAGACCGACGAGGTGATCGCCGAGCACGGCGACAAGAAACTCGTGCCCACCTATACGCTGGAAGAATTCGTCGGGTCGCTGGAAAAACCCCGGCGAATTCTGCTGATGGTGAAGGCCGGCGAACCCACCGACGACACCATCGAAAAGCTCAAGCCGCTGCTGGACAAGGGCGACATCCTGATCGACGGCGGCAACACCAACTTCAAGGACACCATCCGTCGCAACCAGGAACTGGCGAAAGCCGGCCTGCACTTCATCGGCACCGGCGTTTCCGGCGGTGAGGAAGGTGCGCTGCACGGTCCTTCGATCATGCCCGGCGGTCCGCGCGATGCGTACGACCTGGTGGCGCCGATCCTGACCGAGATCGCCGCACGCGCGAAGGACGGCAAGCCCTGCGTCGCCTACATGGGCCCCGATGGCGCCGGCCACTATGTGAAGATGGTCCACAACGGCATCGAGTACGGCGACATGCAGCTCATCGCCGAAAGCTACGCCGTGCTCAAGCACGTGCTGGGCCTTTCCAATGCGGAACTGGCACGGGTCTACACCGAGTGGAACGAAGGCGAGCTCGACAGCTACCTGATCGAGATCACCGCGAAGATCTTCGGCAAGAAAGACCAGGAAACCGGCAAGGACCTGGTCGACGTGATCCTCGACCGCGCGGCGCAGAAAGGCACCGGCAAGTGGACGAGCCAGAGTGCGCTCGATCTCGGTGTGCCGCTGCCACTGATCACCGAATCGGTGTTCGCGCGCGTGCTGTCGTCGTTGAAGGACGAACGCGTCGTGGCTAGCAAAGTGTTGAGCGGACCCCAACTGCCGATGTCATTTACGGCGAAATCGTTCAAAGGGGGCGTGAAAGATTCCGCGGACTTCACCGAAGCCGTACGTCGTGCTCTTTACTTGAGCAAGATCGTCTCCTACGCACAGGGCTTCACCCAACTGCGCGCGGCCTCCGACGAATACGGCTGGAAGCTCGATTACGGCACCATCGCGCAGATCTGGCGCGGTGGCTGCATCATCCGCGCGCGCTTCCTGCAGAACATCACAGACGCCTACACGAAGGACCAGGGACTGACCAACCTGCTACTCGATCCGTACTTCCGCGACATCGCCACCCAATATCAGGAAGCCCTGCGCGATGTGGTGAGCGCGGCCGTGCAATTCGGTATTCCCGTACCGACTTTCTCCTCGGCCATCGCGTATTACGACGGCTACCGCAGCGAACGGCTGCCGGCGAACCTGCTGCAGGCGCAGCGCGATTTCTTCGGCGCGCACACGTTCGAGCGGGTCGACAAAAAAGGCAGCTTCCACGAGGAATGGAACTGACGCTGCGTGCCCGAACTGCCTGAAGTCGAAACGACGCGGCGCGGTATCGCCCCGCACCTGATCGGCCGGCGCATCGTGAGCGTCACGTTGCGCCGGCCGGATCTGCGCTGGCCCATACCACGCGAGGTCAGCGAACTGCTGCCCGGCCAGCGCATCGACGCGGTGGAGCGGCGCGCGAAATACCTGCTGCTGCACACCGGGATCGGCAGCGCGCTGCTGCACCTGGGCATGTCCGGCGTGCTACGCGTTCTGCCGCCGGATGCGCCGGTGGGCAAGCACGACCACGTCGACATCGCACTCGAGCCCGCCGGAGCCACCGGAGCGCGCGTGCTGCGCTTCACCGATCCGCGCCGCTTTGGCTGCCTGCTGTGGCAAGCACCTGGCGAAACGCACGGACTGCTGGTAAACCTCGGCCCCGAACCGCTCACCGATGCGTTCGACGGCGACCTGCTGTGGCATCTCTCGCGTGGCCGCAAGGCCGCCGTGAAACTGTTCCTGATGGACAACGCGGTGGTGGTCGGGGTGGGCAACATCTACGCCAGCGAGGCGCTGTTCGCCGCCGGCATCGATCCGCGGCGCGACGCCGGCGGCGTATCGCGCGTGCGCTACGCGAAGCTGGCCGCGGAAGTGAAACGCATCCTGGCCTGGGCGATCGAACGCGGCGGCACCACGCTGCGCGACTTCCTCAATCCCGACGGCCTACCCGGCTACTTCTTCCGCGAACTCAACGTATATGGCCGCGCTGGCGAACCGTGCCAGGTATGCGGCACGCCGATCCGGCAGGCCGTGCTGGGGCAGCGCTCGACTTTCTGGTGCCCGACCTGCCAGCGCTGACGGATTCCTGCTTCCTGTAGGAGCGCACCCTGTGCGCGATGCCTTTCTTCAAGTCACGAAGTGCATCGCGCACAGGGTGCGCTCCTACAGAGATCATTCCGGCCAGTCGAACGCCACGAACGTGTTGTTGAACTGCGGATCGTCCAGTCCGCCGCCCAGGTGCACCTGCACGCCGGACGGGATGCCCTCGATGTCCAGCGTCTGCCCGTCGACGAAGTGCACGCCCAGCGCCTGCAGTTCGGCCAGCTTTTCGCACAGCATGCCGGCACGGTCGACGGCATGATCCGGTACCTGATGGATGCTGATGTCGGGGCGGCCGAACTTGCGCATGCCGCGGGTATGGATCCACGAATGATCCGGCGTGGATTCGCCATCGCGCAGGATCAGCAGGTGGTTGCGGACCGGTGCGCCATCGCGGATCAGGTATTTGCGCCGCCACGCATCGGCATCGAGCAGGCTCAGTATCTGCGGGTCGAGAATCGCGACCCCGCCGATGTCGAGCATGCCGGCCAGCACGCCGAACGTGTCGCGCAGGTAGCCGGTGGACGGGCTGTCCTTGAGCGAACCGCGCACCACCATCACCTCGGGCGCGTCGATTGCGCGCTGGTAGGCTTCGGGCGCGTCGGTCTTGTACATGCGGCCCATCGGCCCCTTCAGCGGATAGCCTTCCCACTGGCGCAATGCGCTGTGGTAATGACTGGTCGATTCGATCTGCGGCGGCAGGCCCGGGCTGCCGTAATCACGCGATGGCACGCGCACGGTTTCGAACTGCCCGAACACGTAGAACTGCAGCAGGATGTCCTCGTCGCTGGCATGCCAGTGCGGACGCTGCCAGGCGGGGATGGTGATCGGGTGGTTCATGGATGTCCTTGATGATGATGTCTCGGTGCCGAAAGTGCTCAGCGATTCTCGCCGAGCGGCAGCACCGGCTGCTGCAGTTCGATGCGTCCGTTGCCTTCGCTGATCTTCTTGAACTCGGCCCGGCTCACCGAGACATAGCGTTCGTTGCCGCCGATCTCAACCTGCGGCCCTTCGGTAACGGCACGGCCATGATCGTCCACGCGCACCACCATGGTGGCCTTGCGGCCGGTATGGCAGATCGTCTTGATCTCTTCCAGATTGTCGGCCCACGCCAGCAGGTAGCGGCTGCCTTCGAACAGCTCGCCGCGGAAATCCGTGCGCAGGCCGAACGCGAGTACCGGGATGTTGAGCCGGTCGACCACATCGCTGAGCTGCCACACCTGCGCCCGGGTCAGGAACTGCGCCTCGTCGACGAACACGCAATGCAGCGCCCCGTGCGCCGCGATGTCGGCTTCGGTCAGCGCCAGCAGGTTCTCGTCGCCGCCGAAGCGGCGCGCGTTCGCCTTCAGGCCGATCCGCGACGCCACCACCCCCTCGCCGTAGCGGTTGTCCAGCGCGGGCGTGAGGATCAGCGTGCGCATGCCGCGCTCGTGATAGTTGTACGCGCTCTGCAGCAGCGTGGTGGTCTTGCCGGCATTCATTGCCGAGTAATAGAAATAGAGCTTGGCCATGGGCATGCGTTCGAATCGTGTCGGTGCATGGTAGCGCGAGCGCCATCGGACGCCTCCTCCTGCATGCGGGGGGAGGTTGGGAAGGGGTAACCCGGGCTTGCGGGAAGATCAAGAGCACCCCACCCCAACCCTCCCCTGCTTTCACAGGGGAGGGGCCAATTCACGCTTTGTCCAGCGGCGTGGTGCCGCCAGTGAATTGCGAACGCGCCTGCTCCAGCCGGTACTTGTGCTCTTCGCGCCAGCGGCGCCAGTCGAGCAGGCCGCAGAACGCATAGACCAGCTTGAACATCTGCAGTCGCCACAGCACCTGCGGCGTGTCAAAGAGGTCGCCCGCCAGCATCGAGATCACCCCTTCCTCCAGCCGCCAGACGTTGCGCGGCTGGCGGAACATCTGCTGCATCACCGGCCCGTTGAAGCGGTAGATGAAGAACGAGAAACGCGCCATGCCCGCACGCTGGCGCTTTTCCAGCTTGCGCAGCAACGCGGCTTCCCGGACAGGTTCGCGCAGCGCGCGATCGACCACCTCGACCGCCTGTTCCGCGCCACTCATCGCCAGGTACACGCCGGAGGAGAACACTGGATCGAGGAACGCGAACGCGTCGCCCACCAGCACCCAACCCGGACCGCCCATCGTCGTGGAATCGTAGGAGTAGTTGCCGGTGACACGCACCTCGCTGTCAATCAGCTCGGCGTGCTCAACGCGTTTCCACAAGGCCGGGTTCGCCTTCAGCGTGTCGAGCAGGAACTCCACCGTGCGGCCCTTGCGCTGCTTGAGGTACTCCGGCCGGCATACCGCGCCCACGCTCATCACGCCATCGGGCAACGGGATCATCCACATCCAGCCGTGCGCGAAGCTGTAGATGCTGATGTTGCCGGCATCCTCGCCCGTGCGCGTTTCGGCGCCCCGGAAATGGCCGAAGATCGCCGCGCTCTGGTGCTGGTCGTTCTTGCGCCGCAGCTTGAGCTTGCCGGACAGGAAGGCATCGCGCCCGCTGGCGTCGACCACGTAGCGCGCCTGGATGCGGTATTCGCGGCCATCGTCGCTGCGCACGTCGAGCAGGGTTTCGCGCGGACCGCTCTGTTCGACCCGCACCACCTCCTGCCCTTCGCGCGCATCCGCGCCGCTCTCGCGCGCATGGTCGTAGAGCATCTTGTCGAAGTCCTGCCGCCACACCTGGTAGGCATGTGGCGGGCTGTTGCCGATCGCCCGCGCAAACGCATAGGTGTTGTAGCCGCGCTCGTTGTCAGCCTCGAAATCCGCGCCGGCCTTGAACACGCCCAGCGCGCGCACTTTCTCCAGCACGCCCAGCCGTTCGAACACCGGCAGGTTCATCGGCAGCAGCGACTCGCCGATGTGAAAGCGCGGATGCCGCGCCTTTTCCAGCGCGATCACCTTGTGCCCGCGCCGCGCGAGCAGCGTGGCGGCGGTGCTGCCGGCCGGGCCGCCACCGATCACCACCACGTCGCACTGCTCCATTGCCTGTTCCGTCATGCCCACTCCCGTTGGCGCCGCCACTCTGGCGGCGTCTGCAGCGGGCAATTATGGCGTACGCCGGCCGGCTTGCCAGAGGGGCTCTGTTACCATCGGCCGCCATCTCCCGCAGTTGTCGATTCATGCTCAATCCGCAACAACTGGCCGCCGTCGAGCACTGCGACAGCCCGCTGCTGGTGCTCGCCGGCGCAGGCTCTGGCAAGACATCGGTGATCACCCAGAAGATCGCCCACCTCATCGCGCGCAGGAAGCTGGCACCCTCGAAGATCGCCGCGATCACCTTCACCAACAAGGCCGCGCGCGAGATGCGCGAGCGTGTGGCCAAGCTGGTCAGCACGGAGGACGCGGCTGCGCTGACCGTGTGCACTTTCCACGCGCTGGGCCTGAAATTCCTGCAGATCGAACATGCGCGCGCCGGGTTGCGTCGGGGCTTTTCCGTGCTGGATGCGGACGACAGCGGCGGCATCATCAAGGAGTTGGCACCCACGGGCATGAAGCCCGACGTGCTGTTCGGCATCCGCAACCTGCTCGGCCGCGCCAAGAATGGCGGCCTTTCGCCGGAGGAAGCGCTCGCTGCCGCGCGCAGCCCGCGCGAACTCGAGGCGGCGACGATCTACGAGATGTACCAGCAGCGCCTTGCCGCCTTCAATGCGGTGGATTTCGACGACCTCATCCGCCTGCCGCTGCGCATCCTGGAAAGCGACGCCGAATGCCGCGAGACGTGGCGCGAACGGCTGCGCTACCTGCTGGTGGACGAATACCAGGACACCAACGACGCGCAGTACCGGCTGCTCAAAGTGCTTACCGGCGAGCGCGGCGGCATCACCTGTGTGGGCGACGACGACCAGTCGATCTACGCCTGGCGCGGCGCCAATCCGGAAAACATCGACCAGCTCGGCCGCGACTGGCCGAACCTGCGCGTGATCAAGCTGGAGCAGAACTACCGCTGCGGCAAGCGCATCCTGCGCGCGGCCAACCAGCTGATCGCCAACAACCCGCATCTGCACGAAAAGAAACTGTGGAGCGAGCATCCGGAAGGCGCGCCGATCCGGGTGATCGAATGCAAGGAGGCCGAGCACGAAGCCGAACGCGTCGCCGCCATCGCCACCACGCTGGCGGAAAAGCACAAGGCACGCTGGCATGACATCGCCATCCTCTATCGCGGCAACTTCCAGGCGCGCCCGCTGGAGAAAGCACTGCGACTGGCGCGCGTGCCGTACCACCTCACCGGCGCATTGAGCTTCCTCGATCGCGCCGAGGTGAAGGACCTGCTGTGCTACCTGCGCCTGCTGACCAACCCGAGCGACGACGCCGCCTTCCTGCGCGTGGTCAACGTGCCCAAGCGCGAGATCGGCGCGACCACGCTGGAGAAGCTGGGCCAGCTTGCGCAGCAGAAACACAGCTCACTGCTCGACGCCACCCGCAGCGACAGCGTGCTGCGCCAGCTCACCCCGCGCCCGGCGGCGGCACTGGCCTCGTTCGCCAGCCTGCTCGACGAATTCCGCAGCGCCTCGTTGCACCAGGGCGCGGCCGACCTGGTGGAAACGATCCTGCAACGCACCGGCTACGTCGCGCAGATCGCTGCGGGAACCACCGATACCACCGTGCGCGAGCGCAAGCTGGGTAACCTCAGGGAGCTCGCCGACTGGTTCCGCGCGATGCAGAAAGGCGGTAACAACGCCGGCGATCTCGCCTCTCAACTGGCCCTGCTCAGCCACGCCGATCGCGACGATCCCGGCAACGCCGTGCGCATGATGACGTTGCACGCAGCGAAAGGCCTGGAATTCCGCTTCGTCTTCATCGTCGGCTGCGAGGACGGCACGCTGCCGCACGATGGCGCCATCGACGAAGGACGCATCGACGAGGAACGCCGCCTCATGTACGTCGGCATCACCCGCGCGAAAGAATTGCTGACCCTGTCATGGTCCGCCAGGACCAAACGCTATGGCGACATCCACAACAACCAGCCCAGCCGCTTCCTGCACGAACTCCCGCAAGCCGACCTGCACTGGCAGGGCAAGGACCCCGAAGCCGACAAGGAGGCTGTGCGTGAGAGCGCCGAGTCGCACATGGCGCGGATCAAGGCGATGCTTGGAAAAAGCTAGCCATTCGCAGGTCGCCCGGCGTGCGATTCGGCAACGCATGACAGACTTACCCATGCGTGATGAAATTCGTGCAATGCACGCCATCCACCCGGAGTGACATGACTGACGCGGCCACCCTCTATGTCCAGCTCACTGAAGCATTCAGTCGACGCGCATGGCAGCATGCGGAAAACCTGGCCAACGATCTTCTGAAAATCAGGCCGCGTCATGGCGGAACGCTGTACATCGCCGGTCTGACGAAGATGGAACGCGGGCAGATGCCGAAAGCGCTGGAATATCTGCGCAAGGCGACCATTGTCGAACCGTTGCGCGTGGACTTCGCTGTGCAGTTGGCGAAAGCCTTTTCACTCGCGAACAGAAACCGCGAAGCCGAAGCCGCCGCGAACACCGCGCTGGCACTCTCACCGCACGATCCAGTCATGCTGGACACGCTGGGCATCATCTTCAGCAACGTCGGCGCGTATGCATCGGCGATCACTGCATTTCGCAGAGCCACCGATCTGGCACCAGCTCACGTACCCTATCGTTACAACTTGGCGACTGCCTTGGTCGCTGCCGGCGACATCGGCGCGGCCGAAGCCGAGATCGACCTCTGCATCGAGCTGGACCCGACGTATTGGAGGACTCACCTGACACTCGCTCAGCTGAAGCGGCAGACACCTGCAAGCAATCACGTCCAACGGCTGGAATCCCTGTTGTCCCGCGTCGGCGACACCTCGGCCGACAGGCCCGCCCAAATGTGGCTCAACATGGCCTTGGCAAAGGAATGCGAAGACATCGCCGACTACCCGAAGGCTTTCGATCACTTGGTACTTGGAAAGTCCGCGGCTGCCGCCGATCGCAGCTATTCGATCCAGCAGGACGAGGAATTGTTCGCGGCCATCATGGAGGCTTTTCCACAACCACAAGAACTAGGCAGCGGCCATTCAACCAACGAGCCGATTTTCATCATCGGCATGCCACGCAGCGGCACCACGCTGGTGGAACGGATCATCTCCAGTCACCCGGACGTCCAGTCGGCAGGCGAGTTGCTCAACTTCGGCATGTCACTGAGATTCATGTCGGGCAGCACGACGGATCGGCTCATCGATCCGGACATCATCTTGCGTTCGCACGACGTCGACTGGAAACGGCTTGGCGAAATCTATCTATCCAGCACACGGCCGGCGACCGGACAGAAGCCACATTTCATCGACAAACTGCCGCACAACTTTCTATATGCAGGCTTCATCGCCAAGGCCATGCCGCAAGCGAAGATCATCTGCCTGCGCAGAGATCCGATGGATACCTGTCTCAGCAATTTTCGCCAGCTGTTCGCGCCGAACTCGCCATTTTTCGACTATTCGTTCGACTTGCTGGACACCGGCAGGTACTACGTGCTGTTCGACCGCCTGATGGCCCACTGGCAACGCGTACTCCCGGTACGCATCCTGGAAATCGACTACGAAGCGCTGGTGGATTCACAGGAGGTAAGCTCGCGTCGGCTGCTGGAATTCTGCGGTCTTTCATGGGACGACGCATGCCTGCGCTTCGATGAAAACCCTTCTCCTGTCGCCACGGCGAGTTCCGTGCAAGTACGCGAACCACTGTATCGGAGCGCCATGAAGCGCTGGAAGAAATACGGGTCCAGGCTCGATGAACTGCAAACACTTTTGACGTGCGCAGGTATCGAGACCAATAATTAGACTGTCGCTATATTGAGCGTTCGGCTTGCCGGTGCTACTCAACGACCTGGTGTTCACCAGCCCCAGCTACACCGCGCTGGTGCGCAGCTATGGCTTGAAGCAGGAGTTCATCACGCCGCACTGCCCGCAGCAGAACGGCATGGTCGAACGCCTGATCCGAACGCTCAAGGAGCAATGCGCCCACCGCTACCGCTTCGAAACCCGGCAACACGCCAGCCGCGTGATCGGCAACTGGATCGCCTTCTACAATTATCGACGCCCGCACCAAGCGCTCGGCATGAAAACTCCCGCCGAGGCTTATGCTTTAGCGGCCTGACCTGTGCAGGATGTGCTGGGGCATTACAATCAAGACAATGCTCAGAAGCTAGAAGAGGGACGTTTGGCGCTCATATCGCCAATTAATTTACCAGAATTAACTTCTTCAGCAACGCGAATGCAGAGCTGCTGCTTGCCATCGATATTTGGAAATAATGACAGTTCTTGCGTCGCGTGCTGGAATCGTCTGCCGCGACCATAGGTGCTTCCTTCCCATGACTGATTCGTCCGAGCTGCAATCCGAACTGATCGACGCTTTCAATCGCAGAAACTGGAACCTGGCCAAGGAACTGGCCTCCACCGTACTTTCACTGACACCGCAATCTGCCAGCGCACATTTCATCGCAGGCATTGCGCTATTTGAACTCCGCGCGCTGGCACCTGCGCTGGATCATCTGCAACAGGCAAGCGGACTTGAACCAAACAACAGTAACTTTTTAGCGCAGTACTCCCGCATGCTGTCGATCGCGAGAGCTACCTCGGAGGCACTGGTTGCGGCCGACCAGGTCATGGCGTTGGCTCCGACCGATCCTTTGATCCTGGACACCATAGGCGTGGTCTACACACAGGCCAATGCTCACGAACGCGCCGCCGCCGCGTTTGAGGCTGCCGTCAATTTGTCCCCAGACTCCGCGCACTATCGTTTCAATCTCGCGACGTCACTGATTTATATGGGTGACGTTGGCGGCGCCGAACTGCAGCTTGAAGCCTGCTTGCGTCTGGATCCGCATTACTGGAAAGCTCATCTCACCCTGTCGCAACTAAAGACGCAGGCGCCGTCCAGTCATCACCTAGAACGCCTTCGCATGCTGCTTAGACAAGGCAAGATCGACACTTCTGCGTCTACCTATCTGCATTTGGCTCTCGCGAAGGAGTTGGAGGACCTGGGAAGCTATTCCGAATCCTTCAAACATCTTGTTCAAGGCAAGACCGCCGCGGGGAGCATGCGTCACTACTCCATTGAGCGCGATGAGGCACTCTTCGACGCGATAACTCGGGCCTTCCCTTGTTCACAGGAATTCCAGAGCGGCTATTCAACCGAGCAGGCCATTTTCATCATCGGCATGCCACGCTCCGGTACGACTCTGATCGAACGCATCATTTCAAGCCATCCAGACGTCTATTCCGCTGGTGAACTGCAGAACTTCGGCGTTGCGCTCAAGCGTGCATCCGGAAGTCGTACACCCTTACTTCTCGATCCTGACACGATAGAGCGCTCGTCCAGACTTGACTGGGAACAGCTAGGCCGCGCTTACATTTCGAGCACTCAACCGCTAACGAGATTCAGACGAATTTTCATAGACAAGCTTCCCCACAATTTTCTCTATGCTGGATTCATAGCAAACGCTCTTCCGAATGCAAAGATGATTTGCTTGCGACGTAATGCGCTAGACACATGTCTGAGCAATTTCCGTCAGCTCTTCGCACTTTCTTCGCCTTATTACGACTACTCGTTCGACTTGATGGATACGGGCCGCTATTTCATCCTGTTTGACAGGCTTATGGCTCACTGGCGCCGTGTGTTGCCTGGAAGAATCTTGGAACTGGAGTACGAGAATATCGTTCACGACAAAGAGTCGATTGCGCGGCAGCTTCTTAGTCATTGCGAGCTGTCTTGGAACGACGCATGTCTTGACTTTGAGAAGAATGCTGCGCCCGTTTCCACGGCGAGCGCTATTCAGGTCCGCAGCCCGATCTATCGTTCCGCCATGGGTAGGTGGCGCCACTACAGGGAAGAGCTTTCATCACTGAAAGCTCTTCTGGTCGAGGCCGGGATCGACGCTCAGGACTGAGCACTTCCGTCGCCTCTGCCAAATCCATTTGATAGGCAAAAAAAGCCCCGCCAAGCGGGGCTTTTCCATGCGCACTGGATTACTTCCCAAACTTGTAGTTCGCCTCAATGTAGTAGGCACGGCCGTAAACATTGTAGTTGTAGTCGTTGTAGGGCGCGCTTGTATTACCCGGGTAGCTGTGATCCGTTGGCGGCATCTTGTTGAACAAGTTGTTGACTAGGAAAGACAGGCCCAACTTAGGAATGGGATTAAACGTCACACTCGCGTTGTAGAGCATCCATGGCGCGAGTTTTCCGGTACCTGGGTCCGTGTAGTTGTTGTCCAGGGTGGCGAGATAGTTCGGCGTACTACCGTAGCGATCACCATACAAGGTTGCGCTCCACTGGTTCCTTGTCCAGGTAATCGACCCGTTGAGCTTGGTCTTGAACTCGGTGCTATAGGCCGGATTGCGCAGTACGTCGACCTGCGGATCGCCCGCAAAGTCCTGTTGGGTATGCTTCAACACGTCGCTATACGACAAGTTGAACGACAGTCTGCCCGCCGCACCAATATCCGTCAGATAGCCAAAATTCGCTACCAACGCGTTCACTTTCTCGTTCGCCGTGTTGACCTTCGGCGTATCAATTTCCTGGATGGTGCCTAGATAGCCTCCCGTCGGAGTACCACGAATGATCTGGTTGTAGGCGTTCAGGCAGGTTGGCGAAGTCGGATCGAGGGTACCAATGTTGCAAAGGTACTCATACTGAGTCAGCTGGTTGCCGACTTGAGGCGCAACCTCGTTGCTGATGTCGTAGTGATAGTAGTCGACGCTGAGCGACATGCTCTCGAGCGGTGCCCAGACAACACCGTAATTCCATACCTTGGCGGTGATCGGCTTGAGATCAGGAGTGCCTGTGGTCTGGCCGAAGTACTGTACCGAGCCGAACTTCTGCGGGCAGTTGCCAACATTGGCACCGGTGAAGGGGCCGCCATCAGCAGCAGGTACGCGCGCGCAGTTGCTGTAGTCAGTTACGTAACTGTAGTAGCCACTCGTTCCTTGGAATTCGTCGGCGAGTGTGGGCACCTTGAATGCGGTGCCGTACTTGCCGCGAATGAGCAGGCTGTCGAACGGTCGGTATTCCAGCCCAAGATTGTAGGTCGGGTGACTGACGTCCTTGCCCAGGACGTTATAGCTGTCATAGCGGCCTGAAACGTCGACTGTCAGCTGCTTGAACAGCGGCATGCTCAACTCGCTGGTCACAGCATATCGTGAACGATGGCCCGAACCCTGGATATCGGTGGTGCCCCATACCTCTCCATCAAGCAATCGAGCATCTGGGGTGTAATCCCAGCCTTGGTTTCCCCCTTCCAGCACGACTGCCATGCCTGCGTCGCCACCGGCCAACGAAAAGAGCGATGTGTTGGTCAGCTGTCCACGGATCATGTTGTCCCACGTTTTCGCGTGGGTCGTGGTGTAACCAGTAAAACTGTTGAAGTCCGCAGCAGAAATCGGCTTGTAGAAGTTCGCATAATTGGGCGAGAACTCCGGATAAGCATTGTAGTAGGGGTCAAAACCTTCTTGCGGCCCCAATACGTTTTTCTCAAAATATGCATCGATCGGGCCGGAGAAACGCTGAAAATTGCGCGCAATCGTTTTATCGTCGGAATGGGTGAAGCCCAAGTCATAATCCCAGTTCGATTGACCGAATGTTCCCTTTCCGCCGAACGACAACTGGTAAGAATTTTCCGTCTGCTTGTTCAGGATATTGTTGTAGCCACCGGGGCCCATTTCTTCAGGGGCGAAAACACGCTGCAGGCTGACGAAATCGTCCAGATTCTTGTCGTAGATCAAGCCGTAATCGGACGTGCCCCACCAGGTGAAGTCGGAACCTTCCGTGTATTGTTGCTCTTCGTAGTTGTAGAGCAAATCGCCATACAACTGAAGATTGTCGTTGACATCAAAGGTCGCGTGCGTATAGGCATTCGCGGCCTTATCGTGATTGGTCAGCGTGCGATAGGCACCATCGTTGAGCGAACCGCAATATTCACCATTGTTGGCACGCGTGCTGTCCACCGTGGTTCCACCGAACAATCCGGATACATTCGCGCACTTGGCAGGATCTTCAAAATAGAACGTATTGGTAAGTTTCGTGGCGCTGTTGATCAGGAAATCGTAAGACGGATAAGGTGCCGTAGTACCCTGCGCGTATCGCGTGCTGGTGAGGCTCCGGTCATAACCCCAGATCGGCTGAGTATCTTCGAACTGCACACCCGCGATCATGTTGAACTTGCCAATATTGAAACTATCAGCCAGATAGATACGCTGGTCCGCGCCACCGCCATCCTGACGCCACCCGTAACGCACATCGATCGTAGGCGCGTCCAGTTTCTTCTTCAGAACGATATTGATGACGCCAGCAATCGCATCGGAACCGTAGATCGAGGACTGCCCACCTGGCAGGATGTCGATGTGATCGACCATCTCGGCCGGGATACCGGTCAGATTGTTGAAAGTGTCGCTACCGTTGTACAGGCCGGGAAAGTTGCCCATCGGACGACCATCGATCAGGTACTTTACGTACCCTGGATCCAGACCAAACAGACTCAACGTCTGCGCCCCCTGGGTGAAGCTACCTGATGAGCTTGAACCCTGAACGCTGCCGGTAGCAAACGAGGACTGTTGCAAAGCTTCAGCCACTGTAGTGAAGCCCCGCGCCTTGATGTCCTCCGCGGTGATGGTCGTTACCGGCGTGGCAGTTTCAATTTGTGTCTGCGGAATTAGCGAACCGGTAACCGTCACGGCTTCCAGCTTCTTCGCCTTGGTGTTGCCTGGCGCTTGGTCGGCGCTCTGTTGCGAGGCATCCTGCGGGGCCGGCTGTGCGTATGCAGTGCCATAGCCCAGCGCCAACGCCGCCACGATAGCGACCGTAATCTTCGACTTGATCATTTTAGATTTTCCCCTAACAACTGCAGATCAGCCCAACAACACGCGGGCCACTAGAGACACTCATGAACCCTCTCGTTAGTTCAACGAGGCCCTCTATTCGGTTCATGGTGGGTTACGTTTTTAACATGTCGTGCAAAATTCTTGCAACGTTTTTTTCACTAAGAAGCTATATCTTACGTCGCGTAATTAACGTAAGATATTGCGATCAAATCAGTTGCTCTGCTTCCAGCTCGCTCTTCAAATACGCATAGTAGATCGGTGCGGCGATGACGCCAGAGAGGCCGAAGGCGGCCTCCATCAGCACCATGGCGATCAGCAGCTCCCACGCGCGCGCATGAATTTGCGTGCCGACGATGCGAGCGTTGAGGAAATATTCGAGTTTGTGGATCAGCACCAGGAAGCAGAGAGCCGCGACGCCGACGCCAAGCGACACCGACAGTGCGGCGATGGTCACGGCGGTATTGGAGAGCAGGTTGCCCACCACCGGCAGCAAGCCGACGATGAAGGTCAGCACGACCAGGGTTTTCGACAACGGCACGTGGATGCCGAACAGGGGCAGCGCACCGAACAGGAAGATCGCGGTGAACACCGTGTTGATCACCGAAATCTTGATCTGCGCGAAGACGATGTTGTGGAACGCCTCGGCCAGTCGCTGCGAACGCTGGCCCAGCGCGGCAGCAAGCGGCCCGACCTGATGCGCCGGACGGGCACGGCTGAGCGCGACGATGGCACCCAACACCAGCCCGATGATGATGTGCACGAAGGCACGGGCGGTTTCCTTGCCCATGTGCTGCAGGCTCAGGGCGTGCTTGTGGGTGAGGTCGACCGCCATGACCCGCAGCTCCTCCACGCTGTCCGGCAGCGAACCGACGATCGCCACCGGCAGTTGCTGGCGCGCCTTGTCTACCAGCGGCATCAGCTGGTTCTGCCACAGATCCTCGGGATTGCCGATTTCATTGCGGAAGAAGCTGATGCCGCCGAGGATCAACAGGATCAGCAAGCCCACGACCACGACGCCCAGCAGCGCAACTACGAGCATCCGCGCACGCGCGCCGGCAAGCCGCCGGCCGAGCAGCGGGCTGACCGTGTGCACCAGTTCGTACACCAACAATCCGGACAGCAGCACCGGCAACAGCCACAGCCAGAGCACCAGCAGGAGCGCAAGGCCGGCCAGCAGATAACTCGCGATCTGGATGGCGCGCGTGGGTTCTTTGAAGGCCAGGGTGGAAGGCATGGGGTTGGCACATTCGAGGGCGTTGCAGCCAGTCTGTCAGCAGCTCGCGCAGGCCGCCAGCAGGGATGCGTGAATTCCTGCCGCGACATCGCGCTGTCGTAAACTGCCGCGATCCTGTGCCGTCACTCGTTCAATCAGGGGTTGTCCATGTCCATCCGTTTTCCGGCGATCGCCGTTGCTGTCGTCCTGCTCGCCAGTTGCTCCTCTGCGCCATCGACCAAACCCATCGCGACTTCACCGATCGCGCAGTCGCCACCGGCCACCGCCGCACCGCAGGTGCAGGCGGACGACAACCTCAACGCCACCGCCTGGTCGCAGACCGCAATCGAGCACGATCTGATCTACGTGCAGACCTATCGCGATGCCCAGGCACGCCTGCTGGCCGCGCTGAAGGATCGCCAATGGGATGCACTGCCGAAGGACGATCGCACCACGCCGCTCAAGAACCTGAAGCCGGCGGTGATTCTGGATATCGACGAGACCGTGCTGGACAACTCGCCGTATCAGGCGCGCGTCATCCGGAGCGGCGGCGAATTCAACGAGGCCGACTGGGCCGCATGGTGCAAGGAGCAGAAGGCGCGCGCGCTGCCGGGCGTGGTCGAATTCACCCGGTTCGCCGCGAGCCATGGCATCACGGTGATCTATGTGTCCAACCGCGCCAAGGATCTCGATGAGGCCACCCTGGCCAACCTGCGTCAGGTCGGCATGCCGGTCTCCGGCCCGCAGTCGTTCCTCGGCCTGGGCACGTTCGTGGAAGGCTGCGAGCAGGTTGGCACCGAGAAGGGCTGCCGACGCCAGTTGATCGGCCAGCACTATCGCGTATTGATGCAGTTCGGCGACCAGATCGGCGACTTCGTGACGGTGTTGGCGAACAATCCGGCAGGTCGTGGAAAAGCGATGGCCCCGTACATGCCGTGGATCGGCACACGCTGGTTCGTACTGCCGAACGCGACTTACGGCTCGTGGGAACCGGCCCTGTTCAACAACGATTGGAGCGCGCCGCGCGATCAGCGCCGCCAGCAGAAGCTCGATGCGCTCCGTTACCAATAATTCGCCAATAAGAATGCAAATAAATCATTAACTTACTGCACATAAGAAAAGTGTTGCCTCAGGTTTAACGGGCAAGTAATATCTGTTCGCCAACACCTGCTGACCAAAATCTTATGCAGGCAAGGCCATTTCCCTTCCGGCTCTGCCGGATTTCCCCGTGAGGCTCCGCGCCCGCGGGGTTTTCTTTTTCAGCCGTCGTGAAAACTTGCGGCCAGGCCTTGTTCCGAGGCTGCCACGACACGTACCCTGCTTGATCACGACGTCATCTTGCAGGCGTCTCCGCCCGGCCTCCGCGAAAACTTGCTGATGCGATTCCCTGCCCTTCGTCATGTCATCTTGCCTCTGTTCACCGCACTGCTGCTGAGCGCATGCCAAGGCAAGAATGAAGCCTCGCAATCCGGCGGCAGCACGCCCGAGGCCGCGTTGCAGGGTTCGATCGACCTGCTCAAGGCCGGTGACTTCAACGGCCTGTGGAAGCACGCCCTGCCGCCGGCGGATTACGCCACCATGCGTGCCGACTGAAGCCGCCAGGAATAGAACCAGGAACCGGTCACGGCGGCGGATCGCGCCAGGTTCGACGAGACCGTGCGCAAGCTCACCGAACCGGATGCCGAGAACAAGCTCTACGCCGAGGTGCAGCCCAAGCTGACCAGCATGGAGCAGCAATCCCGGTATTGATCAGCGTAGGGCAGGCGGTGGCGAAAAGTGGCATCGCACAGAGCAAGAGCCTGAGCACCGATCAGAAAGCCCAGGCCAGCGGCGTGCTCGACGTGCTGGGTCCGTGGGCGCAACAGGCCGCATGGTTCGACCCGGCGAAAGCCAGGCAGGCCATTGGTGTCGCCGTGACCACCGCCCGCAAACTCGGCCTGAAAAATCCCGACCAACTGCGCACGATGGATTTCGATACCGCGATGGTGAAGTATTCGACCGGTTTCGCTGGCGCCAAGCAGTTGCTCGCGATCTACGGGTTGTCGGTGGACGACACACTGCATTCGGTCAGGTTGACGCCGGTTTCCAGCAGCAACGGCCATGCTGTGGTGAAAGTGGACTACATCCTGCTCGGCAAGCCGCTGTCGACCCAGTCGAAGATGGTGCAGCAGGATGGCCGCTGGTACGCCGAAGACATGCTCGAGAACGTGCGCCAGTCGCATCGCCAGTTGATCGAGCAGGCGGCCCAGGCCAGTTCCGGCGCGCCAGCCGCGCCCGGCACCGCCGCTGCAAAAGACTGAACGCCGCAGCCGTTAGAATAGGCGGATGCAGAATATTTCCAGCGCGGACTCCACCGCACGCCAACGCGCCCCCTGGTGGTTCAATCTGGCCGGGCAACTGCTGCAGCCCTGGGTCAGAATCCGCCGCGATCCGGCGGAGCCGGCGGCGTTGCTGAAAGCCGGCGTGACGGTTTGTTACGTGATCGAGCGCGATGGCTTTTCCGACGCGCTGATCCTTCAGCGCGCCTGCCGTGAAGCGGGCTTGCCCAATCCGATGCAGCCGCTGGCCGGCACGCGGCGGCGCCGCTCGGTGTTCGCGCTGGCGCGGCGCGACGGCTGGGTGTTCGGACGCAACCGCCAGCGCACCCCGAACGGACCGCTGCAACAACTGGTGCGTTCGCTGGAAGGCATGCCGGAGCACGACATCCAACTGGTACCGGTGTCGATCTACGTTGGCCGCGCACCGACCCGCGACAGCGGCTGGTTCCGCGTGCTGTTCTCGGAAAACTGGGTGATGGTGGGTCGCTTCCGCCGGCTGCTGGCGTTGCTGTTGAACGGCCGCGACACGGTGGTGCATTTTTCCGCGCCGATATCGCTGCGCAGCGTGCTGGACGAATCCGGCGATGTCACTCCGGAACGCTTCACGCGCAAGATCGCGCGCGTCCTGCGCACGCATTTCCATCGCATCCGCGCGGCGGTGATCGGTCCCGATCTTTCGCATCGGCGCACGGTCGTGGACGCGGTGCTCAATGCCGAACCGGTGCGCGCGGCGATCGCCGCCAGCGCCGCCAAGGAGAAGATCAGTCCGGCCAAGGCATGGCGCAAGGCGCACAAGCTGGTGATGGAGATCTCCGCCGACTACTCGCATCCGGTGGTGCGCTCGGTGTCGTTCCTGCTGTCGAACTTCTGGAACAAGCTGTACGACGGCATCGCCATGCATCACTTCGAGAAAGCCCGCGCCGCCGCACCGGGACACGAAGTGGTCTACGTGCCCTGCCATCGCAGCCACACCGACTACCTGCTGATGAGCTACCAGTTGCACATGTCCGGCGTGGTGGTGCCGCACATTGCCGCCGGCGTGAACCTCAACCTGCCGGTGATCGGCCCGATTCTGCGACGCGGCGGCGCGTTCTTTCTGCGACGCAGCTTCAAGGGCAATGCGCTGTACTCGGTGGTGTTCAACGAGTACCTGGCGCAGTTGATCGACCGCGGCGTGCCGATCGAATACTTCATCGAAGGCGGCCGTTCGCGTACCGGCCGGCTGCTCGCGCCACGCGCGGGCATGCTGGCGATGACGATCCGCGCATTCCTACGCGCGCCGCGCCGACCGGTGCTGTTCCAGCCGGTGTACATCGGCTACGAAAAGCTGATGGAAGGCAAGTCGTACGCTGGCGAACTCAGCGGCCAGCCGAAAGAGAAGGAATCCCTGCTCGGCCTGCTGCGCGGACTCAAGGTGCTGCGTCAACGCTATGGTCACGTCGCGCTGAATTTCGGCGAGCCGATCGAACTCAATCCCATGCTCGACGAAGCGAGCGCGGACTGGCGCAAGCTCGGCGGCGATCCCGATGCCAAGCCGGAATGGCTGGGCAGCCTGACCGACCGCGTCGCCGAACGCATCCAGATCAACATCAACCGCGCGGCCGACGTCAATCCGATCAACCTGCTGGCGTTGGCGCTGCTGGCGACGCCGAAGCATGCGATGGCCGAAAGCGACCTGCTGGCACAGCTCGAACTGAGCAAGGCGCTGCTGGAAGAGCTGCCTTATTCCGATCGCGTCACGCTGACCCCGATGAACCCGGCCGGGATCATCGCGTACGGCGAGCAGATGGCCTGGATCCAGCGCGTGCGGCACCCGCTGGGCGACGTGCTCACGGTGGCACCGGAGCAGTCGGTCCTGCTCAGCTACTTCCGCAACAACGTGCTGCACCTCAATGCCACCGCGGCGTGGGTCGCCTGCTGTTTCCTCAACAACCGCCGCATGTCGCGCGCGTCGGTGCTGCGGCTGGGCCAGATCATCTACCCGTTCATCCAGAGCGAGCTGTTCCTGCCGTGGGACGGCGAAGGCTTCAAGGCGCAGTTGCAGGCGACCATTGATTTCTTCGTGCGCCGCGGCCTGCTCGAATCCACCGGCGACGGCCGCGTGCTGGAGCGCAGCCCCGGCCAGGACGATGGCGCCTACCAGCTCAAGGTGATCGCGCGCAGCCTGATCCAGGCATTCGAGCGCTACTACATCACCATCGCCGCGCTGGTGAAGAACGGCCCGCACACGCTCACCGGCACCGAACTCGAGAACGCCTGCACACTGACCGCGCAGCGCCTGAGCCTGCTCAATGAATTGTCCGCGCCGGAATTCTTCGACAAAGCGCTGTTCCGCGGCTTCATCCAGAAATTGCGCGAGCGCCGCGTGGTGTGGACCGACGACAGCGGCAAGCTCGATTACGACGGCGCGCTGGAAGGCATGGTGCGCGACGCGCGGGTGATCCTGTCGCGCGAAGTGCGCCACTCGATCCTCAAGATCACCCCGGGCAACACGGAGAAGGAAGTTCCTGCGATCGAACCGCCCGCCGCGCCGACCACGCCCAGCCACTTGCCCGCCGACGTCTCCGACGAGGCGATGCACGAGCGCCACGTGGCGAACGAGCACCGCGTGCACACGCCGACGCCACCTGTCACCCACGATCCGGATGACACCGGATCCATCCAGTAGCATGCACCCATGAACAGCGAACAGCCCAAAGCCGCCCCGGATTCGAGCAAGCCCGACCCGACCACCCATTTCGGTTTCCGCGACGTGCCCGTCGGCGAGAAGCAGAAACTGGTCGGCCAGGTGTTCACCTCGGTGGCGCGCAGCTACGACCTGATGAACGACCTGATGTCGTTCGGCGTGCACCGCCTGTGGAAGCGCCACTTCGTCGCCATCAGCGGCGTGCGTCGCGGCGACCGCGTGCTCGACCTGGCCGGCGGCACCGGCGACATCGCCGCGCTGCTCAAGCCGGTGATCGGCGACGAAGGCGAAGTGGTGGTCGGCGACATCAACGCCGCCATGCTCGGCGTCGGCCGCGACCGCATGACCGATCGCGGGCTGGTGTCCGGCCTGCGCTGGGCGCAGCTCAACGCCGAGGCGCTGCCGTTTCCCGACAATTCGTTCGACGCGGTGACCATGGCCTTCGGCTTGCGCAACGTCACCGACAAGGACAAGGCGCTAGCCGACATCCATCGCGTGCTGAAACCGGGCGGCCGTGCGCTGGTGCTGGAATTCTCGAAAGTGCGGAGCGAGCTGTTCGGCAAGCTCTACGACTTCCATTCGTTCAAGGTGCTGCCGAAGCTGGGCCAGCTGTTCGCCGGTGACGCCGATAGCTACCAGTACCTGGCCGAATCGATCCGCAAGCACCCGGACCAGCAGACCCTGAAAGGCATGATGGAGCGCGCCGGCTTCGGCCGTGTCGAAGTGCGCAACCTCACCAACGGCGTGGTGGCGATCCACCGGGCGTACAAGTTCTGAGCAGACAAGCACCGAGGGTTTATCTCGCGAACGTGCTGGTCGTCGCACTCGCTGCCTGTTCGAATTTACCGCCGGGCAATGCAAATTACGCCGTGATGCCCGAATCGACGTTGAGCGCGATGCTCAAGCAATGTTCGCGTAGTGCTCCGCACGCGAGCGGTTCGTGGACGCCTACGCGCGAGCAACTAGGTGAACTCGAACAACATCTTCCACAACTTGCCGTGCTAGCCGGACGACAAGGAATATCGCCACACGACGTGAATCCGGAGGCAACGTTCCGGCAATACCTGGGCGTCATCGTGGACAACCGCCGGCTCATTTATGTCAACGCGATCGCCGCCAGCACCCTCAAGCTGCCCAACTTTTCTGACAACCCGCGCATCAATCCGGTGATCATCTGCGATGGTGGTAGCGCGTTCTGGGGCGTGCTCTACGATCCCGACACAAAAACGTTCTCGCAATTGGATGCTAATGGCGCGATCTAGCACGACGCCCATATCCTGTGCCAGGAATCTACCCATCTTCGGTACCCTGCTGTAACTGCTGCACCAGCGATGGCAACCTCAGGACCGGCGCGCAACGCACGTAACAAGAGATGCCAATCTCCCGGCATGGGCGTTGAAGCCCGGCGCCATCGCCACACTCAACCGACCGCCACGCGAAAATCTTCCAGCAAGCTGCCGGACTGCTTCGCTTCGTTCTCGTGATCCGGATCGCGCCAGGTTTCCCGCAGCGCGTCGCCATACCAGCGGCGCATCGAAGACAACTCCAGCAGGCGCTGCGCGTAACCGGCTCCAGTACGGCTCAGTGCCAAGCCATAGGTCTGCACGCGGAAGGCCACTGGCGCGAAGAATGCGTCCACTGCACTGAACTCCCTGCCAGCCAGGAAAGGGCCGTCGAAGCGGGCCAGACCTTCATTCCATAGTTCGTCGATGCGTGTTGCATCGGCATGCAACGACGGCGAAAGGCTTTCCGGCAAGCGGATACGCAGGCCGCAGTTCATCGTGCAGTGTGTACGCAAGGCGCCAAAACCCGCGTGCATCTCGGCAGCCGCGCAGCGCGCCCACGCACGGGCATGCGGATCGGACGGCCATACGCCGGCATGACGCTCGGCGAGATATTCGGTGATGGCGAGCGAATCCCACACCACCTCATCGCCATCGTGCAGGCACGGTACGCGGCCGGTCGGCGAGAACGCGCGGAAATCCGCCCAACTGGAACCCGGCAGGAATGGCGACAGCCGCTCCTTGAACGGAATGCCGAGTTCGCTCAGCAACACCCACGGCCGCAGCGACCACGAGGAATAGTTCTTGTTGGCGATGTAGAGCGTGTACATGCGAAGTGCTTCCGATGGGGAACGATCAATCAAGGCTGTTCGCAGGCTGCCGCATCCAGCTTCGGCGTGGGAGCCGGCGGCACGGCGCGGCGGCGCGCATTCGCCAGCACCACGCCGCCGACGGTGATGATGCCGCCGACCAGGGTCAGCCAGCCGGGTTTTTCGTCCAGCCACAGCCAGCCGATCAGCACCGCGATCGGTGGCGAGAAATAGATGAAGCTCGACACCTGCGACGCCGAAGCGCGACGCAACGCCGCGTTCCAGGCAAGGTATCCCACGAACGTCGGCGCCAGCCCGAGCCACGCCAATGCCGCGATGTGCGACCACGGCGCGGCGGCCAGCGCCTGCGGCAGATGCAGGCCAAACGGCAACGCTCCGAGCGCACCGGCAAAGAAAGTGAAGGCGGTGACGCCGATGATGCTGTTGCGCGCCAACAGCAGCTTCTGGCCCACGAAAAACAGCGCCGATACCACGACGCTAATCAGCACCAACGCGGCCATCGGCTCGAACTTCACCTGCCTGCCGCTGGCCAGCACCACCATCACCACGCCGATCAGCGCCACGCCCAGGCCGACCAGCGCACGCATCGACAGCCGCTCACGCAGCCATGCCGCCGATACCGCGGCGGTAGCGGCCGGCACCAGCGAAATGAGGATGGCCGCGGTACCGCTGGCGATGCGCGTCTCCGCGTAGTTCAGCGCCAGGTGGTAGACCGTGAGGCCGAGCACGCCCAGCAGCGCCAGTTGCGGCCAGTCGCCGCGTTGCGGCAGCGGCGTCCGCCGCACAGCCATCAGCAGGCCGAAGCACAGCGCGCCGATCGTCAGCCGCGCCAGCGCCACCTCGCCCGGCGAAAACGAGACCAGTGCGTACGCAATCGCCGCATAGGCCGACGACCATGTCAGCAACGCGACGCCGATCAGCATCAGCACGCGACCGTCGAGTCTTTCAGGGGTAGCCATGGCAAAGATGCCTGCAACGGAGAAGTGCGCATCCTAGTCTTGGCGATGATGCCGTTGAATAATGCATCGAAAGATCCTCCCCCTTATTTCGCCGACGATCGAATCAATCACGCACGGTGGCGCCTTGGAATCGAAAGTCATGGAAACAAAGCCGGACCTGGACAGCAAAGACTGGCAACTGCTGGAAGCGCTGCAACTGGACGCCCGCACCGGCTATGCCGAACTCGGCCGCAAGGTGCGCCTGTCCGCGCCAGCGGTGGCCGAGCGGGTGAAGCGGCTGGAGGAGACCGGCGTGATCGGCGGCTACCGCGCCAGCGTCAATCCGAAGCGGCTGGGCTACGGCATCAGCGCGATGATCCGCCTGCGCTGCGACGGCATCACCTGCGCGCGCATCGGCACGCTGGTCGAGGACATCCCCGAAGTGCTCGAATGCCGCCGGCTGGCCGGCGAGGACTCGGCCCTGCTGCACGTGGTGGCGATGTCGATCAGCCATCTCGAATCGGTACTCGACCGGCTGCTGAAGACCGGTGCCAGCAACAGCACCACCACGCTGATCGTGCTGCAGACGCCGCACGAGAACCGCCCGCTGACCCGCGCAATGTGGACGGCGGCACGCGCGCTGTCGCGCGATGGATGACCCTCGCGTATCGAGGCGTGCGCGGCCCTGGGCCAGGTTGCCATGCCCATGCCGAAGCAGATCGGCGAGAATCGCATCGATGACATCGACCACACCTGCGCCTTGACAACCCGCCATCGTCTTTGCGGCGACCATGCCACCCCCCACCGGTTGACCCGATGACCAAGAAAACCAGCCATACGCCGCCCACCGCGCCCGACGACGCGCCACTGAACCCCGAACGACGACGCCTGCTCGGCGGCATGGCCGCGACCGGTGCCGCGCTGACCATCGGCGGTTGCATGCCAGCCGGCAACCACACGACCACTCCCACTGGCGGGACACTTTCGGCCGATGCGCTCGATGTGCTGCTGCGCAAACACATCCAGCACGTGGTGGTGCTGTATGCGGAGAACCGCAGCTTCAACAACCTGTTCCCCGATTTCCCCGACCTGGCCCGGCCGTTGAAGGACGTGCCGGCGGAAGCGTATCGGCAGCTCGATCGCGACGGCACGCCTTTGGCAACCTTGCCGCAGATCTGGGGCGGGCTGGTGCCGCACGCGCAGATCGTCGATCGCCGCAACTATCACATCGACCAGAACGCGATCACCGGCCTGCCGAACCGGCCGTTCGCACTGCACGCGCCCGACGGCTCGCCGCTGCCGCATGGCGTGGTCACGCGTGACCTGGTGCACCGCTTCTACGAAAACCAGCTGCAGATCAACGGCGGCAGGAACGACGGCTTCGTCGCATGGGGCAACACCGGCGCGATGGTGATGGGCCACTACGCCGATACCAGCGTGAACCTTCGGCTGTGGCAGATCGCCCGCCAGTACACCCTGTGCGACAACTTTTTCATGGGCGCCTTCGGCGGCTCCTTCCTCAATCACCAATACCTGGCCGCGGCGCAGCCGCCGTTCTATCCCGACGCGGACAAGCGGCCCGGGCAATTCCAGCTCGCCGTGCTGGAAAGCGACGACCCCACCGGCATTCGTCCGAAGCTGGCCGACGATTCCCCGCCCAGCGCGATGCAGGGGCGTTCGAAGTTCGCCTCGCCCGACGCGCTGACGCCGGACTTCTGGGCGGTAAACACAATGAGCCCGGCGTATGCACCCGCGTTCACGCACGACAAGTCCAACCCGATGCTGGCCGACGCGAACAGTCCGACCACGCTGCCGCCGCAGGTGCATTCCACCATCGGCGACGCGCTGACCGAAGGCGGCATCGACTGGGCATGGTATGCCGGAGGCTGGCAGCTCGCGCTGGACGGGCATGGCGATGGCGACCATCACGTGTTTCCGGAGACGCCCAACTTCCAGATCCATCATCAACCGTTCAACTACTTCCGCAATTTCGCGCCGGGCACTGCGGCGCGCCAGCAACACCTCCGCGATGCCGGCATCGGCGACACCGCCGCGACCAACCATTTCATCGCGGCGATCGAACACGGCACGTTGCCGCCAGTGTCGTTCTACAAGCCGCAGGGCGACCTGAACATGCACGCCGGCTATTCCGACGTGGAGGCCGGCGACCGGCATCTCGCGCGCATCGTCGATGTGCTGCAGAAAAGTCCGCAGTGGGCGACCACGCTGGTAGTGATCACGGTGGACGAGAACGGCGGCTGGTGGGACCACGTGGCGCCGCCCAAGGGCGATCGCTGGGGCCCGGGCACGCGCATCCCGGCGATCATCGTGTCGCCGCATGCGAAAAAAGGTTTCGTCGACCACAGCATCTACGACACCGGCTCGATCCTGCGCTTCATCACGCGGCGCTTCGGCCTGAAGAAGCTGCCGGGCCTGCAGATGCGCGAAGATGCGATGCTCGCCGCCGGCGGGCCGCCGCCGGGCGATCTCACGGCGGCATTGCAGTTCGATTGATGCGACAAGCTCCCTCCCCTGCCTGCAGGGGAGGGCTGGGGAGGGGTGCTTTTGACTTTGTGTACTTTGCCGCAATCCCGGACAACCCCCTCCCGGCCTCCCCCTGCGAGCAGGGGGAGGTGATTCTTTTCCCCATGGAGATTCCCGCCATGCGCACGCTGTACCCCGCGATCGAGCCGTACCGGACGCAACGCATTGACGTCGATGCGCTGCACACGCTCTACGTCGAGGAATGCGGAAGTCCTGACGGCCTGCCGGTGGTGTTCCTGCACGGCGGTCCGGGTGCCGGCATCGCCGCGTATCACCGCCGGTTCTTCGATCCGTGGCGTTACCGCATCGTGTTGTTCGACCAGCGCGGCGCGGGGCAATCCACGCCGTTCGCCGAGCTCGTCGGCAACACCACCTGGCACCTGGTCGCCGATATCGAGACGATCCGCGAACGGCTCGGCATCGAGCGCTGGGTGGTGTTCGGCGGCTCGTGGGGTTCGACGCTGGCATTGGCCTATGCGCAGAAACATGCCGGGCGCGTGCTCGGGCTCGTGCTGCGCGGCATCTTTCTCGGCCGCCCGGCCGAGCTGCGCTGGTTCAACGAAGTCGACGGCGGCGCCTCGCAGATTTTCCCCGAGCGCTGGCAGCGGTTCGTGGATTTCATTCCGCCGGACGAGCGCGGCTCGATGCTCGATGCCTACTGGACTCGCCTGACCAGCAACGACGAAAGCGTACGCCTCGCCGCCGCGCGCGCGTGGAGCGCATGGGAAGGCGGCAGCACCACCTTGCTGCACGACCCCGACGGCCCGGGCGATTTCGAGGACCCGCACAAGGCGGTCAGCCTGGCGCTGATGGAAGCGCACTATTTCCGTCACGCGATCTTTCTCGAACCCGATCAGCTGCTGCGCGACATCGCCACCATCCGGCACATCCCGGCGACCATCGTGCATGGTCGCTACGACATCATCTGCCCGGTGAAGAGTGCCTGGGACCTGAGCCGTGCATGGCCGGAAGCGGAACTGCATGTAGTGCTGGCCGGGCACAGCGCGGCCGACCCGGCGATCGTCGATCAACTGGTGCAGGCCACCGACCTGCTGGCCGATTACTATGCCTGAGTGCATCGCTCAATGCGGCGAGGTAGCTTCGGTAGGAATCAGGTCCGGTAGCGCTTCGTACCAGCGCTGCGCGTGCAGCAGGTGGAACTCGCGCTTGCCGTCGTCCATCGCCACGCCCAGGCCCAGGATGCCCCAGCGCGCGTAGAGATCGCCGCTCGGCTTGCCGTCGCGGATGCGCAGGTGCGCGAACAGGTCGATTCGCCGGTTGCTCGCCACTAGGTGATCGAGCACGAAATCGCCGCGCTGCGCTTCGACCTGTGCGTGCGCCGTCGCCTGGCCCTCGTTGACGATGCGGGCGATCCACTTCGGGAACGCGCTGCGATCGGCGAACAACGAAAGCAGCAGGCTCACGTCCTTCATCACCATCGTCGCACTGCCGCGCAGGCGCATCGGGCGATCCCAGTCGAGCCGCCCGCGGTCGATGGTGAACTTCGCCCACCACGGCGGATCGCGCGAACCTTCCACCCGCACGCCGTCCATGCCGAGGGTGAAGTCCCGCAGATCGAAGGAATGGCCGGCGGCGCGCTGCGCAAGCCGGATCTGCGTGTCCATGCGCAGGTTGCCGGTAAGGCGCGACACGCCGAGCGCGATGCGCGATGCGTTGCTGCTCATCTGCAGCCGACCGGCACTGACGTCGCCCTGGCCGTCGATGGTGAGATCGCTGCTCATGTGGCCGCTGCCGGCCAGGAAATACAGGCTCTTGCCCGGCAGGTAACGGTTGTACGTGCGCAGGTCGGGCACCTCGGCGTTGGTGAACTTCAGATGCGCGACCAGCGCGTCGCGCAGGTGTGCGAGGTCGGCCGACGACTGCATGTCGACCTTCAGCGCGCGGCCGCGCAGGTACGGCGGCATCGACGATCCTTCCGGCGCCAGCGTGAAACGGTCCACGGCGAGGTTCGTCGCCGTCTTCGCGCCAGCGACGCGCGCCTGTGCACTGGCGTCGCCGGCGAAGACGTTGTCGAGGATGCTGGCGCGCAAGGCGACATGAGGCACGTCGACCCGACTGCCCGTGCCCAGCCGCCCGGCATCGATGCGCAGTGCGGCATCGACGTCGCCCGCGCCGTCCAGGTGCAGCCAGGGCTTGGATGCGGTCAGCGGCGCCAGCCAGCCCAACGATTCGAAATGCCAGCGGGCGTCGAGCGTACCGGAAAGCAGCCGCAGGTCGTCGGCGACCGCGCGCGTCGGCAACAACCGGCGGCTGGCGAAGCGCAGGTTCGCCTCGAGCTGGTTCATGGCTTTCGCCGCGTCCGTTCCAGGCGGTGGGGGAATGCGTGCATGGATCATCACCGCGTCCGGCTGCACCGCCAGATCGAGCTGGCCACGGCGGCTTTGCTGCGTGCCGTCGGCATCGGTGATCGCCACCGGCGCGTTCCACTGCAGCTTTCCACCTGCGGCCAGCACGCCGTGATCGAAGGACAGGTCTGCGCTGAAGTGACCTTCCAGCGGCGCGGCCATGACCTTGCGCGAACCGGGCTTGTCCGCGCCGAGCGCGATCGCCATGGTGGCACCTTCCGCCGTCAGCCGGCCCGTCGCGCGCTCCGCCTTCCGCCAGCCGGGCGGCTGCTCGTGGGTGAATGGATCGAACGCGAATGCCAGTTCGAACTTCGTGTCGTGCAGCAGCGGCCATTGGCGCCAGCTCACGCGCGCATCCGGCATCGCGATGTGCGACGGAAACACCTGCGTCGCCCCGCCGCGCAACTGATGGCTGAAACCGATCTCGCCGGAGCCGTTGCCCTCGGCCACCAGCTGGTCCCAGCGCAGCCGACGCAGCGACGCGGTCACGACGCGGTCGGCCGTGATGTGCCATGCGCCGCTGCTCCACGGCAGCGGCTTGTGATCGACCATGGTGGGTTGCACGTCGATCGTCACGGCGGTGGCGCGCACTGTGCCGAAGCGCAGCTCGTGCCGGAACAGCGGCCACAGCATCACCCTGCCGTTCGCCGCATCGCCATGCACCTTCCACAGCAGCAAACGCGCATGTCCCTGCATCGCCAGGTCGTGCGCGTAGATCTGTCCCGGCCACAGCGTCCATGCCCAGGCCCACGTCACCTGCACCGTTTCCGGCTTGCGGTTGATCTGCGCCACGGCCAGCGAACTGTTGAGGAAGACGTTGCCGGCGATCAGGTAAAGCGCATACAGCACGCCCACAATCCACAACAGCCGACGCATGATGGGAGACAGTTTGCGCATCAGGTCCGCTGGCTGGTGACGATGGCGCAGCATGACGGGATTCCCGTGATGGCGCAGTAGAGCAGTTTGGTGGCTATGGCTTCATGGATTCGCCGCAAGAAGCGGATGGTTTCGATCCCCCCCCGTGAAACAGAATCCGGCATCCCCACCCGGAGTGCCCGGATGCTCACCTTGTTCGACTACCTGCCCTCGCAGAACGCGTGGAAAGTCCGCCAGCTGCTGAATCACCTTGGCTGTCCGTACCGCTCGGTGATGGTCAGCATCTTCGAAGGCGAAGGAGCATCCGCGTCCTACCGGCGCATCAGCCCCACAGGCACGGTGCCGGCGATCCAGCTCGAGGACGGACGCGTGCTGTCCGAGTCGAATGCCATCCTCGCGTTTCTCGCCAACGGCTCGGCGTACCTGCCCGACGACGCGTTCGGGCGGGCCAAGGTGCAGCAATGGCTGCACTTCGAACAGGAGCGGATCGAGTCGGCGATCGGTTCGCTGCGGCACTGGACCATGACCGGCAAGCTGGCGCGCCGCTCGCCGGAAACGATCGAAGGCAAGCGCCATGCCGCACTGAAATCGCTGGCCATCCTGGAACGCGAGCTTGCGACGCGCGAGTTCGTGGCGGGCGACGCGTACACCATCGCCGACATCGCGATCTTCGCCTATGCCAGCCGCGCCGAGGAAGCGGGGCTCTCGCTGGAACCGTATCCGCATTTTCGTGCGTGGATCGCGCGCATTGAAGCGCAACCGGGATTCCTGACCACGATGCATGCGTACGCCATCGACCCGCATTCGGTCAACGAATCGCCCTGACCCTGGCCTTCTGTCACGGGCGGTGCGGGCGGGGGCGATGGCATACTCGGGGTTTCCGGTTCGGGATTTCCCTTCCATGCGCCTTTTGCCCGCCCTGGCCCTCGGCATGCTTTCGCTGCCCCTGGCCGCCTTCGCCGCCGATCCGCATTCCTACGCCCAGCCCGACCAGGTGCGCGTGACGCATCTGGATCTCGACCTGACCATCGATTTCCCGCAACGGCAACTCGATGGCCGGGCCACGCTGAAGCTGGACTGGAAGAATCCGCAGGCGGCATCGCTGGTGCTGGATACGCGCGACCTGCACATCGCGTCGATCGAGGCACTCGACGCCACCGGCAAGACCACGCCGCTGAAATACGCCGTCGCCGCGCGCGACAAGCAGCTTGGCAGCAAGCTCACCATCACTGCGCCGACGCATCCGGCGCAGGTGCGCATCGTCTACACCACCTCGCCGCAGGCCTCGGGCTTGCAGTGGCTGGCGCCAGCGCAGACAGCAGACAAGACCCAGCCCTTCATGTTCTCGCAGTCCGAGTCGATCCACGCGCGTTCGTGGGTGCCGCTGCAGGATTCGCCGGCGATCCGCTTCAGCTACGACGCGCACGTGCATGCGCCGAAGGACGTGCGCGTGGTGATGAGCGCGATCAACGACGCGAAACATCCGTTGAACGGCGACTTCAGCTTCGACCAGCCGCATCCGATTCCGTCCTACCTGCTGGCGATCGGTGCCGGCGACATCGCGGTGAAAGAGACCGGGCCGCGCTCGGCTGTCTACGCGGAGCCGTCGGTTGTGGGCAAGGCCGCGCACGAATTCGAAGATACCGAAAAGATGATCGCCACCGCGGAGAAGCTTTACGGCCCGTACCGCTGGGACCGCTACGACATCCTGGTGCTGCCGCCGTCGTTTCCGTACGGCGGCATGGAAAATCCGAACATGACCTTCGCCACGCCGACCGTGCTGGTCGGCGACAAGAGCCTGGTGTCGCTGGTGTCGCACGAGCTGGCGCACTCGTGGTCGGGCAACCTGGTGACCGCCGCGAGCTGGCGCGACATCTGGCTCAACGAAGGCGTCACCACCTATGTGCAGGGCCGTATCACCGAAGCGCTGTACGGCAAGACGCTGGCCGACGAGGAATCGCTGCTGTCCGCGCGCGGGTTGCAGAAGGAACTTCCCGCGATGGCGGCCAACTCGCAAAAGCTGGCGCCGGATCCGCGCGGCATCGGCGCGGACGATTCGCTCTCCGACGTCGCCTACGACAA
>DASWOQ010000085.1:0-2839 GCA_036398675.1 Rhodanobacter sp. | reverse complement strand
GGCGGCGTTGCGGGGGATTGCTGGTGTCCGGTCTGCGGTTGCGGTGGATGCGCTGCCGTTCAATGCAAACGACTGGACCAGCAGCCTCAACACGCAGTCCGATTCCGATATCAACCAGGCGAGCGCATCGGTATACAACGGTACGCCCGGCGAGCTGCAGACCCTTGGGCTTCAGCTCGTTGCCGGGCGTGATTTCCTGCCGGGCGAATATCTTCCGGTCGACAGCGCGCACGACGGCGCGGGTCTCGGCGCGGTGTCCACCGCCATCGTGACCCGCGCGCTGGCGGACAAGCTGTTTCCCGGGCACGACGCGCTGGGCAAGAATATCTATCCGTTTTCGCAGCCGGCGCGCATCGTCGGCATCGTCGACCACTTGCTGCGGCCGGGTCCGCACGAGGCGGACAGCAACGACTACAGCGCGTTGTTTCCGCTGTTGCCGGACACTGCCGACGTGACCTACGTGATGCGCACCTCGCCGCAGGATCGCGAGCGCGTATTGCAGTCCGCCGCAAGCGTGCTCGCGAAGATCGACGGCAACCGCATCATCCGCCAACCGCGGACCTTCACCCAGATGCGCGCGGACTATTTCCATCGCGATCGCACGATGATCGGCATGCTGCTGGCGGCGGCCACGGCGCTGGCCTTCGTCACGGCGGTGGCCATTGCGGGACTTGCGCATTTCTGGGTGCAGCAGCGGCGCCGCACCATCGGCATCCGCCGCGCCATCGGCGCCACGCGCGGCGACATCCTGCATTATTTCCAGGCCGAGAACTTCCTGATCGTCAGTGGCGGCATCGTGCTGGGCCTGTTGCTGGCGGTGCTGCTGAACCTGCTCCTGATGAAGCACTACGAGTTGCCGCGGCTGCCGCTGTTCTACCTGCCGGTGGGCGCGGTGGTGCTGTGGTTGCTTGGGCAACTGGCGGTACTCGGGCCCGCGTTGCGCGCCGCAGCGGTGCCGCCGGTGGTGGCGACAAGGTCGGTGTGATGCTTTTGCTCCCTCCCCTGCGCGCAGGGGAGGGCTGGGGTGGGGTGCTTTTTGGATTGGCGAAAGAGTAACCCCCTCCCAACCTCCCCCCTGCGAGCAGGGGGAGGAGAAATACGTGTCTTTCCCTGCTCGCAGGGGGAGGAAACAACCAATGGAGTACACGGAATGTTCGGCTACTACCTCGATCTCGCACTGCGCAGCCTGAAGCGCAACAAGGTGCTCACCGCGCTGATGGTGCTGGCGATCGGACTGGGCATCGGCGCCAGCATGACGATGATCACCGTGCTGCATGTGATGTCGGGCGATCCGCTGCCCGAACGCAGCGGCCAGTTGTACTACCCGCATCTTGACCCGTGGCCGGCGCCGAGCGGCCGCTCGGCGAATGCCCATGCCGGCGACAACCTGACCCTGCCCGATGCCATGAGCCTGCTTCGCGCGCAGCGAGCGCCATTGCAGGCGGCGATGTCCGGTGCTTCGGTATCGATACGCACGGAGCAGGATGGTTCACGGCCCTTGCTGGAGATGGGGCACTACGTCACCGCGGATTTCTTTTCGATGTTTGGCGTGCCGTTCCATGCCGGCAGCGGCTGGACGCGAGCCGACGACGAGCAGCGCGCGCGGGTGATCGCGCTGGGCAGCACGCTCAATCGCAAGCTGTTCGGGGACACGCTGAGCATCGGCAAGATGGTGCGGCTGGGCGACGTGGATTTCCGCGTCATCGGCGTGCTCGACGACTGGCATCCGCAGCCGCTGTTCTATGCCGATGTCGACGGACGCGCGTTCGGCAAGGCGGACGAATTTTTTCTGCCGCTGCAGACGGCGCTGGACCTGAAACTCAATTTCAACGGCCATCTCAGTTGCCGCGGCAACGGCGGCGACGACCGCACCAGTGATCACTGCACCTGGCTGCAGTTCTGGGTGAAGCTGGAGACTCCCGCGCAGGTTGCGTCGTATACGCAGTTTCTTGCCGATTATTGGCGCCAGCAGCAGGCGCACGGGCGCTTCCCACAACCGGTCCATCCGCAACTCTATCGACTGATGGACTGGCTGGCTTACAAAAACGTGGTGCCCAGTGACGTACGCCTGCAACTTTGGCTGGCGCTGGGTTTCCTCGTGGTTTGCATGGTCGACATCGTCGGCCTGCTGCTGGCCAAGTTCCTTCGTCGCAGCAACGAAATCAGCGTGCGGCGTGCGCTCGGCGCACGGCGGCGGCACGTGTTCATGCAGTTCGGCATCGAGTCGGCGGTGATCGGTGTGGCCGGTGGCGTGCTCGGGTTGTTGATCGCCGAGCTGGGCCTGTGGAGCGTGCGCCAGCGCCCGGATGGTTACGCGCAACTGGCGAACATGGACCTGTCCATGCTGCTCGGCACTTTTCTGCTGGCGGTAGGCGCCAGCATCCTGGCCGGCTTGTTGCCGGCATGGCGCGCCTGCCGCATCGCACCGGCCATTCAGCTCAAGGCACAGTGAATCGGAGACCTCCATGGCACTGAAACCCATCCTTTCCAGCCTCACCCGCCACAAGCTCACCGTGCTGCTGCTGGTGCTGCAGGTGGCGCTGACCTGCGGCATCGTCTGCAACGTGGCGTTCATGATCGCCGATCGCGTGGCGCAGATGAGCCAGCCCAGCGGCGTTGCCGAAGACGAACTGTCGTTGATCGACAACACCGATATCGATGCGCATACCAATCCGCAGGCGCGCCACGCCGAAGACCTGGCGGCGTTGCGGGGGATTGCTGGTGTCCGGTCTGCGGTTGCGGTGGATGCGCTGCCGTTCAATGCAAACGACTGGACCAGCAGCCTCAACACGCAGTCCGATTCCGATATCAACCAGGCGAGCGCATCGGTATACAACGG
>DASWOQ010000084.1:0-50210 GCA_036398675.1 Rhodanobacter sp. | reverse complement strand
GGCAAACTACCGGCGGCAAAACCTGGGGCCGGTTGCGGATCGACAGTTTATCGGCAATGGCCGGCCGACAGTGCGTGGAGATCCTGGTGCGAGCCTTGCTGCACCCGCTTGGTTGGGGCGTATCCTGATCGAGAGCGATGGCGAACCATGGTCCGGGGGATTTTCAATCGATGAAACACGTCGAGATCGTGGATGCGGCCCCTTCCCATGGCTCGTTGCAACTGACCTGGCTGACCCGGCTCACGGCGGCGAATGCGCTGGACGAAGTGACCATGGTGATCGTCGACCTGGCGCAGGATCGACCCGGCCGCAAGGCGGCCATCGTGTAGTGGGGCCTGGACGAACCGATGCATCGGCACGGCACGCCGGGGATGCCGTTCGATGCCGCAGACGATGACTGGCCGGCCAGCATCTGCGCCGCTCGCTGGAATGGCTGGACCTGCAGCATTCGCACCAGCAGTTGGAACGGTCCGAAGCATTGCAGCGCGCATTGTTCGCGATCTCCGACCTGGCCGGCTCCGAGCGCGACATGCCGGACATGCTGCGTGGCATCCATGCCATCGTCAGCACGCTGATGTATGCGGAAAACATGTTCATCGTGCAGCACGACACCGCGCTGGACACGATCCGCTTCCTGTATTTCGTCGACGTGGAGGATCCGCTGCCGCCGGGCGAAGGCCGGGACATACCGTTGTCGGCGATCGAACACACGCTCACCTGGTACGTGATACGCGATGGCAGGGCCCTGCTGGGCACCGCCGAGCAACTGCGCAAACAGGCATCGAGGACAGCGGGCTGATCGAAACCATCGACTGGCACATGTTCGAGCTCAGTTGCAGCCTGCTGGTGGACTATGGCCCCGCGGAAACCTTCATGACGTTCGATGTGTCCGCGCTGCACCTGCGCCACACGGATTTCGGCGAGAGCCTGCGGCATGCTCGCGCGCACCGGCCTGGCGGCCTCGCGGCTGATCGCCGAAGTCACCGAAGGTGCGCTGCTGGACAATCCCGAGCGTGTGCGCGCCACGCTGGACCGGCTGCACATGGTGGGCATCGGCGCCGCGCTCGACGATTTCGGCACCGGCTATTCGTCACTGAACTATCTGCATTCGCTGCCGTTGCGCATGCTGAAGATTGATCGCGCCTTCGTGCAGGAACTGGACAAGGCCGGCAATACCAACAGCAGCACGGTGGTGGCGGCGATCCTCGCGCTGGCGCGCGCGCTCAACATCCAGGTGATCGCCGAAGGCATCGAGACCCAGGTCCAGCGCGACGCCCTGCTGGGAATGGGATGCGAGATGGGCAGGGGTTACCTGCTTGGCCATCCCGCGCCGATCCGGCAATGGTTGACCGGCGGCCATCACTGACGCTGCATGGCGATCGATTACGCCGCCGCGATCTGCCGCAACGCCTGCTCGAAGGCTTCCGGTGGTTGCCCGCCGGAAATCAGGTGCTGGCCATTGATGATGGTCGCGGGTACTGAATGGATGCCGCGCTCCATGAAGAAGCGCTCCTGCGCACGGACGTCCTCGGCATAGGTGTCGCTGGAAAGAATCTCCCGCGCACGAACGGCGTCGAGCCCGGCTTCAGTGGCCAGCCGCACCAGCGTGTCGTGCGAGCTCACGTCGTCGCCGTCGGTGAAGTACGCGCGCAGCAGCACCTGCTTCAGCGCCATGTCCCTGCCTTCGAGCTCGGCCCAGTGCAGCAGGCGGTGCGCGTCGAAGGTGTTGTAGATGCGGCTGCGCCGGTCCATGTTGAACGTGAAGCCCACCGCCGCGCCACGCTGGCGAAGACCCTCCTGGTTCTGCGCCAGCTCGGCCGCCGACATGCCGTATTTTTTCGCGATGTGTTCGCCGACGTCCTCGCCTTCCGGCGCCATCTGCGGGTTCAGCTCGAACGGCTGGAAATGAATCTCCGCGGAAACCTCGCCGTCGAGTTTCGCCAGTGCCTGCTGCAACGACGCCAGCCCGACCGCGCACCACGGACAGGAGACGTCGGAAACGAAATCGATGCGGATGGGCGTGGGTTGGGCCGACATGGAAAATCCCTCAGGCAAGTGGTCGCCCCCCGATATAGGGCTGCGCCGGACGGCAATCAATCGCGGCGGGATCAGCGCCGCACCAGGCTCAGCGCCAGCGCTTCGGCGATGCGGATGCCATCCACTGCGGCGGAAAGGATCCCGCCGGCGTAGCCCGCGCCTTCGCCGGCCGGGTAGAGCCCGCGCGTGTTCAGGCTCTGCAGGCTGTCGTCGCGCTTGATCCGCACTGGCGAGGACGTGCGTGTTTCGACGCCGGTGAGCACGGCATCGTGCATGGCGTAGCCCCTGATCTGCCGCTCGAAGGCCGGCAACGCCTCGCGGATGGCGGCGATCGCGTAGTCCGGCAGCGCGCTGTCGAGGCTGCCGAGTGTCACGCCGGGTTTGTAGGACGGTTGCACGTCGCCGAATGCCTGCGAGGCGCGTCCGGCGAGGAAGTCGCCGACCAGTTGCCCCGGCGCGTTGTAATCGGCGCCGCCGAGCACGAAGGCGTGGCTTTCCAGCGTACGTTGCAGCGCGATGCCGGCCAGCGGACTGCCGCTACCTTTATCGAACGTGGAATCGTAGGGCGCGAAATCCACCGGATCGATGCCGACCACGACGGCGGCGTTCGCATTGCGCTCGTTGCGCGAGTACTGGCTCATGCCGTTGGTCACCACGCGGCCGACCTCGCTGGTGGCCGCGACCACGGTGCCGCCGGGGCACATGCAGAAGCTGTAGACCGAACGGCCCTTGCCGCTGTGGCTTCCCTTGCAGTGATGCACCAGCTTGTAATCGGCGGCGCCGAGCAGCGGGTGACCGGCCTGCGATCCGAAGCGCGCCTGGTCGATGACCGACTGCGGATGCTCGATGCGGAAACCGATCGAGAACGGTTTGGCTTCCACATACACGCCGCGCGCGTGCAGCATCTCGAAGGTGTCGCGTGCGCTGTGGCCGATTGCCAGCACCACGTGGTCGGCGCGGATCGTTTCGCCGCTGGCCAGGGTGACGCCGCGAACGTGGCGCTCGCCGTTGCTATCGGCTTCGATCTGCAGGTCGTCCACGCGCTGGCCGAAGCGGATCTCGCCGCCGAGCGATTCGATGGTGGCGCGCATGTTCTCGACCATCGTCACCAGCCGGAACGTGCCGATGTGCGGTTTGCTGACGTAGAGGATCTCCTCCGGCGCGCCGGCTTTCACGAATTCGACAAGCACCTTGCGGCCGTGATGCAGCGGATCGCGGATCTGGCTGTACAGCTTGCCGTCGGAAAACGTGCCGGCGCCGCCCTCGCCGAACTGCACGTTGGATTCCGGATGCAGGTGGCGCTTGCGCCACAGGTCCCAGGTGTCCTTCGTACGCTCGCGCACCGCCTTGCCGCGATCGAGGATGATCGGGCGAAAACCCATCTGCGCCAGGATCAGCCCGGCGAACAGCCCGCACGGGCCGGTGCCGATCACCACCGGGCGCAATGGCAGCGTAGCCGGTGCGCTCGCCACGAAGTGGTAGTCCGTATCGGGCGTCGGCTGGACGTGGAGGTCGTCGGCGAAGCGTTGCAGCAGCGCTTCGTCCTGGGTGGTGCTCACGTCCAGCGCGTAGATCAGCTGGATCGCGCCACGCCTGCGCGCATCATGGCTGCGCTTGGCGACGCTGAAATCCAGCAAGGCGTCGGCGCGGATGCCAAGCTTGCGCAGGATGGCCGCCGCGAGCGCGTCCTCGGCATGGTCCAGTGGCAGCTTGAGGTCGGTCAGTCGCAGCATGCACGGTTTCCGGAAAGGGTCGCCAGACGGGATGGCTGACGATTTTCGCACGCGGCCGTGTGTGGTGGTTCCTGCGCACTCCCGCGGGATGGCCGCGGGAGGCGTCAGCGGTGTTACTGATGGCCGATGAAATCGCTCTTGCCGATGTCGGTGCCGGCGACGCGCAGGATGTCGTAGGCCGTGGCGCAATGGAAGAACACGTTGGGAAGGACGAAGTGCAGCAGGTAGTTCTGGCCGTCGAGCTTCTGGTCGCCATTGCGACTCTTGATCACAACTTCGCGGGCCTCGCTGCCGTCGATCTGCGCGGCGGTGAAGCTCTTGATGTAATCGGTGGCGCGCGCGATGCGCGCCTGCACCTGCTCCAGCGTGGTTTCGTTGTCCTCGAACGACTGCGGTTCGGCGCCGGCCAGGCGGGCGGCGCCGCGGCAGGCCATGTCGCAGGCGATCTGCACCTGCCGTACCAGCGGCAGCATGTCGGGGATCAGCCGGGTCTGCAGCAGCACTTCATCGGTGACGCTCTTGGCTTTGGCGTGTTCGGCGCCTTTTCCAAGCACGTGGGCAAGGTTGCCGAGTGCGCGGACGAAGACGGGAACGGCAGCTTGGTACATGGACAGGGTCATGGGGATTGCTCCGGTGGATGGTGGGGGAATGGATCGGAAGGAAGTTCGCCTGCATGCGCAATAGCGGCAGGGCGTGTGACGCGCGTAGCGATCAGGGCGGCGGCCAGCAACAGTGTCGCGGCGAGCACGAAGGCCACGCCGGGCAAATGCTGCACTGGTGCGTGATTGCTGATGAACAGCGCGAACAGATTGGCGAACAGTGCGGGACCAAAAATGCCGGCAAGGCTGGCGAGACTGGTCAGTGCGCCTTGCAGCCGGCCCTGCTCATGCGGGTCCACCTGCTGGGTGACCAGCGACTGCGCCGGTGGACCGGAAAGGCCACCCAGGCACAGAAAAGGAATGCCGAGCACGAACAGCCAACTGGTGTTGGCGAATCCGAAGAACAGGTAGCCGACGATGCACAGGCTGAGGCCGACCAGAATCAGCTTGCGCTCGCCCAGTGCGGGGATCAGCCTCCGCACTAGCACGGCCTGCACCAACCCGCTGCACAGACCCACCAGGCTCAGGGTGAAACCGACAATCTGCGACGCCCAGCTATACCGGTATTCGGTATAGAGCACGTACGTGGAGTTCAGCGAAAACTGCGCCAGGTTGATCAGAAAGAACACCGAAGCCAGGCCGAACACCTGCGGGTAACGACGCAGCAGCACCACCGCGCCGAACGGGTTGGCATGACGCCAGTCGAAATGCGTGCTGCGGCGCTCCTTCGGCAGCGATTCGGGCAACACGAAGAAACCATAGGCGAAGTTGATCAGCGACAACACCGCGGCGGTCCAGAACGGCAGCCGTATCCACAGGTGACCGAGAAAGCCGCCCAGTGCCGGACCGATGATGAAGCCGACACCAAAGGCGGCGCCCATCATGCCGAACGCCGCCGCGCGCTTTTCCTTCGGCGTGATATCCGCGATATACGCGTTGGCAGTCGAGAAGCTGGCCGCGCAGATACCGGAAATCGCGCGGCCGACAAACAGCAGCCACAGCGAGGGCGCCAGCGCCATGACGACGAAGTCGATGCCCAGGCCAAAGCTGGAAATCAGGATCACCCTGCGGCGTCCATAGCGATCCGAGAGCGTGCCCTGTACCGGCGAAAACACGAACTGCATCGCCATGAACAGCGTCATGAACATGCCGGCCCATACGGCCGCCTTGGCAAAGCTGCCGCCGATCAATTGCATGATCAGGTTCGGCAGCACCGGGATGATGATGCCGAACGAGAGCATGTCCACCATCACGGTGACAAAGATGAAAGCGATGGCCGCGCGATGGCGCGGCTCCGTGGTAGTCGGGGACTGATCCATGAGCGATGATGAGACGATGGGATGTGCACGATAGCCGAACCGTCATGTCACGACATGTGCGGCTCGACATTCAAGGCCGCGCACGGGCAGAAGGCGCAACGCGTCGCCGCAAGATAAAGCGCCTGATCCAACAAGTTGTTCGACAGTCAGGCCCGATCGCTGTCGCGCAGCGACGATTCGATCCATGCATGCACTGCCGTGGGATGCTGCAGGTGCAGGTGATGGCCGCCGTCGAGATGGCTGACGACGATCCGCGCCACGCAATCGGCACGCGCCTGCATCGGCGCGCTCGGCAGGTAGGGCGTGGCCGGCTGGGCCAGCAGCAGCGCGGTGGGCGCGGCGATGCCGCGAAGCAGGGCATGCACTTGCGATTCGGCCAATCGCGTGGCGCTGGGCCGGGTCAGTCGCGGATCGCTGCGCCAGCGCCAGCCGCCGCCGGCCTCGATCAGCCCGCGTTCGACGATCGGCCGGGCCAGTTCGGCGGGCAGGCCGCTGACCATGCTGCGCACGCCGATCGCCTGCTCGATGCTGCGGAACAGGCGCAGCGGTTTGGCGCCACCACCACGCGGCGCAAGCGCATCGCGAAAGCGCTGCAGGGTAAGCGATCCATCGTCGCCGAGCGGGCCGAGCCCTTCGATCAGCAGCAACCGTTCGATGCGTTCGGGCTGCGCGGCGGCCACCAGCGACGCGACGCCCGCGCCGAGCGAATGACCGAGCAGGACGTACCGATCCAGTGACAAGGCATCGACGGCATGGAGTACCGCTTGCACATAGTCCATGTAGTGATAATCGGCTCCGGGCGGCAGGTGATCGGAACCGCCGTGACCGGGAAGTTCCAGCGCGACCACCCGGAAGCGCATGGCCAGCAGCGGCGCCAGAAATGCAAAACTGCCGGCGTTGTCGAGCCAGCCGTGCAGGGCGATCAGCGACGGCGCATTGTCGTCGCCCCAGACCTGTGCATTCATGGCGCCGTGCAGCAATGCGACGCGCTGCTCCCGCGGCGCGATCATTGGGCGTCGCCGCTGGGGAATTCCGGCCAGCCTTGCGCATGCCGTTGCACCAGTGCCGCAAGGCTCGCGACCTGCTCCGCACTGTCGTTGAGTGCGGGAATGTAACGCAGCGTTTCGCCGCCCGCCGCGACGAAGAAGTCGCGATTCTGCATCGCGATTTCCTCCAGCGTCTCCAGGCAATCCACCGCGAATCCTGGGCAGGCGACATCCAGCTTGCGCACGCCCGCGGCGGCGAGCTCGTGCACCGTGGCGTCGGTGTAGGGATGCAGCCAGCGCTCGCGGCCCACGCGCGACTGGAAGCTGACGATCAGCTGGTCCCCGTTCAACTGCAATCGCCCGCGCAGGTGCCGCGCGGTCGCCTGGCACTGGTCGGCATAGGGATCGCCGAGCCGTACGTAGCGTTCGGGGATGCCATGGAACGACAGCAGCAACCGGTCGCCGCGACCGTGGGTTTTCCACCAGCGCTCGATGCTTTGCGCCAGCGCCTCGATATGGCCGGGGTCGTCGTGGTAGTCGTTGACGATGCGCAGCTCCGGCGGCCAGCGCAGCCGCTTGAGCGTATCGGCCACCGCGTCGATCACCGAGCCGGTGGAGGTCGCCGAATATTGCGGATACAGCGGCAACACCAGCAGGCGGCGCACGCCGTCGCGCTGCAATCGTTCGATGGTCTTCGCCACGGACGGTTCGCCGTAGCGCATGGCCAGCGCCACGCGCAGCTTTCCCGGTCGCTGCCGGTCCAGTTCGGCTTGCAGGCCGCTGCACAGCGCCTCGCTGCCGAAGCGCAGCGGTGAACCCTGCGCAGTCCAGATCTTCGCGTACGCGTGCGCCGAGCGCGCCGGCCGGACGCGCAGGATCACGCCGTGCAGAACCAGCCACCACAGCCAGCGTGGATAATCGATGACCCGCGCATCGCCGAGGAATTCGGCCAGGTAGGGGCGCAACGCTTTCGCGGTCGGCGCAGTCGGCGTACCGAGATTCACCAGCAGTACGGCTGCCTGAACGGAGGAAGCCGGGGACTCTCCGGAATGGCTGGCAACGCCGGTATAGTGATTGCTGCTGGGCATCGTGACAGTCGTGGCTGATCCAGCCATGGAGTCTGCCACAAGCCCATCGCGCCGCGGCGCGCCCGCCATCCCCGAACCCAACGTGGAGCTGCCCATGTTCAAGACACCGCTGCATCGCCTGCTACTGATCGGCCTGGCCTTGCTGCTGCCGGCGATGGCCGTGCACGCGGAGGATCCGCCGCTGGTGCGCGCGAAGAATTCGGTGCGCGTGCTGGGCGACATCATGCAGGCGCCGGACAAGGCGATTCCGCAGGACCTGTTGCGCGATGCCAAGGCGATCGCGGTGATTCCCGACCTGCTCAAGATCGGTTTCGTCGTCGGCGGTCGCCGCGGCGAAGGCCTGATTTCGGTGAAGGGACCGGACGGCACCTGGTCCAACCCCAGCTTCATCACCATGACTGGCGGCAGCATCGGTTTTCAGGCCGGCGTGTCCTCGACCGACGTGATCCTGGTGTTCCGCACCCAGCGCGGCGTGGACTCCATCGTACGCGGCAAGTTCACGATCGGCGCCGACGCATCGGCTGCGGCCGGACCGGTCGGGCGCACTACCAGCGCGGCCACCGATGGTCAGCTGAGGGCGGAAATCTATTCGTATTCGCGCGCGCGCGGCCTGTTTGCCGGTGTGGCGATCGACGGCGCTGCGCTGCGCATCGACTACGACGCGAACAAGGCGGTCTATGGCCCCGGCATCACCCCGCGGCGCATCTTCGAAGGCGGCGTGAGCAACGTGCCGGGGCCGGTGGTCGATTTTCGCGACCGGCTTGAGGAGTACACTTCGCGCTGATTGGCCGGCATTCGCCTCGAGGTTGACTATGGGTTTTGACAGTATCTGGCATTGGCTCATCCTCCTGGTGGTCGTGCTGCTGCTTTTCGGCACCAAGAAGATCCGCAATCTCGGACCGGATCTCGGTGCCGCGATCCGCGGCTTCAAGAAGAGCGTCAGCGGTGACGACGACGAGAAGCAGAAGGAAGACGAAGCCCGCAAGGCCGCGGAACAATTGCGCGCCGACCCGCCGACTTCCGGCAACAGCACGCAGAGTCAGCGCGACTCCAGCGAAACCAAGTAGGCGCGCGGCGGGCGGAGCGGGGCGATGATCGAGATCAGTCTCGGCAAAATGGTGTTGCTCGCCCTGATCGCGCTGATCGTGCTGGGTCCGGAAAAATTGCCGGGTGCTGCGCGTACCGCCGGTGCGCTTTTGCGGCGCGTTCGCAGCGGCTGGGACAACGTGCGTTCCGAGGTCGAGCGTGAGCTCGAGATCGAAGAGATCAAGCGCACCGCACGCGAGGCCGCCGCACGCGCCGAAGCGTTGCAGAACGAGATGAAGGACACCGCGCGGCGGGTGCGCGAGCCGATGGCCGATGCCGTGATGATGGCCAAGGCACCGGCGATGCCCGACGCGTCGACTACCGAAGTCTCGAGTTCCGGTTCGGCCCCGACAGACGCCGCCGGCATGCAGTCGGAACTGCCGCTCGAACAGACCGGGATCGCGGGCAAGAGCGAGGATTCGCATGGCCACGCCTGATCCCGTCGACGGCGACGTGTCCGACGCCATGCAGCAGGGGTTGTTCTCGCACCTGCTCGAATTGCGCACGCGGTTGCTCAAGTCGGTGGCGGCGATCGTGCTGGTGCTGCTGGCGCTGGTGCCGTTTGCGAACCGGCTGTACGCCGAGCTCGCCGCGCCGCTGGTGGCGCGACTGCCGCAGGGCGCGCACCTGATCGCCACCGAGGTGACCAGCCCGTTCATCACGCCGTTGAAGCTGGCCTTCTACACATCGCTGTTCATCAGCATGCCGGTGACGCTCTACCAGCTATGGGCGTTCGTCAGCCCGGGCCTGTACAAGCACGAGAAGCGGCTGGCGCGGCCGCTGCTGGTCGCTGCACTCGCGCTGTTCTACCTGGGCTGCGCCTTCGCGTATTTCCTGGTGCTGCCGGCAGCGTTCCGCTTCCTCACCGCGGTGACGCCGCAGGGCGTGGAGATGATGACCGACATCACCCACTACCTCGATTTCGTGATGCTGATGTTCTTCGCCTTCGGGCTGTGTTTCGAAGTGCCGGTGGCAGTGGTGATCCTTGCCGCGATCGGCGTGGTCGACCTGGAGAAGCTGCGCAGCGGCCGGCGCTACGCGGTCGTGGGCGCATTTGCGATCGCCGCGCTGATCACCCCGCCGGACATCACCTCGATGCTGATGCTCGGCATTCCGATGTGCCTGCTGTACGAGCTTGGCGTGCTGGCGGTGCGCTGGCTGGTGAAGCCGGGATCGCTGAGGCGCGACGCGGCCTGAGGTCGCTGTCGGCGAAGCGGTTTCGCGCGACCGCCGCTCGCTCGAGGTCGGATCAATAGAGGTCGATCGGATCGGTATCCAGCGACCAGCGCACGCGTCGCGCCGACGGCAGCGCCGTCAATGCCAGTTGCCAGGTGCGCAACATCCCATGCAAGGTGCTGCGATTGTCCGCTTCGAGCAGCAACTGGCCGCGATGACGACCCGCGCGCAGCGGCATCGGTGCGGGCATCGGCCCGGCGATCTGCAATGACTCGCTTCGTGGCAACGCGGCATGGGCGGCAGCGAGAAATGCGTCGACATGCTCGCGCAACGGCGCATCGGCGCGCAGCAGCACCTGGTGGCTGTATGGCGGCAGCTGGCTTTGCCGGCGTTCGACCAGCAGCTCGCGCGCGGCGGCGGCGTAACCCTGCGCCAGCAAGCCGCGCAGCAGAGGGTGTTCCGGTTGATGGGTCTGCAGCAGCACGCGGCCGGGCTTGCGCGCGCGGCCGGCGCGGCCGGCGACCTGGACGACCAGTTGCGCCAGCCGTTCGCCCGCGCGGAAATCCACGCTGTGCAGGCCTTCGTCCACGCCGACGATCGCCACCAGCGTGAGGTTGGGCAGGTCATGGCCCTTGGCCAGCATCTGCGTGCCGACGAGGATCGCCGGCTGGTCGTCCTGCAGGGTGGCCAGCAGTTGCTCGAACGAATCCTTGCGCCGGGTGGTTTCGCGATCCACGCGCAATACCGGCACCTGCGGAAACTGCGCGATCAACGCTTCCTCCAGTCGCTCGGTGCCCTGGCCTTGCGGCTTCAGGTCGCTGGCGCCGCATGCCGGGCAAGCCGCTGGCGGGCGCTGGCGGTAGTCGCAGTGATGGCAGATCAACTGCCGGCGTCCGGCGTGCAGTGTCAGCGGCCGGTCGCAGCGCGGACAGTCGGCATGCCAGCCGCAGTGGTGGCACAGCAAGACGGGCGCGTAGCCGCGGCGGTTGCGGAACACCATCGCCTGCTCGCCGCGTGCCACGGTTTCCGCCACGGCTGTCAGCAAAGCGGGCGACATGCCGTGCTCCAGCCGTTGCGCGCGCATGTCGATGATCTGCACTTGCGGCGGACGGATCGCGCCCGGGCGCGCGCGCAGGTGCAGCGTGCGATAGCGTCCCGCGTCGGCATTCGCCAGCGATTCCAGCGACGGCGTGCCCGAGCCCAGCAGTACCGGAATGCCGAGCGCGCGTGCGCGCACCAGCGCCAGGTCGCGCGCGTGATAACGGAACCCCTCCTGCTGCTTGTAGGCGCTGTCGTGCTCTTCGTCGACGATGATCAGGCCCGCTTGCGGCAGCGGCGTGAAGATCGCCGAGCGCGTGCCAAGAACCACCCGCACGCTGCCCGCGCGCGCGCGCAGCCATGCGCGCGCGCGGTCGCCTTCGGACAGGTTGGAGTGCAGCACTTCCACGCTCACCCCGAGCCGCTCGCGCAGCCGGCGAACGGTTTGCGGGGCGAGCCCGATTTCCGGCACCAGCAGCAAGGCCTGGCGACCCTGGGCCAACACCTTTTCGATCAGCGCGAGGTACACCTCGGTCTTGCCGCTGCCGGTGACGCCGTCGAGCAGGTAGGGCTGAAACTGGCCGAGACTGGCGCTTATCTGCATCACGGCCTGTTGCTGTTCGTCGCTGAGCTGCGGCGCGATCGTTGCAGTCGATGCACTCGGAAGAGGCGGCCGCTCGCTGCGTTCGAGCAGGCCGGATTCCGCGAGCCGACGTGCCGCGCTGCGCCAGCCGGGCCGGCGCTCGGTCAGCTCCTGCGCGCTCAGCGAGCCCATGGCCAGCACAGCCAGCAACTGCTGGCTGGCGCCACGGCGGCTGCCCGCATCGTGGGCGCTCTGGCCGGCGACGGTAAGCGACCAGTATTCGTCACCGATCGGTGGCAACGGCTTCGCCTCGCGCAAGGCCAGCGGCAAGGCGTTCGCATAGGCCTCACCAGGTGCGCCGAGCCAGTAGTCGGCGGCCCAGGCCAGCGTCTGCATCAGCTCGGCGTCGAGCATGGGCACGTTGTCGAGCAGCCGGACGACCTGCTTCAGCCGGCCCTTGCCGACCATCGCCTCGACGCCGGTGGCAACCACCACGCCCACCTGCCTGCCGCGCCCGAACGGCACCAGCACCCGGCTGCCCACGCTGGCGATACCCTCCGCAGGCGGCAGGTAATCGAACAGGGTCGGCAGGGGAACCGGCAGGGCGACACGTAGAACGGCGGGCATGGCTACCTCGTGAGCACATCAGTGTAACTGCGCACTCGTCCCGCCCCGGTGCATCAGTTTGTCCGGCGTTCGTCGGAGTGGTCGGCCGACGTTGCGTGTACTTGCTGCCCGACTATCGAGAAGTCACTGGTAAGTCACTCACTGCGGGGGCTTTTTGCGCTTATCCACAAGATCTGTGGATAAGTCTGTGGATGCAAAGGGGAGGGGAGCCCTTCAAGCCCGCCGCAGAGCCTTTCAGCCCTCCTTGACCAAGTTTTCGACACGCAAAAAAATCATTCAATATCAGCCACTTGAAAATCACCGCCAGCCGACGTTCACACAATTGACAGACTGCCGTCTGCCGCCTTGACAGCCTCGTGACGCTGTGCAAAACCTCCCGCCCAATGCGCGAAAAGAACCTCAATGCCCCATGCCGAGGGCGGCTGCGATAAGCAAGGCGATGCACAGCAGCCAGAAGTAGAACCACCCGATGAACCACCATTTGACGACCGTCAGCGGCCAGCCCTGACGATAGACACGCTTCTGCATGATCAACAGGTAGACCGGGATCCAGCAGGCCAACGCCGTCTCCAACCAGCCGAGCGTGGTCGACATCCAGGCACCGTGCGGCTTCAGCCATGCGGACAGCATGCCGAGCAGCAGGATCAGCAACAGGCTGAGAAACATGAATGCGTGGCTGTGCAGGGCCACGATCAAATGCTCCATGTAGAGCCGGCGGCGGAAGACGTAGAACAGCGCGAGCATTGCCGCGAAGACCGGAATCATCACGAACATCGCCTGCGGCAACACGCCGAAGATGCCGCCGATCATTCGTTGCTTGGCTTCCTCGCGCACTGTGGGGTCGCCATGGTTATAGGCATGCCAGTTGGCCTCGACGTGTGCCAGCCATGTGGTCAGCCGCGCGTTGGCGGCATCCGGCAGCCATGCAATGTGCAAAGGCTGCGCTGGGTGTCCTGGCGTGCCTTGCAGACCGGAAACGAAGTCATCATCGTCATCGTTGCGTTGTGTACTCGCGGCCGCCGTCGCCGCCATGGACACCGCCGTCGCCGCGCCGAGTTCGGCCAGGCGCTTGTTGGCGCGCGCCCGCAGCTTCACCTCGGCCGATGACAGTTCCGTCCGCGCACTCTGCGGCAGCGCAACGATGGAGCGTGCTTTTTCCAGATGGCTCAACTGGATCTGCAGTTCGTTGCGCACCTGCTCGGGGGTATCGGCATTGCCGAACTCGTCGCCCGTCACGTTGATGCGAGGTTGAACGCTGCCAGCGCCCCTGATGTCGCGCGATGCCATATTGTCCACTGCCAGGTGGAACACGAAGAACGCCAGCAGGCACAGCACGAACATCAGCCGGAACGGCGCGATGTAGCGCACGCGCCGGCCGCTGAAATATTCCAGTGTGAGAAACCCGGGCTTGAGCAGCAGCGGCGGCAGCGTGTGCACGATGCGTCCGTCGATGTGCAGCACGGTTTCCATCGTTTCTTCGAGCATGCCGTGCAGCGGCTTGAGCACGCTGTGGATCGACTGGCCGCATTCGTGGCAGAACTCGCCCTGCATGATCGCGCCGCAGTTGGCGCAATGCACACCTTCTGCGCTGGTCAGCTTCTTCATCATGGTCCCCATCCGGCACAGCGGGCTATCTTCGCACAACGGGTTTGCGGAACGGTCGTGACGAATGACTCAGGTAGAATGACCGGCCCTGGAGTCTGCTGTGCCCATGAGTTCCTTCCGCCCCGAACGCGTCCGTCTCATGCACGAGATGCGTGCCACCGTTCGCCTTGCGTTGCCGTTGATTTTCGCCCAGCTCGCGGCGATCGGCAGCAACGTGATCGACACTGTGCTCGCCGGGCACGTCGACGCGCATGTGCTCGGCGCGGTGGCGGTCGGCGCCAATATCTGGTCGCTGGTGATCGTCAGCGGTATCGGCATGATGATGGCGCTGCCGCCGTCGATCGCGCAGCTCGACGGTGCCGGCCGGCGGCGCGAGGTCGGCGCGGTGTTCCGCCAGGCGTTGTGGCTGGCGATCGGCATGGGTGTGCTGCTGTGGTTCGCGGTGCGCCATGCCGAACCGCTGATCGATGTGATCGGCGTGACCCCGAGCCTGCGTGGCGACGTGCAGCGCTTCCTGCTGGCGATCAGCTGGGGTGCGCCGGCACTCACCTGCTACTTCGCGTTACGCGGGTTGTCCGAGGGTCTTTCCCTCACGCGTCCCTCGATGTATTTCAGCCTTGGCGGGCTGGTGCTGCTGGTGCCGCTGGGTTACGTGCTGATGTTCGGCAAGCTCGGCATTCCGCCGCAGGGCGCGCATGGCTGCGGCATCGCCACCGCCACCGTATTGTGGCTGGAGATGCTGGCGTTCGGCCTCTACGTGATCTTTCGCCGCAACTATCGAGGGCTGGGACTGTTCGACCGTTTCGAATGGCCGAACCTGCGACGGATCGGCGCACTGGCCCACATCGGACTGCCGATGGCGGTGACCCTGCTGGCCGAGGCCGGGTTGTTCGTGGCGACGGCGCTGATCATCGCCACGCTGGGCGAGGACGTGATCGCCAGCCACCAGATCGCGATCAACATCGCCTCGTTCTTCTTCATGATCCCGCTCGGCCTGGCGATGGCGATCACCGTGCGCGTGGGCAATGCCGTTGGCCGCAACGATGCGGCAGGCGTGCGCTATGCCGGCCTCTGCGGCATCGGGCTCACGCTGGTGACGCAGCTGGTTTCGGCGGGGTTGATGCTGGGCCTGCCGCATTCCATCGCGACGCTGTACACGCACGATCCGAAAGTGATCGCGCTGGCCGCGCAGTTGATCACGCTGGCCGGCTTGTTCCAGTTTTCCGACGGCATCCAGGTCGCCGCCAACGGCGCGCTGCGCGGACTCAAGGACACCCGCGTGCCGATGGCGATCACCCTGTTCGCCTACTGGATCATCGGCATGCCGGTCGGCTGGTGGCTGGCGTTCCACCGCGGGCTGGGTGCGCGCGGCATGTGGATGGGCCTGATCGCCGGCCTGTCGGTGGCGGCCGCGATGCTGTTTGTCCGATTCTGGCGCAGCGCCTGGAAACATCGCTGGCACCAGAGCCCGGCCAGCATGACCGGACCGATCTGACCGGCTACGCTTGACGCAAACATTCCGGACAAAATGAGCATGGAACAGTACGCATGAATCCACCACCACTGCCCCGACGCAACGGCTTCTGGGCATTTCTGTGCACCTTGGGACGCGGCATCAACGTGGTCCGGCTGGTGATCGTCAACTTGGTCTTCTTCGCCGTGCTGTGCTTGCTGCTGTTGCTGCTGACCGCGGGTATTGCGGGGAGCCGGGTGGACCGGGTACTGAAGAACGACAGCGTGCTGGTGCTCAAGCCGCGCGGGCAACTGGTCGAGCAATACAGCATCGACCCGCTGCAGCGCGCGCTGGCCAGCCTGTCCGGTGACGAACCGAAGCAGGTGCAGGTGCGCGACCTGGTGGGCGCCATCGACGCCGCGGCGAAGGACCAGCGGATCACCCGCATCCTGCTGCTGCCGGGCGAACTCCAGGGCGGCGGGTTTGCCGCGCTGCGCGAAGTCGGCGCGGCGCTGGACCGGTTCCGTGCGGCGGGCAAGCCAGTGATCGCGTGGGCGGCCAATCTGGATCAGGGCCAGTATTATCTCGCCGCGCATGCGGATCGCGTGCTGGTCGATCCGCAGGGTGGCGTGATGGTCACCGGCCTGGCCAATTACCGATTGTTCTACAAGGATCTGCTCGACAAGCTCGGTGTCGACGTGCACCTGTTCCGCGTCGGCCAGTTCAAGAGCGCGGCCGAGCCGTACATCCTCGACCACGCCTCGCCGGAGTCCAAGCAGGCGGACGGTTACTGGATGGGCGGCCTGTGGGACAGCTATCTCGACGAGACGGCCAGGCTGCGCAAGATCGATCCGGCAGCCTTGCGCGCCGACATCGACAATCTGCCGCAAACCATCGCCAGCACCCAGGGCGACCTCGCCCAGCTCGCCTTGAACGAACACCTGATCGATGGCATGGCCACGCCCGAAGACATCACCGCGATGATGCGCAAGGAAGGCGTGCCGGCCGGCAAGGACGACCAGGGGTTCCGCCAGGTCGATCTGCCGCGCTACGTGGCCAGCCTGTCCGGCAGCGGCAACCTGTTCGCGCCGGGCGTGACCATCGTGGTGGCCGAAGGCGAGATCGCCGGCGGCAAGGCCTCTCCCGGTTCGATCGGCGGCGAATCCACCGCGGCGCTGATCCGCGCCGCGCGCGAGGACCGCAAGACCAAGGCGCTGGTGCTGCGGGTCAATTCGCCCGGCGGCGAAGTCTATGCGGCCGAACAGATCCGCCGCGAAGTGGAGCTGACCCGCGAGTCCGGCATCCCCGTGGTGGTGTCGATGGGCGACGTGGCCGCCAGCGGCGGCTACTGGATTTCGATGAACGCCAATCGCATCTACGCCGAACCGAATACCATCACCGGTTCGATCGGCATCTTCGGCATGTACTACTCAGTGCCCAACACGCTGGCCAAGCTCGGCGTGCAGAGCGACGGCGTCGGCACCGGCCCGATGGCCGGCGCGTTCGACATCACCCGGCCGCTCGATCCGAAAGTCGGCGACGTGATCCAGGCGATCATCAACAAGGGCTATCGCGATTTCGTCGGCAACGTCGCCAAGGCGCGCGGCAAGAATTTCGACGCGATCGATGCGATCGCACAAGGCCGCGTATGGACCGGGCAGCAGGCGCTTGAGCGCGGGCTGGTCGACCAGCTCGGCGGCCTCGGCGAAGCGGTGGCCGACGCGGCCGGCATGGCCAAGCTGCAAAAGGATTACCCGGTGCGTTACGAGGAAGCGCCGCTGGGCGGATTCGAGCGATTCCTGGTCGGCCTCAACCAGAGCGCCAGCGTGCGGATCATGCAATCGTGGGGCATTCGCCTGCCGGACTGGGTAGCGCAGATTCCCGCGATGGCGCCGGAGTTGCAATTGCTGCGCAACGCGAAGGCCGGTACGCCGAACGTCTATGCCGATTGCCTGTGCAGCCCGCGCTGACACCGGTGCGGGCCTCGTGATCCAGGCGCAGGCCGGCTATTGCTTGCGCGCTTATTGCTTCCGCACCTATGGCTTTTGCACTTATTGTTCTTGTGCCTCGAGCTGCTTGCGCTGATCCTCGGCCTGCTTGTCGACGACCTTCTGCACGTCCTTGGCGCGCTGCTCGTCGGCACGCAGGTCGTCGAAGGGCGTCGCCACCGGCGCCGGTTTCGCCTTCGGCTCGGGCGGCTTCCCCGAGCACGCGCCCAGGGCGATGGCGCTAGCGATGGCGCACAGCAGGATCGGCAGCGGCTTCATGGCGGCACTCGCGCGAAGGAGACTGCAGTGTCCCGCTAGCCATCGGCCCGGGCAAGGGCGAGGTTGGCATTCCGGCGCGAGCTATGCGTGCCGGAGCGTACGTTTTAAGCTGCGCGCATGAACAGCCGCATCGACGCCTGGCAACTACAAGGCCACACCGCCCTGATCACCGGCGCCAGCAAGGGCATCGGCTACGCTACCGCGCGTGAACTCGCCGGCCTGGGCGCCAACCTGCTGCTGGTGGCGCGCGACGAGGACTACCTCGAACAGGTGCGGGTGGAACTTGCCGATGATTTCCCCGATATCGAGATACTCACCTTCGGCGCGGACCTGACCGAAGCGGAGGAGCGCCTCGCCGTGTTCGACTGGATCGCCGACCTCGGCGCACCGCTGTCGCTGCTGATCAACAATGCCGGCGGCAACCAGCCGAAAGAAACGCTGGATTATGAGGACGACGAAGTCCGCGCGATCTTCGAGCAGAACCTGTTTTCTGCCTTCGAGATGTGCCGGCTCGCGCACCCGCAACTTGTGCAGTACGCGAATGCGGCGATCGTCAATGTGGGCTCGGTGTCGGGCGTCACGCACGTGCGCACCGGTGCGCCTTACGGGATGAGCAAGGCGGCCATGCACCAGCTCACTCGTAACCTGGCAGCGGAATGGGCGGTGGACGGCATCCGCGTCAACGCGGTGGCGCCCTGGTACATCCGCACGCAGCGCTCGGAGCCGGCGCTGGCGGATGACGAGTATCTCGATGAAGTGCTCGACCGCACGCCGCTGCGGCGTATCGGCGAGCCGGAAGACGTTGCCGCCGCCATTGCCTTCCTGTGCCTGCCGGCTGCCAACTACATCACCGGCCAGGTGCTGGCGGTCGATGGTGGGTTTCTCAACTACGGCTTCTGAGCTGCGCTCCGGTCGAACTAGTTGCAGTTGGTCAGCTGCGCGCGCAGTTCGGTGTCGCGCTGCTGCAGCGGTAGCTGGTCGCTTTTGAAGGCGTTGCGCAGCTTGTGTGCGTTTTCCTCGTACTGGTCGCGCAACGCGAGGCAGATCTCCGGCACGCTCAACGGACGGCAGCGGTCCTGCACCCAGACATAATGGTTGGCGATCAACCCGGATGTGACCCGCCCGTGGTTGGCCTCGGGCGCCGAGATGCCCGCGCCGCCGGGCGCTCCGTAGGCCTGCGCCAGCGGCAGGTCCGCTGCGCCCAGCATGCCGAAGGGCGCCAGGAACGGTTGCGGATGACCGTAAGGGCTGATGTAGGCGCTGCCGTCGACGGCATGTGTGCAGCGGTACAACTGCGTGAGTGGTGTATTTGGCGCATTGGACCGAGGTTCGGGATTGCTGTCCACGGCGACGTTGCCGGTCGATGTGGTCGTGGCCGGAACCTGCGGGGAAGGCGATGCGGTGCTGTCGTCGAGATGCAGCGTCTGCTGCTTCTGCGTCTTTGCGCAGGGTGCATCCTGATAGATCAGTTTGCCGTGGTTGCCGATGCATTTGTAGACCGTGTCGGCCATCGCGGGCGAGCCGATGACCAAGAAGACCGGCAATGCGAAGAGCCGGAATGCGATCGAGCGGCGCGCCGGGTGCCAGGCCACGGATTCACAGTGACGCCGTCTAGAACTCGGCGACATGTTCCTCGGCCGCGAAGCCCAGCGTCACCGCGCCTTCGCCCACGTTGACCATGCCGGTGATGCTCATCGGTGCTTCCATCAACTCGACGGCACACTCCTCGCACGCCGCGCGCAGCCCGGCGTAACCGGGCAGATTCGACAGCACCGCCAGGTCGCCGCCGTAACTGACGCAGACCATCGGCACCAGCAGGCCGGCACGCACGCGTTGAGCGGCATAGCCGAACAGCGCTTCGGAGCCATGTTCGAAGCCACGTACCTTGCCGACCGGCCCCGTTTCGCCGCGATAGCAGCGCAGCAGCGGCTTGATATCCAGCGCGGAGCCGAGCATGGCGCTGAACAGGCTCACGCTGCGGTCGTTCTTTTTCTTGGCGCGTGCGCGCAGGTAGTAAAGGTCGCGCGGCAGCATGTAGCCGTAGCTGTTGTTCGCGATATGGATGAGTCGCTCGCGGATCGCCGCCGGCGGTTCGTCTGCGGCGATCATGCACGCCGCCTCGTAGACCGCCGGTGCCGCGCCGGCAAAGATGTTGCGGGTGTCGACCACGCGCATCATGAATGGCCCGGGCACGCCCGCCTGCTCGCGCGCATGCCGATAGTTCTTGAGGATCGCGAAGCTGGCGCGGTTCACGTGCTCGTTGATCGGGCTGCGGGTGGCGGTGATCGTCAGGCAGAACACGCAGTCATGATCGAGCACCAGCTTTTCGAGGAACAGCTTCTGCACGTCCTCCACCGTACACGGCTCGGTTTCCGCCGAATGACTGCGGCTGCCAAGCCGTCGATCGATGAAACGCTGCAGCTCGGCCGGTTCGCGGTCGTCCATGAAAACTTCGCCGTCCACGCGGACGGTGATCGGCATCACCGTCACCCGATGATGCTGCAGGAACGACGGCGAGAGGTCGCACGCCGCGTCGATCGCCAAACCCATACGCATTGCCGCTTCTCCCCTGAATCGCCACGCGAAACATATCACGTGAGCCGCGATGGAACCGCCTGTTTTCCCTTGTGCAGTGCGGTATCCCAGCCTCCGAAAGCTGGCGAGGGTTCGTGCTTGCCACCTAAGATGACGCGACATCAGAGACCTATCGCCGGCGTGGCGTCGTCGGTAACACGATTCAAGCGACCAATCCATGAAAAGCAAGCAGGAAATCGTCTCCAACTGGCTGCCGCGATACACCGGAACGCCGCTGGAGCAGTTCGGACAACACATTCTTCTGACCAACTTCGGCCATTACGTGGAGCTGTTCGCGCAGTGGCATGGGGTGGAAGTGCAGGGACGTGATCGCCCCATGCCCAATGCGACTGCCGACGGCATCACCCTGATCAACTTCGGCATGGGCAGCCCCAACGCCGCCACGGTCATGGACCTGCTTGGTGCGATTGCACCGAAAGCCGCGCTGTTCCTCGGCAAATGCGGCGGGCTAGAAGAAGAACCAGCTGGGCGACCTGGTGCTGCCGATCGCCGCGATCCGCGGCGAAGGCACCAGCAACGACTACCTGCCGCCGGAGGTGCCGGCCTTGCCGGCGTTCCAACTGCAGCGGGCGGTATCCACCATGATCCGCGACCTCGGCCACGACTACTGGATCGGCACGGTGTATACCACCAACCGCCGCGTGTGGGAACACGACGACACCTTCAAGGACTATCTGCGCCGCACCCGCTGCATGGCGGTGGACATGGAAACCGCGACCATCTTCGCCGCCGGCTTCGCCAACCGCATCCCCTGCGGCGCCCTGCTGGTATCCGATCAGCCGATGATCCCCGAAGGCGTCAAGACCGAAGCCAGCGACCGCCAGATCACCTCGAAATTTGTCGAGTCGCACATCAAGGTCGGCATCGAGGCGTTGAAGCTGGTGCGGCGGCATGGGCGCAGCGTGAAGCATTTGCGGTTTGAGGAGGAAAATGGTGGTTAAGGTAAATGACTGCGTTTGTAGAGTATCTCGAAAGCGCTCTACGTTGAGAGATGTGGCATCGAGGTTCAATCCGTCCGGATTACTCCAGGCTCCCTTCACGCGAGCACAAGTCTCCGGTGTTTAGCCGGGTTAGGCGTATCAAGTTGCGGGCGATCGCCTTCATCTCCATCATCACCAAGGTGCGTAGCAGGTTGGTCGCGCGCAGGTGCTTGTCGACCACTGTGCTGTTGGCTGACGCTATGCCGTCGCGTCGGTCTTGCAGACAAAGCCAATCGTCGTTCCGTTTTGGCTGCGGCTTGTAGCCTTTAGAAGCTCTCCCATGTCCGATCTAGCGCCTGCAGTGGATCGCTGGGTTGATCACACTTGGCGTCACAGCGCTCAATAGGTTCACCAACGGTGCCTTAGCCGCGCTGTGGCTCGCGTTCAAGGCTACCTATAGATGACCATTAGGCAACACTGAGCCAAACAATTTTGTGTCCGAAATACATTCTTAACTAATTTATTCGTAAGAAATTACGTATAAATATGCTTCTTAAGATTTTTATTTGAGCACGCATCATGTTTCAAGCTTGATGGAGTTTGCTTTGAGGATCCGAATGTTGCCTGCTCCAAGAGCGTATTAAATTACGATTTTGGTTCAATTGGTATTATCTTACGTAATTCGTAAGATAATGTTGTTGACTTTCCGTTATTGGACGCCTTAGTGTTACCGAAGATCAAATTGCTAAGGGTGGGTTAAAGTCAGGTTACTGAATGGATACGGGGCCTTAGTGGCTGGGCATTTGAGAAGTAGCGCTCGATAGAAAGTAAGCGCTTTAATTTATTCATCGTGATGTGAATGGTCTGGTTTTCTATCCGGATCCAGGTTAAATCGACACCGAGGGGTTCATCTGTATGCGTGGTGCAAATCTCAAAAATATCTCGCGGAATCGCAAACTAGCAGTCTCAAGACTGAGCTTGGCTGTTGCGGCTACTTTGAGTCTCTACGGCGTATCGGCAGTTACGCCGATTTATGCGCAATCTACGACTGGTTCAATCTTTGGTACCGCACCTGTAGCGTCCGGTGAGACGGTTCTAATTCAAGGTGGTAGTGGTGTTAATCGTGAAGTATCCGTGGATTCGAGTGGTCGCTTCTCCCTAAGTTCGCTACCACTGGGCAGCTATACGGTTAGCCTTCGGAAAGATGGTTCCACCATCGACTCACGCGAAAATGTCTCTTTGACTGTAGGCGCAGGTACGCGTGTGTCATTTACCGATACCACAAATTTAGGTGGTGTGACGGTACAGGCTAACGCATTGCCGTCGATCGATGTGAGTCAAGTCGATTCGCGCACGGTTATTACCTCTGAGCAGTTGGCCAAATTGCCGCTTCAGCGAACGGCGGAGGCTATTGCGACATTGGCGCCTGGGGTCAACTCAGGTAGCGGTTACTTCACCGGCCCGAACGGACAGTCGCTGAATTCATTTGGCGGATCATCAATCGCCGAAAATGCTTATTACATCAATGGTTTCAATACCACCGATCCGCTAAAGGGCTTTGGCGGCATCAGCTTGCCTTATGGTGCGATTGATCAGGAGCAAGTGCTTACGGGTGGTTATGGCGCTGCCTATGGCCGTTCCGATGGCGGTGTAATTAATATGGTTGGCAAGCGCGGCACCAACGAGTGGCATTTTGGGGCGCAGGTGCTGTGGCAACCGTTTGGTACGGAAGCCGACCCGAGGAATACGCATTATCCCACCGGTCCGCAGTTCCTTTCCGGTGCCGACGGTGCTCAAGGCCAGACATACCGGTACCGCAACGACAACAAATATTGGGAAGAGACGCAATCCGCCTATTTTGGCGGCCCGTTGATCAAGGACAAACTGTTCATTTTCGGTGCCGTCGAGGCAGACAAGCAGCACGATGGGCAGAATGTCGGTTCGGTCGAGAGCGGTCAGGCGACCCAATACAAGCAATCCAATCCGAAGTGGTACGGAAAGATTGACTGGAATATCACCGACAGCAATATCCTTGAACTGACCGGTGCGTCCAACAAGTCGGAGTACGAAGGCAGCACCTATGCCTACAATTACACTCCAGGTAAAGATAAGGGTTCTTGGGGTCAGTTTCTGTCCCCGGCCACCAGTACGAAGAATGGCGCTGACCTGTGGGTGGCCAAATATACCGGCTATATTACCGATAATCTGACCGTCGATGCGCTCTACGGCAAAATGCATCAGAGCATTTTCAGCCAGGCCGCCGGTGGGCCCGACGCATATATCGCTGGTGCCCAGTACCAATCCGGTGGCCAGAACATAAACGGGCCACAGACACTTGAGAGCATTATCAACCCGGCCGGTGAGGACAGGTCGCGTAATCTCAGGTTCGACATCAACTACAAGATAGGTGATCACTCCATCACCGCCGGTATCGATAATATCGATACCCAGGCCCTGAATATCGGCACCACCCGTTCCGGACCGGGCTACTTGTGGGATTACGCCAAGGGTGACCCCAATGCGCCAATTTCCTCCTTGCCTGGTCAGGAGGTGGGCGCGCCTGGCGGACAGGGTTACTACGTGGATAAGAACATCTACACCGTTGGTGCAGAAAGCGTTCGTGTCCATCAAAAGGCGCAGTTCATCGAGGACCAGTGGCAAGTCAACGATCGCCTGCTGGTGTCCATCGGTGTTCGTAACGACCAGTTCGAGAACTACAATCCCGATGGTCAGGCCTACATTCGGTTGACTCATCCGAACTTGTCGCCGCGCTTGGGTGCCAGTTGGGATGTGTTCGGCGACTCCAGCCTCAAGGTGTACGCCAATGCCGGGCGTTACTTCCTGGATGAACCGGCCAATGTAGCCATTCGTGGGGCGGCCGGCAGTGTCTACACGGATCAGTATTTTACCTATACCGGTATTGATCCGGTGACCGGTGCACCGACCGGCCTGACCCAGATTCCCCAGGGCCATTATCCTGGCGTTTCTGGTAACAATGAATTCGGGGTGCCGCCGGACCCGAAAACAGTCACCAGCAAGAACGTGGGCGCAGAATATCAGGACGAATATATCGCCGGTGTTGACAAGGCCTTCGATATGCTCGGTGGCAAATGGACCGCTGGCGCCAAGGGCACTTACCGCAATTTGCGTCGCATGCTTGATGATGTCTGCGACCAGGGCGTGTTCGAGTCAGAGGGCGCTGCCCAAGGCTTCGATCCGGCCGCGGCTCTGGGGTCAGGCTGCTATATCATGAATCCCGGTCACGGCTCTACGTTCAATGTAGCCAAGGGAGACGGTACTTATGGCACCATGACCATTCCATGGTCTGCCTTCGATCAGCCGGATATGATGCGCAAGTATCTGGCCCTCGATCTCTATCTCGAGCATCCGTTCGATGGCAAATGGTATGGGCGTATCGATTACACCCTGTCGCACAGCTTCGGCAATACTGAAGGTTCGGTACGATCCAATATCGGTCAGGACGATGTCTCGCAGACCGAGGACTGGGACAACCAGTACCTCATGCGATATGCCGGTGGCGACCAGACCAATGATCGTCGCCATCAGTTGAAGTTCACCGGCTATTATCAGATCACACCTGAGTGGCTGGTGGGCGGCAATATCCAGGTATTGTCCGGTGTCCCCAAGACCTGCCAAGGTTTTTACCCAGGCGCTCCAGGCTTTCCCCAGGGAGATCCTGCGGGTTACGCTGCTGGTGGCAATCCCTACCATTTCTGCGGTCTTGACAGCACACCCGCGGCTTACGGCAGCACGGGCCGTACGCCTTGGCAGGAGCTTGTCAGCCTGAATGCTGAATATCGGCCGGCATTTGCCGACCATAAGCTAGCCTTCACTGCGATGGTTTACAACGTTCTGAACCAGCAGAGGACGACTCAGTACCTTGCAGGCTCGGAGTCGGGTCCTGGAGCGCTGTCAGTCGATTGGCAGGTCCCGTTTACACTTGAGCAGCCGCGCTACTTGCAGTTCGGTGTTTCGTACGACTTCTGATGGTTGAAATCTGCACTCTTTAACTGGAGTCAAAAGCAAAATCCCCCGCGCACATCGCGGGGGATTTTTTAGTCCTCTCGGAAAGTTAATTAATCCAGGTTGTCTTGTTTGTTAACGAACAAAATGCACGGCCTTCTGATAGTCGAATCTTAGCTGGAAGTGGTAGCTGATTGACAGACGCGGGCCACGGCATGGAAAAAGCCCTGTGCTTGACGGGGCTCTTACCGAGCGTTCCGAGGTTTAAGCATTTGCGGACTTGTACACTGGCTGTGTCACTGATCGCAGTTGATGCCTGCCGTGGTTAGCAGATCCCGCAGTCCTGCCAATTGTGCTTCGTATCTTCTCCAGCGCCCGACGGCAGCTTTATGGATCGGTTGCCGCACTTGCGTGGCGCTGGCGGTAGATGCCGGTGTCCGATTGCGTTCGAAACTCAAGCAGGCGTCGTCCCATGGGAGATTGCAAAATTCCAGCAGCTGTCGTGAGCTAGCTTCCTGCGAGGCGACCAGCGTTTCGTAATGAACCTCCAGAATGCGGCCGGGAAAGATGCGTTTCCAGTGTGCCATCAGGCGATCGAACAGGATGTAATAGCGACCTGTATTTAGCAGGTCGAATGAGTAGCCATAAAATGGTGACGCCTCGGGAAAAGGCATGCGGAAATTGCTTAGGCAGGTGTCCAGTGGATTGCGCCGCAGGCAGATAATCTTTGCGTTGGGCAGCGCGTTGGCGATGAATCCCGCATATAGGAAATTGTGCGGAAGTTTGTCGATGAAGCGGGGTTTCATGCTGGTGGCCGGCCGCGTGCTGGAAAGGTATTGATCGCCCAGTCGCTCCCATGACATATTGTGGCTCTGGTGGATAACCTCCGGGCTTAGTAGTTTCGGCGATGTATCTCCTGAAAGAATCTTGAGCGCGACGCCGAAATTCGCCAGTTCGCCTGCTGCATATACTTCTGGATGGCTGGAGAGGATGCGCTCCAGCAGCGTGGTGCCCGAGCGAGGCATGCCCATCACGAAAATGGGTTCATCCGTGAGGTAGCCGGCAGGCTGGAGCTGCGGTTCGGGGAAGGCATCGATCAATCCCGCCACGATAGCTTCGTCGTGATCGATCGAATAATGGTCGGTGCCTCTGACTGCCGATTTACCGAGCATGGTGTGTTCGAACGCCTTGGGATAATTGCCCAGATCTTCGTACTCCTTGCTCAAAGCCAAGTGCAGCCGCATCAAGCCAAACCGATCATTACCCGCCTTATCGAGCAGTGAAAGCAGTCGGTCGATATGGTTCGAGTCTATGCTCTGGCGGCGAATCTGCGACAAATATTCATGGGCGGCGCAGTGATTCGGTGCCAGTGTCAGACAGGCCTCAAGTTCGCTTTCGGCTCTGTCAATGTCGCCTGCAAACACCAGTGACGTAGCATAGTTGAATCGGCAATCGGCATTGGTCTGCGCCAGAGCTGCTGCACGACGGAACATGGACATCGCTCGTTCATGCGCGTGGCATCGCATATAAATATTGCCGAGAGTATCCAGCAACAAGGCATCTTCCATTGGAAGGGCGGCGGCAATGTTCGCGACATGCAATGCTTCACTGGTGCGGAATGTCTCGACGAGTGCTCTCGCCAGATGCACGGTGTACGGCGCGTGCCTGGGCTCTGCGCTCGCCGCCCTATGCAGATGTTTCAGCGCCGCAGTCATCTCCCGTAAATCCATGGCAGCTAAGCCTGCGATGTAATGAACTTCGGGATGGTTTGGCTCAAGCTGCAGCAATTTTGTGGCAAGTTCGCTCGCCTTTCGCGCATTTCGCTGACTGAGAGCCGAGCCTGCTTGTACGAAAAGATCTCGGTAGGCTGATGAGGGTTGAACGGGACTTGTCATAATGATCCACGAGTGACTGTGACTGCTTCCAAATATTGGGCCGCCTGACGCTAGGGAAATTAGTGTTGAAAGTTTCCTAATTTGGAGTCTCTTACGGCAGAGAAATCGGTGTGTTTTGACGATCTTGTCTACCCAAAAATACCCCACGAAAAATGCCAGTCAGCTTAACTGACTGGCATTTTTCGTGGGTGGCATTTATCTATTCATGCGGATGCAAGGCCGGCGTGCGTGGTTTCCCGCCCTTGGATAACCGTCAATACCGGGGTATACCCGGATCGATTTCGGCAGCCCAAGCATCCATGCCGCCCTCGACGTTGTAGACATCGCTGAACCCGTGCGCGGCGAAGCGCTCAGCCATGGCGCGGCTGGAGATGCCGTGGTGGCAGATGAAGGCGAGAGGCGTGTCCTTGGGTAGCGCGGCGAGGCTTTCATAGCCTTCATCCTCCAGCACACGTGCCTGCGTCAGCGGCGCTGCCTGGGCGCGGCCGTGGGCGGGGCGTACGTCGATCAGGGTGATGTCGTTGGCGGCGAGGAGGGCCTGGAGCTGTTGGACGGTGAGCGACTTAATTTCCTGAGCGCCTGGGAATTTCAGGCTGAGGCCCTCGCCCTGCACGGTGGAGACCCAGTCGATCACGATGCCCTTCGCGCGCTGCGCGCTGGCCGGATCGAAATGCACTTCAAGGCCGTTGGCGTGGGCGACGATGTCGTGGTCGCCGGCCGGTGCTAGCTGGAAGCCCGCGCTGTGGTCGGGGCCGATTTCCAGATGCAGCGCGACACCGTGCGCGCCGGCGGTGCCCTGGCGGATCGCTTCGGCTGCTGCATCGGTGATGGTGATTTCCGGTGGCGTGCGATCCGGCGCGGCGGCTCCGAACAAGGTGTGCAGCTCGCCGCTGGTGTAGAGCTGGCGGATGATGTCGGCGCCGCCGACGAGCTCGCCTTCCACGTACAGTTGCGGGATGGTGGGCCACTCGCCGTAGGCCTTGATGCCTTCGCGGATATCCGGGTCTTCCAGCACGTTGACGGTGTGGTAGTCCGGCAGCAGTTCGTTGAGCATGTTGGTGGCGGCGGCGGAAAAACCGCACATCGGCTGCCGGCGGTCGCCCTTCATGAACAGCACCACGCGGTGGTCCTTGAGCAGGGTTTCGATTCGTTCGCGGGTGGGGGTGTCGAGGGACATGGGAGGCTCCGGCAAAGAACGCTGATGATACGCCGCTCGATATGCGGCGATGCCCGCCGGTGTTCAAGGTGCCATTATGCGGCCCGGTGCAGTTCATCCGGGCTGTGCCGGCAGAGGCCCAGTGGCGCCAGCGCCAGCGCGGCGGCGGGCGAGGGCAATACCAGCTCGCGGCTGGCGCGGCCCAGCGCGGTGGGTTGCTCGCTCCAGTGCACCAGTTCCATCGCGCCAGTGTGGTCCTCGATCAGCACGGTGCAGTGTTCCACCCAGTCGCCGTCGTTGAGGTAGAGCACGCCGTCGATTTCGCGCACGTGGCCGAAATGGATGTGTCCGCAGATGTGCCCGTCGAATCCGCGTTCGCGCGCATCGCCGGCGACACGCTCCTCATAGGCACGGATATATGCCAGCGCCTTGCCGATATGCGATTTGACGATGATCGAAAGCGGCACGTAGGGTAGCTCCAGCCGTTTGCGCATCGCGTGCAGGCGGCGGTTGCCCCAGCAGATGAAGCGATGCATCGCCTCGCCGACATGCAGCATCCAGCCGCGCCCGATCTGCTCCGGATCGAACTCGTCGCCGTGGCTGACCCGGTAGCGGCGGCCGTCGGCGCCGATGTGCACGGCATCCAGTTCGATCTGCACGCCGCCGAAACTCTGGCCATGCAGGCCGCGCATCGGCGCATCGTGGTTGCCGGGAATGTAGATGACCTCGACGCCGCGGCGGGCGAGGTCGAACACCTCGGCGATCACCGCGCTGTGCTCGGGATGCCACCAATGGCGGCGCGCGAGCGCTTCCATGTCGATGATGTCGCCGACCAGATAGAGCTTTTCGCAGTGCAGTTTTCGCAGGAAATCGAGCAGATAGCCTGCCTTGCAGTCAGGCGTGCCCAGATGGACGTCGGAGATGAAGGCGCTGCGGCAGCGGAAGTTTTTCATGGCATGAATCCCCGGTGGTGGCCGGGGCGCCAGTGTGTGCGGGCAAGGTCACCGTGCGATGGCGAACAGGTTGCAGCACGGTTGCGGTGGGTTGCAGGCTCAGCGCGGGCGCAGCGCTTTCCGCACCAGCGGCGCCAGCGCATCGGTCCACAGCGAATACTGTTCCGCCGAAGGATGCAGGCCGTCGTCCGCGACCAGTTCGGGGTGCCGGCGCGAGATGCCGGTGATGTCGACGAAGTGGGCCTCGCAGCGGACCGCCTCGTCGCGGGCAACAGCGTTGTAGGCGTCCAGTTCGCGGGCGATTTGCGCCGGATCGCGGGCCTGTTCCCGCGCGAACCGGGTCACACCCCAGTCCGGGATCGAGACCACCACCACGCGTGCGGCACGGCCATCGGCCAGTGCGATGGCGGCCTTCAACAGGTCGGAAAACTGCAGCCGGTAGTCGCCCGCCGAGCGGCCGCGGTACTGGTTGTTCACGCCGATCTGCAGGGTCACCAGGTCGAACGGCGGGTCCAGATGCGCCGCATCCATGCCATGCGCCAGCTCGTCGGTGGTCCAGCCGGTGACGGCGACGGTGCGCGGGTCGTCGATGGCTACATCGGCCCGGCGCAACCGGCCGACCAGTTGCGCCGGCCATCGGCCATCGGCGGCGACGGCTTCGCCAATGGTGTAGGAATCGCCGAGGGCGAGGTAGCGAAGAAGCGGAGGGGTGGGTGTCGGCATGGTGAATCAGGCCACGGCAGCAGCGGATCGTTGCGGTTGTTCCGACGCCATCTGCGCCAGGACCCGTTCGATGCGCACGAACACCTCGCGCAATTGCTCCGGCTGCGGCAACAGGGTCAGGCGGATGTGATGGCTGCCGGCCACGTTGAAACTGCTGCCGGGAACCACCAGTACCGACTCCTGCTCCAGCAGCCGCAAGGCGAATGCCTCGTCGTCGAAGGTCGGAAAATGGTCGGCGCGCACCTGCGGAAACGCATACAGCGCACCGTCCGGCGTCACCAGATCCAGGTAATGGCTGGCGGCAACGCCCTGCAGCACGGCGCGACGGGCCTCGTGGAGTCGGCCGCCCGGCGCGGTCAGCGCGCCGATCGTCGGTGCGTCCTGCAAGGCCGGCAGCACCGCCCACTGCGCGGTCACGTTGGCGCACAGGCGCAAGGCGGCGAGCAACTGCAGCGCGTCGCGATAGGCCGCGCTGCGTGCCGGATCGCCGGACAGGCTCATCCAGCCCACGCGATAGCCGCAGGCGCGGTGCACCTTGCTGAGGCCGCCGAAACTGAGGCACGGCACTTCGCCGGCGACTTCCGCCAGTGGCTGGAACGATGCGCCGTCGTAAAGGATCTCGTCATAGATCTCGTCGGTCAGCAGCAGCAGCCGATGTCGCGCGGCGATCGCCACCAGGCGTTCCAGCAGCGCGCGCGGATACACCGCGCCGGTCGGATTGTTCGGGTTGATCAGCACCAGCGCGCGGGTACGCGGGGTGACCAAGGACTCGACCTCGTCCGGATCGGGCAGGTGTCCGTGGCCGGCCAGGCAGCGGTAATAGCGTGGCTGGCCGCCGTTGAGGATGGTGGCCGCGCTCCACAAGGGGTAGTCCGGGCTCGGCAGCAGCACCTCGTCGCCCGGGTGCAGCAGCGCGCGCAGGGACAGGTCGATCAGCTCGCTGACGCCGTTGCCGATGAAGATGCGCTCCGGGTCGACGCCGCGCGCGCCACGGGCGCGCTGTTGCGCGGCGATCGCCTCGCGCGCCAGCTCCAGGCCCTGTTCGTGGCCGTAGGCCTCGCTGTCACGCAAATGGCCGGCGATCGCCTCGCGCAGATGGGCCGGCGCCTCGAAACCGTAGCGGCCGGGGTTGCCGATATTCAGCTTGATGATGTCGAGACCGGCGGCCTCCATTTCGCGGGCACGCCGGGTCAGCGCACCCCGTATCTCGTAGCGCACGTCCGCCAGGTGCGCACTGGGAATGATCGAAACCAACGCCGGCATCCTTTGATGTCCCAGCCGGCGACGTGCCGGCAGGTCGATGCTAGCAGCGTGATGCCGCGCAGCGCGAGCCGAATGCGCCAGAAATCGGCCGGAATTCCGGTTCATCCGCGGGCAATGCGCGGGCAGGGCATAATCGACAAACCATGCCGCCAGACCGACCTCATGAGTGATGCCGTTACGATCGAACGTCTGCGCCGCATTGGATGGCGCGGCGATGTACTTCCCGCCGCGGGTCTGCGACTGGCCCGCGTGGTTGCCCAGCATCGCGCCGGCTATGAACTGCACGACGGCGAAACCCTGTTCGGCGCGCAGCCGGACGGACGCTTCCTCAAGCGCGGCATCGATCCGGCCGAACGCCCGGTGGTCGGCGATTTCGTGGAGGTGGAAAGCGGCACGCCGCCGCACATCGTCACGGTGGCGCCGCGTCGGTCGGTGCTGTCGCGCGCGGCGGCAGGCGAGCGCTACGAGCGCCAGCTGATCGCCACCAACATCGATTACGTGCTGGTGCTGACCGGGCTCGACGGCGATTTCAATCCGGCGCGCATCGAGCGCTACCTGTCGCTGACCGAGGATTCCGGGGCGCAACCGGTGGTGTTGCTGAGCAAGCTCGACACGCGCGACGACGCGGACGAACAGATCGCAGCACTGCGCGCGAGGCTGCCGGCCAGCACGCCGATCCACGCGCTGAACAGCAAGGACCCGGCCAGCGTCGCCCTGCTCGCGCAGTACCTGCAGCCGGGCGACAGTGCGGTGCTGGTGGGTTCCTCCGGCGCCGGCAAATCGACTCTTACGAACACGCTACTCGGCAGCGCGCGCATGGCCACCGCGGAAGTGCGCAGCCACGACAGTCGCGGCCGCCACACCACGACCCACCGCGCGCTGCTGCAGTTGCCCAGCGGCGGTTGCCTGATCGACACGCCCGGCATGCGCGAGCTGAAACTCACCGGCGAGGAAAACCTCGACCTGTTTGCCGACATCGAAGCGCTCGCCGAGCAATGCCGGTTCGCCGATTGCGGCCACGGCAGCGAGCCGGGCTGCGCCGTGCAGGTGGCACTGGACACCGGCGAGCTGACGCCCGGCCGCTGGCGCAACTATCTCAAGCTGCACGACGAGCGCGAGGAGCAGGCCGCCACACTGGAGGCACGCTTGCGCCGGCAGCGCGGCGGCCGCCCGACCGAGCGGCCGCACGGGCATCGTGGGCAACGCGAGCGCGACTGACGCCGTTCCACGCATGTCCCGCAGATAGGCGGGGTGAGCCAAAGCTCCTGGATTCCGCTATCGTCCTTGACGCTATCGTCGTTGCGGAGCGCAGGCATGCGTCGGTTGTCCTCGTCGTCCACGTTCTTCTACAAGCGGATCTTTCCGCTGTTCTGGTTCGGTTTCCTGCTGGTCTTCTTCGCCATCGCGTTCTGGGGCATGCAGCACGCCCGCGTGCCGGTCGATATGCGGCAGTTCCTGCCGATGCTGCTGGCGCCGCTGTTCATGGGCGGCGTGGGCTATTTCATTTTTCGCACGCTGATCCAGGACCTGGTGGACGAAGTGTGGCTGGACGGCGACTGGCTGGTGGTGAAGAACCGCGACGAACAGCGTCGCGTCGCGCTGACCGACGTGATGAACATCAACGCCACCACCATGACCAACCCGCGCCGTATCACCGTGATGCTGCGGACGGATTCGCGCCATGACCGCAATTTCAGTTTCATCCCGGCCAGCCCGCGCGGTTTCATGAGTGCCTTCAAGCCCGATCCGATCGCCGAGGAGTTGATCGGGCGCGTGGACGCATTGCGCAGGGCACCGCGATGAGCGCCAGCGAAATCGCCCCCGGGCTCCAGCATTATGCGGCGCTCGACCAGCGCCTGCTGGCGGCGGTGCGCGGCATCCATATCCTGTCGACGGTGGCGTGGCCGGCCTCGCTCGAAAGTCGCATGATCGAGGCATACGGCAAGGGCCGCTTCGCGCTGCCTGAAGTGACCTATGCGCGGCCGGATCTGGCCGCCGCGCGCGCCGAACTGGCGGCGATCGAGGCGGCGGCGGGCGGCAGCGACCCGCACGATATCGATCCGCTCGGCGACTACCTGCGGCGCACCGCGGAATCCTGGCGCACGGCCGCCGAGATGCTCGAGGCGGTCGGCACGGCCAGCGTCACTGCGCCGTCGATCGTCCTGTATGGGCGCCCGGACGATCCGATCCCGGGCAGCCAGCGCAGCAACCTCGATGCGGCGCGTTACTTCGTCGAGCTGTCCGACGAGCTGGGTGCCGACCTGCTGGCCGACGACAGCAGCGTGAACATCCCCGCCGACGTCCTGCGCGAGGACCTGGCGCAGACCCTCGACGCGTTTTTCGGCCCCGGCGTGATCCGTGTCGAGGTGGATCCGGAGCTCACCGCCAAGGCGGCGGCCGGCGCCACGCGCATCCGCCTGCGCGGCGGTACCAGCTTCAGTGAATACGATCGCCACCAGCTACTCGCGCACGAGGCATTCGTGCATTCGCTGACCGCGTTGAATGGGCGGCGCCAGCCCTTGCTGGCGTCGCTGGCGCGCACCTCGCCGCGGGTCACCGCCACGCAGGAAGGGCTGGCGGTGTTTGCCGAGCTGATGTCCGGCGCGATCGACATCACTCGGCTCAAACGCATCAGTCTTCGCATCCTGGCGATCGACATGGCACTCAACGGCGCCGATTTCGTCGAGGTCTATAAATACTTCAGCGCCTGCGGGCAGAGCGCTGCGGACAGCTTCCATTCGGCGCAGCGCGTGTTCCGCGGCGTACCGTTGAACGGGGGCGCCGCGTTCGCCAAGGACAACGTGTACCTGGCCGGCCTGCTCACCGTGCATACCTTCTTCCGCTGGGCGTTGAAGGAGCGCCGCATGGATCTGCTGCGCCACCTGTTTGCCGGCAAGCTGGCGCTGCATGACGTGATCGCATTGCAGCCGCATTTCGAATCCGGCGCCATCCTGCCGCCCCGGTGGCTGCCGCCGTGGATGCAGCACGTGCACGGGTTGGCGGGCAAGCTGGCGTTCTCGGTGTTCATCAACGGCATCCACATGCAGCGGGTGCAGGGCGACGAATTGTCGCTGGGGTTATAAGCGAACCTCGCGGTCAGCAGTCGGCATGGGTGGCGGTGCTACCATCTCGTCTCCCTGTTCGCGACCTAACTATCCATGTCAAACCTTCCCGAGGAACTCAAACAGGCGGCGCTCGAGTATCACCGCCATCCTCGTCCCGGCAAGATCAGGGTCAGCGCGACCAAGCCGATGGTGACCCAGCGCGACCTCGCGCTGGCGTATTCGCCGGGCGTCGCGTATGCGTGCGAGGCGATCGTCGAGGATCCCAACGCGGCCAGCGAGATGACCGCGCGCGGCAACCTGGTGGCGGTGATCACCAACGGTACCGCCGTGCTCGGTCTGGGCAACATCGGTCCGCTCGCCGGCAAGCCGGTGATGGAAGGCAAGGGCGTGCTGTTCCAGAAGTTCGCCGGCATCGACGTGTTCGACATCGAGATCGACGAGCGCGATCCGGACAAGCTGGTCGACATCATCGCGTCGCTGGAGCCGACCTTCGGCGGCATCAACCTGGAAGACATCAAGGCGCCGGAATGTTTCACCGTCGAGCGCAAGCTGCGCGAACGGATGAAGATTCCAGTGTTCCACGATGACCAGCACGGCACCGCGATCATCGTCGGCGCGGCGGTGCTCAACGCGATGATCGTCACCGGCAAGAAAATCGAAGAGGTAAGGCTGGCCACCACCGGCATGGGCGCGGCGGGCATCTCCTGCGTCAACATGCTGGTGTCGCTGGGGCTGAAGCCGGAAAACATCCTCGCGTTCGACCGCGATGGCGTGCTGCACACTGGCCGCACCGACCTGGACCCGGAGAAGCAGCGCTACGCGCGCGACACCGACAAGCGCACGCTGGCCGAGATCGTCGAGGGCGCGGACATCTTCCTCGGACTTTCCGCCGCCGGCATCCTCAAGCCGGAAATGGTCGCGACCATGGCGCGGCAGCCGATCATCTTCGCGCTGGCCAACCCCAGCCCGGAGATCGCTCCGGACGACGCGAAGAAGGCGCGCCCGGACGCGATCATCGGCACCGGCCGTTCCGACTACCCGAACCAGATCAACAACGTCCTCTGCTTCCCGTATCTGTTCCGCGGCGCGCTTGACGTCGGCGCCACCGAGATCAACGAGGAAATGAAGATCGCCTGCGTGCGCGCCATTGCCGAGCTGGCGCGGATGGAAGCCGGCGATCTGGCGACCGCCTACGGCGGCGAAGTGCCGACCTTCGGCCCCGAGTACCTGATCCCGCGTCCGTTCGACCCGCGCCTGCTGGTGATGCTGTCGTCGGCGGTGGCGCAGGCGGCGATGGACTCCGGCGTGGCGCAGCGTCCGCTGGCCGACATGGATGCCTATCGCGAGCAGCTGTCGCAGTTCATCTACCGCACCAGCCTGCTGATGAAGCCGGTCTACGAGCGGGCGCGCGCCGATCGCAAGCGTGTGGTGTACGGCGAGGCGGAGGAGGAAGTGGCGTTGCGCGCGGTGCAGACGGTGATCGACGAGAAGCTGGCCTTTCCGATCCTGATCGGTCGTCCCGAGGTGATCCAGACCCGCATCGACCGGCTCGGCCTGCGCATGCGCGAGGGCGTCGATTTCGAAATCACCAATATCGACAACGACCCGCGCTTCAACGAGTACTGGCAGCAATACCACGCGCTGACCGAGCGCCGCGGCGTGTCGCCGGCGGCGGCGAAGAACCTGCTGCGCTCGCGTTCCACCCTGATTGGCGCGCTGATGGTGGAGCGTGGCGAGGCGGATGCGCTGATCTGCGGCCTGGTCGGGCGTTTCCACAAGAAGCTCGGCTACCTGCGCAGCGTGTTCGATCTCGATCCCGGCGTGCAGTGCACCTCGGCGATGACCGGCGTCATCAACGACAAAGGCGCATGGTTCTTCCTCGACACGCATGTGCAGGTCGACCCTACCGCCGAGCAGATCGCCGAGGCCACGCTGCAGGCGACCTATCGCCTGAAGCTGTTCGGCATCGAGCCGAAGGTCGCGCTGCTGTCGCACTCCAACTACGGCAGCCACGACAACCCGAGCGCGGCGAAGATGCGCAAGGTGTGGCAGATCCTCAAGGCGCGCGCGCCGAAGCTGAATATGGATGGCGAGATGCAGGCAGACACCGCCTGGGACGAGGCGCTGCGCCAGCGCACCTTCCCGAACACCACCCTGAGCGGTCGCGCCAACCTGTTCGTGATGCCGAACCTGGACGCGGCCAACATCACCTACAACATGGTGCGGGTGATGACCGACGGCGTGGCGATCGGGCCGATCCTGATGGGTCTGGACAAGCCGGCGCACATCCTCACGCCGGCCTCGACCGTGCGCCGCGTGGTCAACATGACCGCCGTGGCGGTGGTCGATGCGCAGATCCGCGCCGCGCAAAGCGAGCGCCGCAACGGCGGCTGAGCTTCGCACACGACTTGCCTGCTATGCAGTCGGAACCGGCCATGCGCCGACGCATGGCCGGTTTTGATTGGCGAGGTCGCGGCGGCCAGCTAGAATCGGGTATGGCTCGTCATCCGGCGATGTCCGGTTCCGCCGCAGCGGCATCCCGCCTGCCGGCCCCGGTCTTCCCACGCGATGGCGCTCTGCTGCAGTCGCATCCCTGGCGACGCAACCCCCCACTGGCATGCGCCGCCCGGCGACGCGGAGAATCTTCATGGACCAGCTCGACGACATCCTCAACCAGGACATCGACCCCACCGAAACCCGGGAATGGATGGATTCGCTCGATGCGGTGATCAGCCACGACGGCACCGAACGCGCGCACTTCCTGCTGGAGCGCATGGTCGATTCGACCCGTCGTTCTGGCGGCTACCTGCCGTTCGATCCCACCACCGAATACGTCAACACCATCGCTGCCGCCAATGAGGCGAAGTCGCCTGGCGACGGCGCGATGGAATGGCGCATCCGTACCCTGATCCGCTGGAACGCGATGGCGATGGTGGTGCGCGCCAACCGCAAGCCGGGCGAGCTCGGCGGCCACATCGCCAGCTTCGCCTCGTCGGCCACGCTGTACGACGTCGGCTTCAACCATTTCTGGCGCGCGCCCAGCGCCGACCACCCTGGCGACCTGGTCTTTCATCAGGGCCATTCGAGCCCGGGCGTGTACGCGCGCTCGTTCCTCGAAGGCCGCATCGGCGAAGACCAGATGGACCTGTTCCGCATGGAAGTGGAAGGCAAGGGCCGCGGCCTGTCGTCGTATACGCATCCGTGGCTGATGCCCGATTACTGGCAGGCACCGACGGTGTCGATGGGCCTGGGCCCGATCCAGGCGATCTACCAGGCGCAGTTCTTCAAGTACCTCGAACACCGCGGGCTGATTCCCAAGAGCGACCGCAAGGTCTGGTGTTTCCTCGGCGACGGCGAGACGGACGAGCCGGAGTCGCTCGGCGCGATTTCGCTGGCCGGGCGCGAAGGTCTGGACAACCTCATCTTCGTGATCAACTGCAACCTGCAGCGCCTGGACGGCCCGGTGCGCGGCAACGGCAAGATCATCCAGGAGCTCGAAGGCGTGTTCCGCGGTGCCGGCTGGAACGCGATCAAGCTGGTCTGGGGCAGCTACTGGGATCCACTCCTCGCACGCGACACCAAGGGCGTGCTGCGCAAGCTGATGATGGAAACCGTCGATGGCGAATACCAGGCCTGCAAGGCCTTCGGTGGCGCGTACACGCGCGAGCATTTCTTCGGCAAGTATCCGGAGACGCGCGAGATGGTCGCCAACCTCAGCGACGACGACATCTGGCGGCTCAACCGCGGCGGCCACGATCCGCACAAGGTCTACGCGGCGTACCACGCGGCGTCGAACACCAAGGGCATGCCCACGGTGATCCTGGCCAAGACCGTCAAGGGCTACGGCATGGGTGCGGCCGGCGAGTCGCAGAACCCGACCCACCAGCAGAAGAAGCTGGACGAGGAAGCCGTGCGGCATTTCCGCGACCGCTTCCAGATCCCGATTTCCGACGACAAGCTCAAGGACGTGCCGTACTACCACCCGGGCAAGGACTCGCCGGAAGTGCAGTACATGCTCGAACGCCGCAAGGCCCTCGGCGGCGCGCTGCCGCAGCGGCGCCGCAAGGCCGAGGAACAGCTCAAGGCGCCGGATATCTCCGCTTTCGAGCAGATCACCAAGGGCACCGGCGACCGCGAGATCTCCACCACCATGGCGTTGGTGCGCGGCATGAATCTGCTGCTGCGCGACAAGTCGCTCGGCCAGCGGGTGGTGCCGATCGTCGCCGACGAGGCGCGCACCTTCGGCATGGAAGGCATGTTCCGGCAGATCGGCATCTACGCGCCGTTCGGCCAGAAGTACACGCCGCAGGATTCCGACCAGTTGCTGTACTACCGCGAGGACCAGAAGGGCCAGGTGCTGCAGCAGGGCATCAGCGAGGCCGGCGGCATGGGCTCGTGGATGGCGGCAGCCACCAGCTACTCGGTCAGCAACCAGGCGATGCTGCCGTTCTTCATCTACTACTCGATGTTCGGCTTCCAGCGCATCGGCGATCTCTGCTGGGCCGCCGGCGACATGCGCGCGCGCGGCTTCCTGATCGGCGGCACCGCCGGTCGCACCACGCTCAACGGCGAAGGTCTGCAGCACGAGGACGGCCATTCGCACCTGATGTCCGGCGCGATCCCCAACGTGAAGTCGTACGACCCGACCTTCTCTTACGAGGTCGCGGTGATCCTGCAGGACGGCACTCGCCGGATGATGCAGGAGCAGGAGGACATCTACTACTACCTGACCGTGATGAACGAGAACTACGCGCACCCGGATATTCCGAAGGGCTGCGAGGAAGGCATCATCAAGGGCATGTACCTGTTCAAGGATGCGGGCAAGCCGAAGAAGGGCGAGCCGCGCGTGCAGTTGCTCGGTTCGGGCACCATCCTGCGCGAAGTGATCGCGGCGGCGGAATTGCTGGAGAAGGATTTCGGCGTGAAGTCCGACATCTGGTCGGTGCCCAGCTTCATCGAGCTGCGTCGCGAAGGTTTCGATGCGGAGCGTTGGAACCGCCTGCACCCGGAGGCCGAGCAGCGCGTGCCATACGTCACCGGCCTGTTGAGCGGCCAGTCGGGTCCGGCGGTCGCCGCGACCGACTACGTACGTGAGTACGCCGACCAGATCCGCGCCTTCATGCCCGATGGCATGCGCTACACCGTGCTGGGCACCGACGGATTCGGCCGCTCCGATACGCGTGCCCACCTGCGCGAGTTCTTCGAAGTCGATCGTCGCTGGATCGCGCATGCCGCACTCGCGGCGCTGGCTAAGGAAGGCAAGATGAGCGCCAAGGACGTCAGTCGCGCGATCAAGGAATACAAGCTCGACCAGGACAAGCCGAACCCGCAGACGGTGTGACGGCCATCCGACGCACACTGGTCATACGGACGTCCAAACAAAAACCCGCCGGATGGCGGGTTTTTGCTGGGTGTCGCGAGTGGCGTCGGACGAGGCCGTCTCGTTCGATCACTCGTCGTCGCTGCGGAATGCGCGGCGCAGCAGCAGGAAGGCGCCGATGGTGCCGGCGACGATCGCGACCGTTGCCGTGGGATGACGGCGCACCTGGCGGCGCAGGCGGCGATAGTGGTAGTTCGCCTCATCGGCGAGATCCTCGGCGACGTTCGACAGGCGACGGCCGTACTGGCTGCCGCGGCTGCTGAAGCGATCGCTCCATTTGCGGCCACGCTCGTACAGGCCCTGTGCGCGGCCGGCAGCCTCATCCGCATAGCCGCGAACCCGCTCACCGGTGCGTTCGCCAGCGTCGCGGATCTGTCGTTCGATATCACGGTTACGCATGGTCAGTTCTCCTTGTCGTCAGGTTTCACAGGCTGCCAGTGCTGCCGTGAGCGACATGTAAACGACCACGGCGCGCGCCATGGTTCGTTCAGCGAATGGCGGCGGGCTCGCTCCGGCCAACTCAACCCAGTTGAAAGTCGCCGCCACGCTCGAGTGCACGCTGGTATGCGGGCCGCGCATGAATGCGCTGCAGGAAACCCGCCAGGCGCGGGTAACGCTCGTCCAGTCCGCCGCGTGCGGCAAAGGCCTCCAGCGGAAAGCTCAGCTGGATATCCGCGACGCTGAGTGCGTCACCGGCAAACCATTCGCGGTCGCCGAGTTCGCCGTCCAGATAGTCCAGATGCAGCTTCAGCTGCGGATCGACGAAATCATGCTGCACCTTGCGCGCGATGCCTTTGGCGACCGGTTTCACGAAGAACGGCACCGGTGCGCTGCCGACCCGCTGGAACACCAGCTTCAACAGCAGCGGCGGCATCGCCGAACCTTCGGCGTAGTGCAGCCAGTAGTTCTGCCGCAGCCGCTCGGCGGTGCCCGGTATGGCGAGCAGTTCTCCATTGCCGTAGCGATCGGCAATGTACTCGATGATCGCGCCCGACTCGGCCAGCGTCAGGTCGCCGTCCGTGATCACCGGCGACTTGCCTAGCGGATGGATCGCGCGCAGTTCCGGCGGCGCCAGCATCGTCTTGGCGTCGCGCTGGTAGCGCTTGAGTTCGTACGGAACGCCGAACTCCTCCAGCAGCCACAGGATGCGTTGTGAGCGCGAGTTGTTGAGGTGGTGGACGACGATCACGGTGAGTTTCCTGAGGGTGAAGCAAGCGACGTTTGAAATTCACGACGTATCGCCGAGCTGCACAGTCGCCGGATGATCCAGACGAACAGCACGATGAAGCCGACCGCCATCAGCATGCTGAACATGCGCATCACCGACATGATGCCGTTCATCGTCTGCATGCTCTGCGCGAAATCATCCGGCTGCATTCGGTGCACGCCCGGCAACTGCACGATCTGCGTCATCGAGCCGGTGATCCACCATTGCATCGCGATCGTGCCCAACTGGTAGATGCAGTCGAAGACCATGACGCCGATGAACAATAGGCGGCCCCAGTTCCTGCGCAGCAGCAGAGCGATGGCGGCGATCAGATGGACGAGCGCGAGCAGCAGGAAGATGCGGAAAAACCACTGGAAATGACCGAACAGCCAGATCATCCCCGGCGACATGCCCGGAGAAAAAGTCGGCGCCTGCTGATGCATGGCCGGCAGGAACAGCATCTGCATCATGATGTTCTGCAGGATGCCGATCAGTGTGCCGATGCCGGACAGCCCGATTAAGATCCAGGCCAGCACGGTGACGAAGGTCGAATGCCTGACCGGCATCGGAGGAGGTACGGACATCGGCAAATCTCCGTCGTGATGATCGAGCATGGCGCAGGTACCTCATGCATGGTAACGCCGTTCGGCGCCGCGATCAGGGATCGAGTGTCATTGTCTGCGACAGTCCGGATACGCCGCGCTCGTCGAATGCCTCGACCGCCACCATGTACTTCACGCCCTTGTTCAACGAGCGCAGCTCCAGCGTGGTCGGCTGGTCGGCGAAGCGCTGATAGGTGAAGTGCAGCCGGTCGGCGGAGAGTCCCCAGCGCACGTTGTAGCCTACCGCGCCGGGCACGGGCTTCCACGCGATCTGCGCATCGCGGCTGTCGGCAAGGCGGCTTGCGGAAACCAGCACGGGTGCCGGCGGCGGTGGGCCATCGGCATTGCCGAACACGCGCAGATCGGAGATCGCCAGCGTGTGCGCACCAACGTGGCCGTGTACGTAGCGCACGTAGCGGATGTGCGCGGGCTGTTCGAGTTCGAGATAGGCGTTCGGGCGATCGCACGTTTCGTGCGAAAGGTCGGCGAGCGTCGTCCATTGCCTGCCGTCCAGCGAGCCCTGCAAGCGGAACTGCGTGACGATGTCCGGCGCGTCGCCATAGCGACCGGATTTGAAATCGGCGAAGTTCACCTGCACGGCGCGCACTGTGCGCGGACCGCCCAGGTCGAGCGTAAGCGTTTCGCCCGGCACATTGCGTGCGGCAACCCAGAACGTGCGCGGGTTCTCGTCGGTGACCTCCGATGCCGGGTGGCCGGGTAGCGTCGAAGACGCTGTCGCCGCCTTGCGATACGACAGCAGCATCCAGCCGGTAAAGGTGCTCTCGCCGTCGCGCAGCTTGCGATCGGGCATGCGCTGCGGGAAATCGCCGAAGCGCGTATCGACCCACATCTGCCCGTCGCCATGGAAGCCGGCCGGGAACAGGTCGATGCGCCGCTCGAACCGCCAGTTCAGGCCGATCCACATGGTGCCGGTGTTCCAGTCGTTGCCGTAGGCGTCCTCGAAGGTGGAGCCGTGGCCGGCGCCGGTCACGAAGCCGCCAGGCTTGTAGCCGACCGGGTTGTACGGCGCATAGATGAAGGGGCCAAGCGGACTCTTGCCGACGTACACGCCGGTGGCATAGACGTTGAATTCGGTGCCGGGCGCGCCGTACTGCAGGTAATAGCGGTCGCCGTGACGATTCATCCATGCGCCCTCCACGAAGGGCGCCGTCGATGCGTCGGTGTGGTCGAGGCCGAAGCGTTCCCAGCCGTGTTCGGAAGGATGCAGCCGGAGTAGTGCTTCGGGCTTGCCGAGGAACGCGAGCCGCCGGCCTTCGCCTTCATCGTCGTGCAGCTTCAGGTCGATCTGCGCGCCGTACAGCGGGTAGATGTTGGATGAACCCCAGTAGAGGTAAGTCTTGCCGTCCCGATCCTGGAACAGGCCCGGGTCCCACGGTCCGGGCGGCAGGTCGCCCGCCTTGATCTCGTCGTCGTGCCCGGACCCGACGGCACCGGGAACCGGCGGCAGCAAGCGTGTCCAGAAATCCCAGTGACCATGCGCGGGATCGGTCGAGTAGAGCAGCGGCTTCGGTTCCATCGCCGCCTGCATCAGGAACAGCTTGCCGTTCGCCACCAGCGTCGCCGGCGCCACCGGGCCGTCGAACGGCCAGCGATCCGGTTTCACGAACTGCCAGTGCACCAGGTCGGTGGATCGCCAGTAGCCGTCGGCCAGGGTCTGGAACATGTAGTACGCGTCGCCGAAACGCGCGATCGCCGGGTCCGCGCCGGTGCGGTACGAAATGCCCTCGTTCATCTGCTCGTAGTTGTAGCGGTAGTCGATGTCGACCGGGTTGGCCCAGGTACGGCCGTTGGCCGCTGCCTGCGCGATAGCCATCGCGGGTGCGCCGGCGAGCGCGGCAAAAACGAGGCGCCAGAGTGTCGGGGATTTCATGATGGACGACCGTAGGAGAGGATGCGAGCGCGCCGAAGAAGGCCTCTCCGAGAATGCAGAAGTAACGTGTAACGCGCAACGCGCAGGCAATCGGCGCAGATCACGCCATCCGCTTTCAGAAAATCTCGCCGACGCAGCAACGCAGGCTGCCGCCGGCCTTTTCGATCTCGTCGAGTTCGACCGTGCCGATGTCGAAGCCATATTGTTTCAGCAGTTCGCGCTGCGCGTCGGCGAGCGATGCGGATGCCACCGCGCTCATCCACACGCGACGTTCGTTGAGTGCCATGGCATTGGCGGCGAAGGCCTGCTTTTGTCGTGCGTCCAGCCATACCGCGCGATCGCCGTACGCGCTGGCGATCGCCTTCGGCACGTCCGCATCGAGGAATCCATCGGCCGCGATGATCGCGGCACGCCCGGCGAGCAGGGTCAGCACCACGTTGGTGTGGTACTCCGCTGGCGCCAGTGCGAAGCAGAACATCAGGCGCAGGCCGAACGCCTCGTGCATCGCTCGTGCGCCGGCCATGTCGCAGCGTTCGCTGAGGCCGCAATAGCCCACGCCGCGCGCGCGATCGATAATCAGCGATCCGGTGAGCTCGGCGACGAGATCGCTGCGGCCGGAAAGATCGATTTCCGCATAGCCGAGGACATCGCGGAAGAAGCCGCGGATGTCATGTCGTTCTGCCTCGCGCCGGCGCACTGCATGGCGCATGCGTCCCACGATCAGCCGGCCGGGCGCGGTCGCGAACACGTTGTTGGGAAACACCGCGTCGGGTGTCGCCGGGTCGCCGGGAAACGTGATCACCGGGCAATCCGCGCGCAAGGCCTGCGCCAGCGCGCCATGTTGCGCCAGCGCCTTCATCGGATCGACCGCGAGGCGGATATCCATGTAGCGGTTGTCGCGCGCCGACTCCGTCGCCAGCGTGAATCCGGACGGCGCCACCAGGAAGGTCGCGCGTGCGGTCGCCGCCGCATCCGGCAAGGGCGCCAGCGCAGCGAAGGCTTCGAGGAATTCGCTCGGCGAGGTGGTGATCACAGGCAACTCCATCCCGGAAAGGCGCAGGTGCCGCGCCATGCATCAAAGAGTATGGGTAGCCGGCTCGGCCGCCCTGGGCTGGTCGACCTGTAGGCGCTGGCGCCGACGCAGGGTCGGGAACATCGCCATCCACAAGCCCACCACGACGAGTGTACCGATACCGCCGAGCACGGTCGCGTTCACCGCACCCATCCAGGCGGCCAGCATGCCGGATTCGAATTCGCCCAGTTGATTCGAGGTGTTGATGAAGATCGCGTTGACCGCGCTGACCCGGCCGCGCATGTCGTCCGGGGTGTCCAGTTGCACCAGCGCGCCGCGGATCACCATGCTCACCATGTCGAACGCACCCAATGCGAACAGCGCGAGCAGCGACAGCCACAACGTGGTGGATGCGGCGAACACCAGCGTGGCGAGGCCGAAGCCCGCGACCGCGGCGAACATGATCGAGCCGACCCGGCGCTGCAGGTTGTTGTGCGCCAGCCACAGCGACATCAGCAGCGCGCCGACCGCCGGCGCGGCGCGCAGCAGGCCCAGGCCCCACGGGCCGGTGTGCAGGATGTCCTTGGCGAAAATCGGCAGCAGCGCGGTGGCGCCGCCGAGCAGCACGGCGAACAGGTCCAGCGAGATCACGCCAAGCACGTCGGGACGATGCCGGATGAAGTGCACGCCCGCGAACACCGTCTTCAAGGTCGCCGGCTCGCGGCGCGGCGGGGCCTGCGCGTAACGCAGGCGTATCAGCAGCACGATCGAAATCAGGTACAGCAGCGCGGCGACCGAATACACCACGCCCGGACCGGCCACGTAGAGGAAACCGCCGAGCGCCGGGCCCATGACCATCGCGGCCTGTCCGGCCGAACCGTTGACCGCCATCGCGCGGGTCAGGATCTCCGCCGGCACCAGCGCCGGCAGCATCGACTGCATCGCGGGGAATTCGAACGCCTTGGCCACGCCGATCACGAACACCAGCAGCAGGATGCCGGTTTCGTGGATGCCGTGTGCCAAGCTCATGCCGGCAAGCAGCACGATCGCGATCCATTCCACGACCTGTCCGAGCAGCACGATCCGCCGGCGCTCGAATTGATCCGCGACATGCCCGGCCGGCAGCGCCAGCACCACCGACGGCACGAACTGCACCAGTCCGATCAGGCCCAGGTCGAACGCGCGGCTGGTGATCGAATAGATCTGCCAGCCGACCGCCACCGACAACATCTGGAAACCGAAACTCGACGCGGTGCGCGCAAACCAGAACGCGACGAACGCGGGGTATCGGAGCAGGGAATCGGAGCGATCAGGCATGGTCGGGACGAGGTCGCGAAACGCGCAGTCTAGCGGCCACACACCGGCCGGGCGAATGAATTGACGCGTTCTTGCCGCAGGCCGTCGTAGCGTGATCCCGGTTTCCGCCATCGAGCATCGTCATGAGCCAGCAGGCCGAACACGTCTATTCCGATCCCGCGCGCATCGCGCAACTGGAAGCGCTGGTGCATCAGTTGCCGCCGAACGGTCACGTTTCGCTGTGGCTGCGTGACGGAAATTCGTGCGAGGGGATCGTCAGCGCACGCCCGACCGTGCAGCAATTCCGCGATGCGGACGGCAATCAGGGCATCAACGCACAGGTGCGGCTGGAACGCGCCGGTACCTCGGACTGGAGCCGCTACGTGTGGCTGGACGATATCGAGCGCGTCGAGCACCACGATTCGATCATGGGCAGCGAGAGTTGAGCCTGCATCCGTTTGGCAGGGCAACGGTCCCAGCAGCATTCAGCATGGGTTGGCACAGCGGCAGGTATCGCTGGGGCACTCATCCGGGAGTCCACTCCATGCGCCGTACCTTCCATCTGCCAGTCCTGCTACTGACGGCGCTTTCGGTATCGCATGTGCATGCACAGGATCTGGCCGGAACCTGCCATGCCAGCAGCAGTTACGACGTCACGCTGAAAACCGACGGCCTGGTGTTCGATCGCGCATCACCGGCACCCTTCCACGTCGATATCCAGCACGGCACATTGCGCACGGACGGCGTCGCGGTTCGCCTGAACCCGGAGGATCAGGATCGCCTCTCGCTGTTCGAGCGCGAGCTGCGCACGTTGGCGCCACGCGCGCGCAAGGTCGCGCAGAACGGTGTGGACATGGCGGTGCAGGCCATGCGTGCCGAAGCCAGCAGCGTGGGCATGAGCGACGAGACGCGGGCGGAATTCGAACGCCGACTGAGTGCCCGCGCCGTGGAAATCAAGCAGCGCATCGCAGCCAGCCAGAGCACCCACGACTGGCAGAGCGATGCCACCGATCAGTACGCCAGCCAGATCGCCTCCGACCTGGTGCCGCTGATTGCCGCCGACATCGGCCAGCAGGCGGTCAATGCCGCTTTGAGCGGCGATATGCAGACGGCGTCGGATCTGCGCGACCGCGCCTCCGACCTCGCTTCGCAACTGGAGCCGCGCCTGCAGCGTCGGATGCAGGCGCTGCGTCCGCAAATCCAGGCGCTGTGCCCGTCGATCCAGCGCCTTGCCGACTTGCAGCAGGGCGTGCGCGGCAGCAACCGACAACCGCTGAATCTTCTGCAGGTCGGTCCATAGCGACGGATGGCGTTTGAGTCGCGACGGATCAGCGGCCGGAGATCACGCCGGGTTTATGTTCTGCTAAGTGCTCGGGGACGACGATGGGGTCCGATTCATCGAGAACGCCGGGAGGGCACCATGCCGCCACGTGCAGCAAATGCAGTCTGCAACGACCTGATACGCCGGAGCATCGACCTGCGCAGGTTGTACCGACATGCTGCAGCGGCATGCGAGCCTGGCCTGCGCATGGTGCTGGGCGAGAACGCGCAGACACTCGACTTGTTGATCGCCGACATGCAGGCGCAAGTGCTGGCCACCGGCAGCAAGCCGCGACTCCGCGGCAGCCGGCTTGGCATGGTGAAGCAACAGGCGGCCGATCTGCTGGTACGCGTTGCGGCGCAGCGCGACCACGCCTGGCTCCAGGCACTCGCCCATGACGAAAGCGCGTTGCTGCATGCCTTCGAGGATGCCATCGCGGCATCGCCCGTCGGTTCGGTCCTGGTATTGCGGCGCCAGTTGCCGCGCTTGCGCAACATCCATCTCGACATGCACAACCTGGGCGGCACCGCGCGCTATTGACGGAGTCGTCGTGTCGCCCGACGCGCGGGACGTCCTCGATTTCTGGTTCGCCGAAGAAAACGCCGCGCGCAGGTACGTCGCCGACGCAGCGTTCGACAATGCCATCCGCCAGCGCTTCGGCAGGTTGGCCGAAGCGGCTGCGGAAGGTCATCTTGACGACTGGGTGGGAATACTCCTGGCTGGCTGGTGCCGCTGATCCTGCCCGATCAGTTCAATGTTGTATCGACATGACGCTTGCGCGTGGGCGCAGGACGTCAAGGCGCAGAGCCAGGGCTTGTCCGGTATCGCCAACGGCCACGATCGCAAACTGCCACCCCTGCAGCGCGTTTTCGCCTACATGCCGCTGGAACATGCCGAAAGCGTTCCGCTGCAATGGCGCTCGGTGGAGCTGTTCGGTGCGCTGCGCTGCGACGTCCTCCGCCGAACAGCGTGCACGGTTCGGCGAGTTCCACGTTTATGTGGACAGGCATCGCGACGTGATCGACCGCTGTGGTCGCTTTCCGCATCGCAATGCGCTTCTCGGCCGCACGAACACACCAGACGAAACGGCGTATTCTTGCGCAGCCGGGTTCCAGGTTTCGAGATCGGTCCATCAGGGAGAGTGTGATGCGTCGTCTTTTGCTGATTCCGCTGCTTGGTTTGAGCCTGAGTGTTTTTGCTGGCGAAACCCTTCGCGTCGGCCAGAAAGTCCTGACGGTAGGCGATCCCGCCGCGTATGCCATCCAATTGCTGGGAACGCCGGCATACAAGGAGCCCATCGAGAATACCTACGGTGCGTTTCGTGGCGAGCGCTGGCAGTATCCACGCGACCACGACCGCGTGATCACCGTGACGATTTTTGCCGGCAAGGTGAGCAACATCGAGGATCGCCACAATTAGTCGCCGTGACGGATCGTCATGATTTGAAAGCATGGCGGCGCGGAAAGGGTTTCCGAATCCACACTGACAAGGAGCACGTCATGCGCATCATCTTCATCGTCGCGTTGCTGGTTTTCGCCATGGCCGCACAGGCCTCGGCCACGTTGCGCGTCGGCAATCGCGTGCTGTCAGCGGGTGACAGCAGCGAACGGGTCACCGAATTGCTGGGCAAGCCGTCGTCCAGGACCCATCGGCGCAGCAGCCATTCCGGCGGCAGCCGGCGCAGCCGCGGCACCCGCGTGGTGAACAACAACGACCAGCCTGCCGAGCAGTGGCGCTATCGGCGCGATGGCCATGTCACGGTGGTCACCATCGTCGACGGCAGGGTCACCGACATCGACGATCGCCGGCTCTGACCTGCTTCAACCGGGGTGTCGATCGCGTAGCTGCAGTGCATGACCAATGGCGGGGCATGACCCCTGGCCCATGCGGCCCGGACGCCCCGGATTAAACCTTGTGACCGGGCGCCGCATCGTAGCGGTGGCTGGACAATCGGTCCGGACTCAGGGAGATCATCATGCGCAGCGGCATCGCGGTACTCGTTTTGGCCATCGGGCTGGCATTGAGCGGCCAGGCATCAGCCGACGGCATCCAGATCAATGGAGATCATTGCGGCTTCGACACCAACTACGACGTGCAGGCGAAGCCGGACGGCGTCACCTTCGTGCGTTCCGACGGGCATCCGGCCAGGGTCTTCATGCACGACGGCCAGTTGCGCGTCGATGGGCAAAGTGTGGCCGTCTCGGCTACGGATGCCGCGAGGCTGCGGCAATACGAAGAAAACGTGCGCACGCTGTTGCCGGAGATGGCCGGTGTGGCGCAGGACGCCATGGGCATTGCCTTCGATTCGCTGACGACGGTGGCCGCCACGCTTGGCGGCGACGCGGATGATCGCGATGCGCTGGTCAAGCGCCTGAACCGCACGCATCGCGAAGCACTGATCAAGCTCGACGCCGGCATCGGCAGCGACCACTGGAACGAGCACGGCTTCGAAGACGCCATCGAGACGCAGGTGGAAAACGCGGCCAATGAACTGGCCAGTTCGGTCAGCGCCGGCGTGCTGGCCTCGCTGGTGACCGGAAAGGCCGGTGAATTGGAAGCGCGCGCCGATTCGCTGGACACATCGATCGACAAGGAAATGAAGGCACGTTCCGGCAAGCTGGAAGCACGCGCAAAAATGCTCTGCCCGCGGCTCACCGAGCTGGAGCAGTTGGAGAAGCAGTTCGGCTTTCGCCTCGCCGATGGCTCGCAACTGCAACTGATGACGCGCGAGCATGATGGCAAGAAGCATCAGGTTGCCGATGGGGACGACCAGGTCACCCAGCGCTGACGGTTCTTCATCGCTTCCGTGACGATCACCGCGACCGGCTGCGCGCCGGTCGCGGTTTTTTTGCGTGTCTGGCTGATGGTTACTGCACGGTCACCGGCCGGCGGTTGTCGCTGGACACGCGATCGATCAACTCGTTGTAAGGATCGATGCCGGCGTCGAACGGCTTGCCGTCGACCGTCACCGTGATCGTGCTGTCGCCCTTCGGCACCATCCGCTTTTCAAGGTACAGCGGCACACCGTCCTTGCCGGCGCCGGTGGATGCGGCGAACACGCCGATGTCGATCGGGATGTCCGGTGTCGCCTCGGTTTCCTTGCCGGTGCCGTCGACATAGATCTTGCCGACATGCACCTTCATGGTCACTTCGTACTGGCCATTCGGCAGTTTCTTCGCGGTGGCGTCGGTGATGCGGTTGTCGAACAGGGTGATCTTCCAGAAGAAGTCATCCAGCAGACCCTTCCATTTCGGATCGGTGCCCTTCGCCAGCGCATCCATGAATTCCTGCGACGTCGTGTACGGCGGCTGCTGGAAACCCTTGTCGAGCAGGAACTGCTTCAGCACCGC
>DASWOQ010000083.1:0-43163 GCA_036398675.1 Rhodanobacter sp. | reverse complement strand
CTGCGGCAGGAACATCTTGCCGGCGCCGAAAAGGTCGCCGACCACGTTCATGCCGTCCATCAAAGGGCCTTCGATCACGTCGAGCGGACGCGAGGAAAGCTGGCGTGCCTCTTCGGTGTCCTCGACCACGAACTGGTCGATGCCGTGCACGAGCGCGTGGCTCAGCCGTTCCTTCACCGGCTTGTCGCGCCACGCGAGGGTCTCGACCACGGCCAGGCCGCGTTTGCCCTTGTAGTTGTCGGCGATGTCGAGCAATCGCTCGGTGGCATCGTCGCGGCGGTTGAGCACTACGTCCTCGACGCGCTGGCGCAGCTCGGGGTCGATGTCGTCCATGATCGTCAGCGCGCCGGCGTTGACGATGCCCATGTCCATGCCGGCGCGGATCGCGTGATAGAGGAACACCGCATGGATCGCCTCGCGCACGGTGTTGTTGCCGCGGAACGAGAACGAGACGTTGGAGACGCCGCCGGAGATGTGGCAGTCGGGGAAGCGCTGCTTCAATTCGCGCGTGGCGTTGATGAAGTCCACCGCGTAGTTGTTGTGTTCCTCGATGCCGGTGCCGATGGCGAAAATGTTCGGATCGAAGATGATGTCTTCGGGGCGGAAGTCGAGCCTGCTGGTCAGCAGCTCGTAGGCGCGCGAGCAGATTTCCACCTTGCGTTCGCAGGTGTCGGCCTGGCCCTGCTCGTCGAAGGCCATGACCACGGCAGCGGCACCGTATTGCTGCACCTTGCGCGCATACTCGAGGAACTGCTCCTCGCCTTCCTTCATCGAAATGGAGTTGACGATGCCCTTGCCCTGAAGGCAGCGCAGGCCGGCCTCGATCACCGTCCACTTGGACGAGTCGATCATGAAAGGCACGCGCGCGATGTCGGGTTCCGACGAGATAAGATTCACGAAGCGGGTCATCGCCGCTTCGGAATCGATCAGGCCCTCGTCCATGTTGATGTCGATGACCTGCGCGCCGTTGTCGACCTGCTGGCGCGCTACTTCGACCGCCTCGTCGTAGCGGTCTTCCTTGATCAGCTTCTTGAACTGCGCCGAACCGGTGACGTTGGTGCGCTCGCCGACGTTGATGAACAACAGCTCGGGCGTGATGACCAGCGGTTCCAGGCCGGACAGTCGGGTGTGGCGGGCGTTACTCATGAATGACACCGTGGAGTGATGCGATGTTCTTGCTTCCTTGGGTTCGGGTGAAGTCCATGCCGACTGGGAGTTCGAGGCAAGTTGAACCCCCTCCCAACCTCCCCCTGCGAGCAGGGGGAGGGGCAAGAGCGTCGGGCAACATGATTCCCCTCCCCTGCGTGCAGCAGGGGAGGGTTGGGGCGGGGTCAAGTCGTGATGGTGACGGGCTCATGCCGCCTCGACTTCCATCGAAGGCAGTGCGCGCGGCGCGTAGTCGCGCACCGCTTCGGCGATCGCCTTGATGTGCGCCGGCGTGGTGCCGCAGCAGCCGCCGACCAGGTTCAGCAGGCCGTCGCGGGCGAAGCCGCCGATCACGCCGGCCATGTGTTCGGGCGTCTCGTCGTATTCGCCGAACGCGTTCGGCAGGCCGGCGTTCGGGTGCGTGCTGACATAGCTTTCGGCGATGTTCGACAGTGTCTGGATATGCGGGCGCAGGTCGTCTGCGCCCAGCGCGCAATTGAAGCCGACCGACAGCGGACGCGCGTGGCGCACGGAGTAGTAGAACGCTTCGGCGGTCTGGCCGGACAGCGTGCGGCCGGAACGATCGGTGATGGTGCCGGAGATCATCACCGGCATGCGCGCGCCGCGCTGGTGGAATAGTTCGCTCAAGGCGAACAACGCGGCCTTGGCATTCAGGGTGTCTAAGATCGTCTCGACCATGATCACATCGGCACCGCCATCGATCAGGCCGTTGGCGGATTCGGTGTAGTTCTCGGCCAGCTCCTCGAACGTGACATTGCGAAAGCCCGGATCGTTGACGTCGGGCGACAGCGAGGCCGTGCGGCTGGTCGGGCCAAGCACGCCGATGACGAAGCGCGGCTTGTCCGGCGTCCTGACGGTCATCGCATCGCAGGCGGCGCGCGCGAGCCTGGCGCCTTCGAGGTTCAACTCGTACGCGAGGTGCTGCAGCTTGTAGTCGGCCTGGCTGATGCGGGTAGAATTGAAGGTGTTGGTTTCTACCAGGTCGGCGCCGGCTTCGAGATAGGCATCGTGTACGCCGCGGATGATTTCCGGTTTGGTCAACGTGAGCAGGTCGTTGTTGCCTTTGAGATCGCAGGTGCCGGCGTGGTCGTGCGCGTGGCCATCGTGGCCATGCTCGAAGCGCTCGCCGCGGAATCCGCTTTCGTCCAGCTCGTGCGCCTGCAGCATGGTGCCCATGCCGCCATCGAGAATCAGGATGCGCTGGCGCAATGCCTGTTCGAGCAGGCTGACGCGATCGGGGTGGATCCAGGGCAGGGTACTCATCGGAATGTCCTCGGGTAATGCATTGCTTGTCGACGAACCGTCATGCCGGCTTGCGCGCGAGCAGGCTGATCACTTCGAAGTGCGGTGCCTTGCGCTCGCGGCTGACGCGGTTGCAGCTGATGACTTCAAGGCCGGCGGCGCGGGCGAAGCCGTCGAGCTGTTCGCTGCGGAAGCCGAGGTTGCGGTGATCGAACGGCTGCACCACGGCACGGTGGTCGTGCTGGCCCAGTGTCACCGCGAGCAGCCGTCCACCGGCGCGCAGCAACCGCGCTGCCTCCGCAACGGCCTGCGCGGGCTGCTCGGCATAAGTCAGGGCGTGCAGCATCAATACAAGGTCGAAACGCTGCTCGCCAAGATCCAGCGCATGCATGTCGCCCTGGGTCACGCGCACGTTGGCAAACGACTTGAGCCGCTTCGCCGCCGCTTCCACCACGCGCTCGCTCGAATCGATGCAGACAATCGAATGCGCATGCGGCGCCAGCAGTTCGGCGGTGATGCCGTCGCCCGATGCGATATCCAGTACATCGCCGGTTTCGAGCAGCTGCAGCAGCGAACGCGCCAGGGTTTCCCAGGTGCGTCCGGGTGAATAGTGGCGCTCCATGTCGCCGGCCACGGTGTCGGCCCAGCCTTCCTCGCGGGCGCGGTTGGCGAGTACCCCGGGCAGCCGGCTGCTGTCTTCGCGCAGCAGCGCATCGTCGATGCTTTCGCGCAGCGATACCAGCAGGCCGTGCTGTGCGCCGTCGCCGTCGTTGTTGGCGCGGTAGTAGGCCGATACGCCGGCGCGGCGGTCCCGCACCAACCCGGCTTCCTTCAGCTTGGCCAGGTGCGTGGATACGCGCGGCTGCGCCAGATGCAGCACGGCGGCAAGCTCCGCGACGGTCAGCTCCTCGTGTTCGAGCAGCGCCAGCAGCCGCACACGGGTGGGATCGGCCAGCAGGCGAAGCACGCTGGAGGCGGTCGCCAGATCCATCGTTATCCTTCTATCGCGATACAAAGATGGCAAAGGCTAGGCCTGCGCATACAAGGAGTCAAGCGCACTTCGGCGAGGAATGTGAACGTCCATGAACGGGCTCCGTTGATCCGGGCGGAAGCCGGTGCCTGCGGCAATCGGTTAGGCTTGGCGGGCTTGATGATCCAGGGACGCTTCATGCGCATTTTTCCTACCCTCGTCGCTGCATGTCTTGTGGTGGCTGTGTTGCCGGGATGCGACCCGATTGGCGACCCGCATATCCGGCCCGCGTCTCACCTTCCCGATGGCCCGGTGCACCGATTCGCCGCGACGACGGGATTTCCGTGCGGCGACGGCACGGACAGCAACGACCACGGCGGCCAATGCCCGAGTGCCGAACAGCAGCAGAAGGACGAGAAGGCGCGGATATCGCAGGAGATTCTCAATATCCATGCGCAAGGCCACTGAGCATTTCGACGGAGCCGGCACTCCTGGCTTTTGCTGCGACACTTGGGGACGTTCATGGAAATTGGCTAGAATTCTAGGTTGCCCAACGCTTTCCGGAGTCGCCCGTGGATTTCAGCTTTACCGAAGACCAGTTGTCGATCCAGTCGATCGCCCGTGATTTTGCGCAGAAGCGCATCGTGCCGGTTGCCGCCGAACTGGACGCCAAGGGCGAGTTTCCGCTGGAAAACATCCGCGAGATGGGCCAGCTCGGCCTGATGGGCATCGAGGTGCCGGAGCAATATGGCGGCGCCGCCATGGATCCGGTCGCCTATGTGCTGGCGATGATCGAGATCGCCGCAGCCGACGCCGCCACCTCGACCATCATGTCGGTCAACAACTCGCTGTTCTGCAACGGCATCCTCAAGCACGGCAACGAGGAACAGAAACAGAAGTTCGTGCGCGCCATCGCCACCGGCGAAGCCATCGGCGCCTATGCGCTGACCGAGCCGCAGTCCGGCTCCGATGCGTCGGCCATGCACACCCGTGCTGCCAAAAATGCCAGTGGCGACTGGGTGATCAACGGCAAGAAGAGTTGGATCACCTCCGGCCCCGTCGCGCGCTACATCGTGCTGTTCGCGATTTCGACGCCTGGCATCGGTGCGAAGGGCGTGTCGGCCTTCATCATCGACACGCAACTGCCGGGTTTCCACGCCGGCAAGTCCGAGCCGAAGCTGGGCATCCGTGCTTCGGCCACTTGCGAGATCGAATTCGCCGACTACGTCTGCCCGAAGGAAAACCTGCTGGGCGATGAAGGCAAGGGGTTCTCGATCGCCATGGGCGTGCTCGACGCCGGCCGCATCGGCATCGCCTCGCAGGCGGTCGGCATCGCCCGCGCCGCGTACGAGGCCACGCTGCAATGGGTGCGTGACCGCAAGGCGTTCGGTCATCCGATCGGCACGTTCCAGATGACCCAGTCCAAGATCGCCGACATGAAATGCAAGCTCGATGCGGCGACCCTGCTCACTTTGCGTGCGGCATGGACCAAAGGCGAAGCGGAGAAGAACGGCGGCCGTTTCGGCACCGAGGCCGCCATGGCCAAGCTGGTGGCGTCGGAAGCGGCGATGTGGATCGCGCACCAGGCGGTGCAGATTCACGGCGGCATGGGCTACTCGAAGGAGATGCCGATCGAGCGTTTCTTCCGCGACGCCAAGATCACCGAGATCTACGAAGGCACCAGCGAGATCCAGCGACTGGTGATCGCGCGCGCGGAAACCGGTTTGCGCTGAATGCTTTGAGATTTGCATGGCGGGGCGCCAGTGAAAGCGTCCCGCAACGCCTTGCACTTCAGGCGGCAGTGTCCGGAAACCATCGACGCAGATGGCGCTTGAGCCGCAGCGCGGGCGCCTCGACGGCGTGCCAGGAAAGCCATGCCAATGTCACGGTTGCCAAGGTCGCCAGCACCAGTGAGCCTGCGAGAGGCGCCGGACCGGGCCAGAATTTCACGACGACCTGCTGCAGAAAATACGCATACAGGTAGATGCCGTAGGACAGGTCACCGAACCGGCCCGCCGAGCGGATGACCGGCGTGCTCCGGTTGCCGATCAGCAGGGTCAACGGTGCGATCACAACCCACTCGCCGAGGCGCGGCTGGTCGAACAACGCCGCTGCAAGCAGGCAAGCCACGCCGGCGCATAGCAGCGGAATGCGGGCACGCCGAAGCCCGACCTCGTACTGCCGTGCGCATACGCCGGTCATGAAAAAGGCAACGTAGAAGAAACAGAAATTGTCGAAAGGATCCGCTCTGGAGTGTCCGGGCAGCGTCTTGACGTACATCAGCACGACCAGTGTCGACGCGAGCACGGACAGCCATCGCCGGCGCAGGCCGATGGCACCGAGCACCGCGAGATAGACGTAGCACCTTGCTTCCACCGGTATCGTCCACCAGCTGCCGTTGACGGCGGACAGCGACGCGTTGGCCGGAGTGACGTCGAACACGCCGGGTAACTGGTAGATGGTGCGGAACTGGGTATTGGCGATGATGAATTTGCGCGTGGCGCTACCGAAGTACTCGTGCGCCGGGAGTGTGGTGATGAATGCCGATATCAGCGCGATCGCGACGGTGGCTACCGCCAGTGCCGGCCACAGGCGCAACAGTCGCCGTAGCGCAAAACGCGTCAGGTGCGGATCGCGATACCAGCTTTCCGTCACCAGGTATCCGCTGATGACGAAGAAGATCATGACCGCGATCATGCCGAGCGAATCGCCCGCCGGTGACGGTTCGAGCCGGCCGAGAAACACAAACTGATGGGAGAACAGCACAAGCAGCGCGGCCAGCAACCGCAGGCCGTCGAAGTTGTTGAGTTGCCCATGGTCCTGGATTGATTGCGCGTCACCCATGAAGCGATGACGAGAGCTGGATCGGAAATTGGATGGCGCGCATGGACTGTCTCCCCGCAATGATGCAGCCGACATTCTACGCAGCGGAAGCGATCCCTGAAATGTGGGGTCACAGCCGCAGCGCGGCGTTACTTTTCCGACAGCAGATATGAAAAGCCCCGCGATGGGCGCGGGGCTTTTCATGACCATAGAAAATGGATCAGGCTTGATGCAGTCCTGCATCGGACGAGGGCGTCGTGCCGTTACCCGGCTTTGCCGGATCGCCATCCAGCTTGTCGCCGAGTAGGCGGCGCACCACGATGTAGAACACCGGGATCAGCAACACGCCGAGGAAGGTGGCGAACAATACGCCACCAATCACGCCGGTACCGATCGCGTGACGCGCGTTGGCACCGGCGCCGCTCGAGATGAACAGCGGGAACACGCCGAGGATAAACGCCAACGAGGTCATCAGGATCGGCCGCAGACGCAGGCGGGCGGCATCCACCGTGGCATCGCGCAAGGTGCGGCCGGACTTCTGTTCGGCTACCGCGAACTCCACGATCAGGATCGCGTTCTTCGCGGCCAGGCCGATCACTGTGATCAGGCCGATCTTGAAGTAGATGTCATCGGGCAGGCCGCGCAGCAGGGTGAACACTGCCACGCCGAGCAGACCGAGCGGCACCACAAGCAGCACTGCCACCGGAATCGACCAGCTTTCGTACAACGCGGCCAAGGCCAGGAACACGATCACGATCGACAGCACCATCAGCAGCGTGGCCGCGTTGCCGGAGAGGATTTCCTGATAGGACTGGCCGGTCCAGTCGAAACCGAAGCCCTTGGGCAGATCGTTGCCGACGATCCGCTCCATTTCGCTCATCGCTTCGCCCGAGGCATGCCCCGGAGATGGCGAACCGACGATCTCCACCGCCGAGTAGCCGTTGTAGCGGGTCAGTGATGGCGATGCGACGCTCCAGCTCGTCTTTACTACATTGGATAGCGGGATCATCTGCGCGGTGCCGTCGCTGTTCATCTGCGTGCTCGGCGTATACATGTGCTGCAGCGCGTCCGGACCCATGCGATACGGCGTGTCGGCCTGCAGGGTGACACGTTTCACGCGGCCGCCGTAGGTGAAATCGTTAACGTACACCGGTGCCAGCATGGTGCTGATCACGTTGTACACATCGCTCACCGCTAGCCCCATGGACTGGGCCTGCACGCGATCAACACTGAGATTCAGTTGGGGCGCATCGTCCACCGAGTTCGGACGAACGCCAGTCAGCAATGCACTCTTCGCTGCCGACCCCAAAAGCATATTGCGAGCCTGGGTTAGTGCGTCATGTCCCGCGCCGCCGCGATCCTGCAGATACATGTCGAAACCGCCGAACTGGCCCAATCCCTGAATGGTAGGAATGTTGGCAATAAAGACCGTGGCGTCGCGAATCTGCTGCATTTCCCCATTGGCACGCTGGATGAACTGGGCGGCGGTGATATCGCGCTTGGACCAGTCCTTGAGCTTGATGAAGGACATACCCACGTTTTCGCCGGAACCGATGAAGCTGAAGCCGGTGACCTGCAGCACGCCTTCCGCCGTACCATCTTTTTTGAGGATATCGCGCATCTGGGCCATGACTGCGGCCGTGCGTTCCTTGGTGGCGCCGGGCGGCAACTGGATGATGCCCAGCGCGTAACCCTGGTCTTCCTCGGGAATGAAGCTGCCGGGCAGGCGCGTGAAAAGGAATCCGCCCAGCACCGAGATCAGCACGAAAACGAACATCCAGCGTGGCGCATGGCGCACCGCGCTGCCGATGTGGCCGGTGTACGTGTTGGTCGTCCAGGTGAACACATCATTGAACTTGCGAAAGACGATGTTCTTTTTCTTGTGGTGTTCGGGCTGCAGGAAACTGGCGCACAGGGCCGGCGTGAACGACAGCGCGAGGAACGCCGAGAAGCCCATGGACAGCGCAATGGTCAGCGCGAACTGCTTGTAGATGATGCCGGAGGCGCCCGGCTGCATCGCCGACGGCACGAACACTGCCGCCAGCACCACGGTGATCGCCACCACCGCGCCGGTGATCTGGCCCATCGCCTTGCGCGTGGCTTCCTTCGGCGACAGGTGCTCCTCAGTCATGATGCGTTCGACGTTCTCGATCACCACGATCGCATCATCCACCACGATGCCGATCGCCAGCACCATGCCGAACAGCGTCAGTTGGTTGATGGTGAAGCCGATCATCAGCATGCCCAGGAACGTGCCAAGCAGGGCCACCGGGATCACCAGCGTCGGGATGATCGTGGCGCGGATGTTCTGCAGGAACAGCAGCATCACCAGGAACACCAGGATGATCGCCTCGATCAGCGTCTGGATGACCTCATGGATCGAGATGGTGACGAACACCGTGCTGTCGTATGGACTGAACCAGCTCACGCCCTGCGGAAAGCTCGGCGCCAGTTCGTCCATCTTGGCGCGTGCTGCCTTGGCGACATCCAGTGCGTTGGCGCCGGGCAACAACTGGATTGCGAAGGCACCAATCGGTTTACCGTCCCACTCGGTGTCGAAGCCGTAGCTACTGGGGCCGAAGCTGAGTCGCGCTACGTCACCCAAGGTCACGGTGGTGCCGTCGGGATTGGTGCGCAGGATGATCGCGGCGAACTGGTCGGTCGTGGTGAAGCGGCCTTCCGTTGCCACTGTCGCAGTGAAGCCCTGGCCCGGTATTGCCGGATCGGCACCCAGCGAGCCAGCCGCGAACTGCACGTTCTGCGCCTGCACGGCAGCCAGTACCTGCGTGGCAGACAGGTTGTAGCCCTGCAGCTTGTCCGGGTTCAGCCAGATGCGCATCGAGTATTCGGCACCGAACTGCTGGGTGCTGCCGACGCCAGGTACGCGCGAAATCTGGTCGAGTACCTGTGACGCCACGATATCGTTGAGCCGATCGCGGTCAATGCTCGGATTGTCGGATTTCACCGCCAGCACCATCAAGAAGCTGGGGTTGGCCTTGGCCACCACCACACCCTGCTGGTTTACCTCCGCAGGCAGGCGCGGTGTGGCTAGCGCCACCTTGTTCTGAACCTGGACCTGGGCGATATCGGGGTTGGTTCCGGTTTCGAAGGTCAGCGTAATGGTGGCGCGGCCGGTCGAGCCGGACGAGGAGTTGAAGTAAAGCAGGTGATCGATGCCGGTGAGCTGCTGCTCGATCACCTGGGTGACGGTTTTTTCGGTGGTGTCGGCGCTGGCGCCGGGGTAGGTGGCATTCACCGTCACCTGGGGCGGCGCGATGTTCGGATACGACTCCACACCCATGTTGAGGATGGCGAGTACGCCGCCCAGCGAAATCAGGATGGCTACCACCCATGCAAAGATCGGGCGGTCGATAAAGAAACTCGGCATGATCGGACTCCGTTACTTGCCGCTCGGGGCGGTACCCGAGGCGGCGGGCGACGGATTGCCGCCGGCTGGCGGCGCGGCGTGCCACGGCGTGGCCTTGGCCTGGCCACCGTCCTTGATCTTCTGCAGGCCTGAAACCACGATCTGGTCGCCGGCTTGGAGGCCGTCAGTGATCACCCAGTTGCTGCCAGTCATGTCGCCGGTGGTGACACTCTTGCGGGATACCTTGCCGTCGCTGCCGACGCTCATCAGATAGTTGCCGGTCGTATCGCGCTGCAAGGCCGCCTGTGGAATCAAGAACACCTTGTGCTGCTGGCCCAGCTCGGCTCTGAGCGTCACATACATTCCGGGCAGCAGGCTGTGCTTGGGATTTGGAATCTTCGCGCGCAAATTGACCGCTCCCGTTGCCGGGTTGACCGTGGTGTCGGAAAAGTCCAGCACGCCGGGTTCGGCGTAGTTGCTGCCATCGGGCAGGGTCACGGTGACGGCCGCCTTGTTGGGCTCGGCGAGGGTGATATTGCCGCTGGTCTGCGCGCTGCGCATCTGTTCCATCGACGCCACGCTCATGGTGAAATTCACATACAGCGGATCGATCTGGTCCACCGTGGTCAGCAAGGTGGCATCACCATTGCCCACCAGTGCACCCTCGGTCACTTGCTGCTGGCCGGCGCGGCCATCGATCGGCGAGGTGACGTCGGCGTAGCCGAGATTGATCCGGCTCGATTGCACATTCGCCTTCGCCGCTTGCACGGCCGCCGCCGAATTGCGCTCGGCGGCCTCGGCATTGTCAAGGTCGGACTTGGAGATGAAACCCTTCGGTGCCAACTCGCGGGCACGTTGCGCCGTGATCTTATTGTTGGTGTAAGTCGCCTGTGCCTGCGCCAGTGCGCCCAGGCTCGCGTCCAGGGCTGCCTTCAGCGGCGCCGGATCGATCTGGAACAGTACCTGGCCCTTTTTGACATCGGTGCCTTCGTCGTAAGAGCGCTTCAGTAATACGCCCGCAACGCGCGCGCGAACATCAGCGCTGCGAAACGGCGACAGCCGCCCGACCAGATCCTTGGTCAGCGGCGAGGTTTGTGGCTGCGCGGTCATCACGCCTACCTCGGGCGTCGGGGGCGAGGGCGGCGCCTGATTCTTGCCGCTGCAAGCGGCCAGCACTAGCAGACTCAGGCCCAACAGGGGGGTGCGCGACAAAAGGGGCTTCATGGAGGCTCCGTACTTGAACGGGGGAAATGGGTCGCAGTCAGACCGCAGTGCAGCAAAGCCGGAAGACTATGTACTGCATCGCGGATCGTGTGTCTTGTGTCATTAGGTTGGCCTGGCGGCGGAAAACGCCGCCGCGATCCACTTCGTGCAGTGCTGCGAAACGTGCTGCGATGCCTTCGTGGATCAGCTATACCGGGCAGTTTACATTTTATGGATGACATGAATCCAGTCATTGACAGAGGCTGCTGCCATCTGGACAGCCGAAGGCCGGTTGCATCCGCTGGATGGATACGTCCGATGCTGCTGGCCGGGCGTCATCGAGAAGTGGGGAGAGGGAATGCATCGGACCTCATATCGCAACACTCCGGAGGCATGCTGGCTGCATGAATCAAAGCGCAAGAACACGGCGTGGAGGGCGCTGCATCGGTGGATTCGGCATGGTCCGCAGCGTATCCTTCCAAGGCTTTTTACCCTGCTTCCAGACTCTTGTCTCCCTTGACCAGAAGATGCCATGAATGCGATCCGCGCAATGAACGACACGTCCCTCCCGTTCGACGTGCTGGCCGAGCTGAAAAAGGCCAATACGTCACCGCAGCAACTGCGCGAGGCAGAGCTGTTTTGCCAGGCATTCTTCGCGCGCATCGCCGACAGCGATGCCGACATGCACACCACGGCGCAGTGGGCAGACGTGGTCGGCGGGCTGGTGGAGTTCATGCAGCAGCGCCAGGTCGGCCGTGCTTCGGTGCGCGTGATCCACGCAGCGGACGCGCATGCCGGGCGCAGCCTGCTGCAGATCGTCACTGACGACATGCCGTTCCTGGTCGATACGGTCAGCATGATCGTTTCGGCGAAGCAGCAGATCCACGCGGTGATCCATCCGGTGGTGAAGGCCACGCGCGATGCCTCCGGCAAACTGCAGGCGCTGGGCGAGGATGCCGGCGTACCCGAGTCGGTCATGCACTTCGAGATCGACCGCGTCGCCGACGAGGCTGCGCAATTACAACTGAAGGAGCAGATCGAGGCGGCGCTGGACGACGTGCGCCTCTCGGTCACCGATTGGGCCGCGATGCGCGACAAGGCGCTGGCCATCGCCGACGACCTGCCGCAGCGCAAATTGCCGACCGACGCGTCGTCGATACAGGAGGCCAGCGAGTTCATGCGCTGGATCGCCGACGACAACTTCACCTTCCTCGGTTATCGCGAGTACGAAGTGACCGATGCCGATGGCGATCGGGTGCTGTGCTCGATCGAGGGGTCGGGCCTGGGCATCCTGCAGCGCCAGGAGCGTTCGGTGGCGCCGCGCTCGCTGCGTTCGCTCGCTGCCAGCGACCTGCCGCATTCCGGTGCCACCGACACGATCATCCTGACCAAGACCAACGCGCGCTCGCACGTGCACCGCGCCGGCTACATGGATTACATCGGCGTGCTGAAATTCGACGCCGATGGCCGTGCCGTGGCCGAGCAGCGGTTCCTTGGGCTGTTCTCGTCGAATGCCTTCATGGCGCGTCCGCAGGACGTGCCGCTGGTGCGCCACAAGGTCGAGGCGGTGCTGGCGCGATCGGGCCTCAAGCGCGACTCGTATTCGGGCAAGTCGCTGCGCCATATCCTCGAGACGCTGCCGCGCGAGGAACTGTTCCAGGGCAGCGAGGACGAGCTGTTCGCCACTGCGATGGGCATCCTCGAGTTGCGTCAGCGTGCGCACACGCGGCTGTTCGTGCGCCGGGATCGCTACGGGCGCTTCTTCACCTGCCTGGTGTTCGTGCCACGCGACCGCTTCAACACCTCGGTGCGTGAACGCATCGAGACATTGCTGGGCACGGCGCTGCATGCCGAACAGAGCGATTCGTCGGTGCAGATGGGCGAGGCCGCACTGGCACGCCTGAACATCGTGCTGCGTCCGAAGATCGGCGACCAGCCGGTATACGACCTGGCGGCGCTGGAGCGGGACGTTGCCGGCATCGTACGCAACTGGCACGACGAAGTCCGCGATGCGCTGGTGCGTGCGCGCGGCGACCATCAGGGTGTGGTGCTGGCCAACCGTTACGCCAGATCGCTGCCCGCCGGCTACGTCGAGGACGTGAGCCCGGCGGTGGCCGCCGAGGACGTGCATCAGCTGTCGTTGCTGGAAGGCGACAATGCGCTGCGCATGTCGTTCTATCACCCGCCGAAGGCGCCGGAGACGCTGCGCTTCAAGGTGTACCGCAGCGGCGGCGACATCGCGCTTTCCGAAGTGCTGCCGCAACTGGAGAACCTCGGCCTGCGCGTGCTGACCGAGCACGTCTACGAGATCCCCTGCGACGGTGCGCAGCTGTCGATCCAGGATTTCGAAGTGCAGCCGGTGGGCAAGCTCACCTTCAGCGTCGAGCAGGTCGGCGCGCTGTTCGAGGACGCTTTCGAGCAGATCTGGCGCGGCAATGCCGAGAACGACGGCTTCAACCGGCTGATCCTCGGCGCCAAGCTCAGCTGGCGCCAGGTGGCAATGCTGCGCGGCTATTGCAAATATCAGTTGCAGGCTGGCGTGGCGTTCTCGCAGTCGTACATGGAGGACACGCTGAACAACTATCCGGCCATCGCCGGCCTGCTGGTCGAGTTGTTCTTGGCCAAGTTCGACCCGCGTCGCGAGGATCTTTCGGCCGACGAGCTCAAGGCTGCTGGCGCCACGCTGGTGACCGAGATGCGCGCGCTGATTCCGCAGAGCGTGCAGGATGCGCACCCGGCGCTGATCGAAAGCCTTGGCACGTCCCTGTCGCTGCCGCGCAGCGAACAGTACGCCACGGTGCGCGATGCCATCGGCGTGCTGCTGGAGAACGTCTCCAGCCTCGACGAGGACCGCATCCTGCGCAGCTTCAAGGCGGTGATCCACGCCACGCTGCGCACCAGCTTCTTCCAGACCTGGGACGGCGCGCACCGTCCTTACATCAGCTTCAAGCTCGATTCGCACGAAGTGCCCGAGCTGCCCAAGCCGGTGCCGTACCGCGAGATATGGGTGTGCGCACCGCGCGTGGAAGGCATCCACCTGCGCTTCGGCGCGGTGGCGCGCGGCGGCCTGCGCTGGTCGGATCGGCGCGAGGATTTCCGCACCGAGGTGCTGGGCCTGGTGAAGGCGCAGATGGTCAAGAACACGGTGATCGTGCCGGTCGGTTCCAAGGGCGGTTTCTTCGTCAAGAAGGCGCCGGCAATCACGGGCGGTCCGGGCGATCGCGACGCGCAGCTGGCCGAGGGCATCGCCTGCTATCGCCTGTTCATCAACGGCCTGCTCGACATCACCGACAACCTGGTCGAAGGCAAGGTGGTGAATCCGCACGACGTGGTGCGCCACGATGCGGACGATCCCTATCTGGTGGTCGCGGCCGACAAGGGCACCGCCACGTTCTCGGACATCGCCAACGCCATTTCGATCGAGCACGACTACTGGCTCGGCGACGCCTTCGCATCCGGCGGTTCCAACGGCTACGACCACAAGGGCATGGGCATTACCGCCAAGGGCGCGTGGGAGTCGGTGAAGCGGCATTTCCGTTCGCTCAACCGCGATTGCCAGACGCAGGATTTCACCTGCGTCGGCATCGGCGACATGTCCGGCGACGTGTTCGGCAATGGCATGCTGCTGTCGCGGCATACCAGGCTGGTGGTCGCGTTCGACCATCGCCACATTTTCTTCGATCCGAATCCGGACACTGAAAAATCGTTCGCCGAGCGCGAGCGCATGTTCAAGCTGCCGCGTTCGAGCTGGGACGACTACGACCGTTCGCTGATTTCCGCCGGCGGCGGCATCTACCCGCGCAGCGCCAAATCGATTCCGGTGTCGCCGGAGGTGCGCGCCGTGCTCGGCCTGAAACCCGACGTGACGCAGATGGCCCCGAGCGACCTGCTCAGCGCGATCCTGAGGGCGCCGGTCGACCTGTTGTGGAATGGCGGCATCGGCACGTATGTAAAGGCCTCCACCGAGACGCATGCCGATGTCGGTGACCGCGCCAACAATGCGTTGCGCGTCAACGGTGCCGAACTGCGCTGCAAGGTCGTGGGCGAGGGCGGCAACCTGGGCATGACCCAGAAGGGCCGCATCGAGGCGGCGCAGCACGGCGTGCTGCTCAATACCGACTTCATCGACAATTCCGCCGGCGTGGACACCTCCGATCACGAGGTGAACATCAAGATCCTGCTCAACGACGCCGTGCAGCGCGGCGAGCTCACCGAAGCCGCGCGCAACACCCAGCTCGCCGCGATGACCGACGAGGTCGGCCAGCTGGTGCTGTGGGACAACTACCGCCAGAACCAGGCGATCACCCTGATGGAGCACCAGTCGGTCGGCCGCATCGGCTCGATGGCGCACTTCATCCGCACCCTGGAAGCCGAAGGCACGCTCGACCGCCAGGTCGAGAACCTGCCGAGCGAAGCGGAGCTGGTCGAGCGCAAGACGCGCGGCACTGGCCTCACCCGTCCCGAGCTGGCCGTGCTGCTGTCCTACGACAAGATCCGTCTCTATCAGCAGCTCCTCGATTCGGACGTGCCGGAAGATCCGTACCTGTCGCGCGAGCTGGTTCGCTACTTCCCGGAGCCGCTGCACGAGAAATACGCCGAGCACATGCAGCGCCATCGGTTGAAGCGCGAGATCATCGCCACCGCGGTGACCAACTCGACGATCAACCGCATGGGCGCCACCTTCATGATGCGCATGCAGGAAGACACCGGCCAGCGCCCGGCGGCGGTCGCCAAGGCATACACCGCGGCGCGCGAGATCCTCGAGGCGCGCGAGCTGTGGGCGGAGATCGAGGCACTCGACAGCCAGGTCGCCGAAAACACGCAGATCGATGCGGTCAAGCAGATCTGGTCGCTGCTGCGGCACATGACACGCTGGCTGCTCAACCGCCCCGGCGGCACGCTGGACATCGCCGCCAACGTCGAGCGTTACCAGGAAGGCGTGTCGGCCCTGCGCAGGGTATTGCCCGACGTGCTGACGCCCACCGGCAAGGGCGAGTTCTCCAGCAACCAGGAAAAATGGGAAGGCCTGGGCATGCCCGAGGCGTTGGCCGTGCGCCTGTCGCGCATGCCGGAGCTGCGCGCCACGCTGGACATGGTCGAGGTGGCGCAGCACAGCGGCCATTCGATGGAAAAGGTGGCGCACGTGTTCTATGAGCTGGGCGAGGCGCTCGACCTGGAATGGCTGCGCGACCAGATCGAGGCGTTGCCGGTCGAAGGCCACTGGCACGCGCAGGCGCGCGGGTCGCTGCTGGATGAGCTCAACCACCAGCATCGTGCGCTTGCCCTGCAGGTGCTGACGATGGGCAACGACCGCACCGACATCACGCCGGTGCAGGCATGGCTGCAGCGCGACGACGCCACGTTGCAGTACACGCGCAGCATGCTGGCGGAAATCCTCACCCAGAACGCGGATTACCCGATCGCCTCGGTGGCGGTACGTCGCTTGGCCCAGCTGGCGCAGGTGCCGGTTTGATCCTTGTCTGGGGCTTTCCCGCGGATTGACCCCACCCCGTCCCTCCCCTGCGAGAAGGGGGAGGGTGTTGCGGCTCGTCCGATGCCTTGCGCTTAGCTCCTCCCACTGTTCGCAGGGGGAGGCTGGGAGGGGGGCAACGCTTGCCGAAAGACACGAAGTAGGGCGAGACAGCCGCTCTGTCGTACTCTTGAGCCCCTCCCCGCCACCCAGAGTTCCTGATGCGCTTCGCTTTCGTCGCCAGTGATACCCACGTCGCCCAGCAGGCGCGGCGCAAGCTGGTGGACCGTTACGGCGATGTGCTGCCCACCGAGGCGGAGCTGATCGTGGCGCTCGGCGGCGACGGTTTCATGTTGCGCACCTTGCATGCATACCGCGAGCTGGAGGTGCCGGTGTACGGCATGAAACTCGGCCGCGTGGGCTTCCTGATGAACAAGCATCGCATCGATGCACTGCCGGAGCGGATCGCGCGCGCGCACACCGCGTCGCTGTTCCCGTTGCAGATGCAGGTCACCGATGCAGCCGGCAACGAGCACACCGCGCTGGCCTTCAACGAAGTATCGCTGTTGCGCCAGAGCAACCAGGCCGCGCATCTCGAAGTGCAGCTCAACGACATCGTGAAGCTGTCGACGCTGATCTGCGACGGCATCCTGGTTTCCACGCCGGCCGGATCCACGGCGTACAACCTGTCCGCGCACGGCCCGATTTTGCCGCTCGATGCGAACGTGCTGGCGTTGACGCCGATCAGCCCGTTCCGTCCGCGCCGCTGGCGCGGCGCGATCCTTCCGCATCGCACCGAAGTGATGCTGCGCGTGCTCGACCCGGGCAAGCGCCCGGTCAGCGCCACGGCCGATTTCCACGAAGTGCGCGATGTGCGCAGCGTGTCGATCAGGCAGTCCGGAGGGCAGGGCGTGCGCCTGCTGTTCGATCCCGAGCACAACCTCGAACAGCGCATCCTCGACGAACAGTTCGCCGCGGAGTGAGGTTGAAAGCAGGGGCGAGAGGCGAGTCGCGAGGGCGCCGGTCCGATGTGTGCGGTGGTTCGTGGAATCCGCGGCAGCAACGCGGCACTTGAGAGGGCTTTTCGAAGACATATGCGCTCGCGCCCTCGCGATTCGTCTCTCGTTCCTCTGCTAGATTGAACCGATCGTCTGCCCGGATATCCGATGAACCTTCCCGCCACCGACGTCCACGATCCGGCCGCCGCCAGCGACCAGCGACTGGTCGTGGCGATCTCCTCGCGTGCGCTGTTCGATCTCGGCGACAGCCACGCGTTGTTCGAGCGCGATGGACTCGACGCCTACCGCAGTTTCCAGATCGAGCACGAGAACGAGATTCTCCAGCCCGGCGTGGCCTTTCCGCTGGTGCAGAAGCTGCTCGGACTCAACAAGCTGGCCGGCAACGTGCCGCCGGTCGAGGTGATCCTGTTGTCGCGCAATTCCGGCGACACCGGGCTGCGCATCTTCAACGCGATCCAGCACTACGGACTGGAGATCAGCCGTGCCGCATTCACCAGCGGTGCGCCGACCTCCGACTATATCGCGCCGTTCAAGGCTGATCTTTTCCTTTCCGCCAATGCGGAGGATGTCGGTCGTGCGCTGGCCGCCGGCGTCGCCGCCGCCACCATCCTGCCGAGCACCGCGCCGCCGCGCGCCAGTGAACAGTTGCGCATCGCCTTCGACGGCGACGCGGTGATCTTCGGCGACGAAGGCGAGCGCGTGTCGCGCGAGGAAGGCCTGGAAGCGTTTCATCGCCGCGAATCCGAACATGCCGCCGAACCGTTGTCGGTCGGCCCGTTCCGCGGCTTCCTCACCGCGCTGCATCGGCTGCAGGCGGCGTTTCCTGCGGAGAATTCGCCGATCCGTACCGCGCTGGTCACCGCGCGCTCGGCGCCCGCGCACAAGCGCGTGATCCTCACCCTGCGCCGCTGGGGCGTGCGCATCGACGAGGCGCTGTTCCTCGGTGGCCGCGACAAGGGCCCGTTCCTCGATGCCTTCGGCGCCGACATCTTCTTCGACGATTCACCGGCGAACGTGGAGTCGGCGCGCAAGCACGTGGCGACCGGGCATGTGCCGCATGGGGTGAGTAATCGATAGTAGAGTTTCTACGACGGATACCAAGCTCATACAGCGTGCCACCGCAAAGCTCGCGGCAGGCTTTTATCTAATCAGTGGCTGGCATCGACACTGCGTGAGCGAAGCTGTCCTGTGTGTCGTCACACGATGCGCGCGCGCTTCCACCAGCGCGTGACCTTCTCTTCGCGCACGAAGGTGAAGAGCCCGGCGCCGAGGATGATCGCGATGCCGATGGCCATCGGCCAGTCCAGCCCGTCGCCGAACAGCAGGTAGCCGAAGAATACCGCCCACAGCATCTGGCTGTACTGGGTCGGGGCCACGTGGTTGGCCGGCGATTTCTGCGTGGCCAGCATCAGCAGCACGGCACCCAGCGCGGCAAGCAGGCCGTAACCGAGCAGCAGGATCCACTGGTGCAGGTCCGGCCAGCGGAACTCCTGCAGCAGCATCAGTACGCCGGTGACCAGCATCGGGCCGACCACGCCGGCGCCGTACAGCGTGATGCGTTTTTCGTGCGGCCCAGCCACGCGCATGGCGATCATCGCGATGGCACTGGCGAGCCCGCACACCAGTGCCGCGAAATGCCCGACGCCGAGCGCGCGGAAGCCCGGCCGCAGCACCACCAGCACACCGATGAAACCGGCCACCACTGCCGACCAGCGACGCCAGCCGACGTGCTCCTTCAACACCAGCACGGAAAGGATGGTCACGAAGATCGGCATCAGGAAGATCAGCGCAAAGGCCTCGGCCATCGGCAGGGCGGTGAAAGCGATCACTGCCGCGATGCTGCCGATCGCACTCGATACCGCGCGCACGATATATGGCCCCTGCCGCTGGGCGACCAATACCTCGCGCCAGCGATCATTGCGCGCCTTGATGAAGGGCAGTGCCGCCAGGCCCAGCGCGGCGCCGAAAAACACCGCTTCGTACGCCGGCAGCGAACCGCGCAGGGATTTCACGAACGCATCGCTGATGGCGTAGGCCGCGAAGGCCATGAAGCCGAGTAACACGCCTTTGAACATGGGATTCCGATGTCGTTGGGGGAGGTGGCGATCCGTGCTTTATCAACGGGTCCGGGCGGTTTCATGCCGTACTTCGGCTCTATGTGCCCGCATGCCACGCGCTACAATAACGGTTTATGCACCTCCCTGGAGCTTCCATGGCTGTCAGCCTGAATCCGCTCGATCTGTACGATGTCCGTTCGCTGCTCACCGACGAAGAGCGCATGGTGCAGGACACGGTCGGCCGTTTCGTCGACGAGCGGGTGCTGCCGATCATCGGCGACTGCTTCGATCAGGCCCGCTTCCCGAAAGAGCTGATTCCGGAGATTGCCTCGCTCGGCCTGCTCGGCGCGACCATTCCCGAGGAATACGGCGGCGCCGGCATGAACGGTGTGAGTTACGGCCTGATCTGCCAGGAGCTGGAGCGCGGCGATTCGGGCCTGCGCAGTTTCGCATCGGTGCAGAGTTCGCTGTGCATGTATCCGATCTACGCCTACGGCAGCGAGGAGCAGAAAAAGCAGTACCTGCCTCGCATGGCCGCCGGCGAGGTCATCGGCTGCTTCGGCCTCACCGAACCGCAAGGCGGCTCCGATCCGGCCAACATGAAGACCCACGCGAAGAAGGATGGCGGCGACTGGGTCATCAATGGCGCCAAGATGTGGATCACCAACGGCAACCTCGCGCACATCGCGATCGTCTGGGCGCAGACCGACGAGGGTATCCAGGGCTTCGCCGTGCCGACCGACACCGCCGGCTTCAAGGCGCAGGAAATCCACAAGAAAATGAGCCTGCGCGCGTCGGTCACCAGCGCGCTGTTCTTCGACAACGTACGCGTGCCCGACAGCGCACGGCTGCCCAATGTGAAAGGCCTCAAGGGGCCGCTGGGCTGCCTCACGCAGGCGCGCTACGGCATCACCTGGGGTCCGATCGGTGCCGCGCAGGCCTGCCTCAAGGAAGTGCTCGACTACACCGCCGAGCGCACTCTGTTCGGCCGGCCGCTGTCGTCGAACCAGGCCGTGCAGCTGAAGATGGCCGACATGGCCCGCCGCATCACCTCGGCACAACTGCTGTCGCTGCAGCTCGGCCGGCTGAAGGACGCCGGCAAGATGCAGCCGACGCAGGTGTCACTGGCGAAATGGAACAACTGCCGCATGGCGATCGACATCGCGCGCGAATGCCGCGACATCCTCGGCGGTGCGGGCATCACCACCGAGCATGGTGCGATCCGCCACGCATTGAACCTTGAGTCGGTGATTACCTATGAAGGCACCGAAACCGTGCACCAGCTGGTGGTCGGCCGCGAGTTGACTGGCATCAACGCGTTCTGAGTCGCCGGTGATGGACGCTCCCTTCATCGAAACCGAGCGGCTGATATTGCGTCCGCCGCAGTGCGAGGACTTCGATGGCTACGCCGAGCTGATCGGCGACGAGGAAACCGCGCGCTACATCGGCGGTCATCTTTCGCGCGCGGCGGCGTGGCGGAAGTTTTTACAGATGCCCGGTGCATGGGTGGTGCAGGGCTTCGGCATGTTCTCGGTGATCGACAAGGTCGCCGGCCGCTGGCTCGGGCAGCTCGGCCCGTGGAAGCCGGAAGGCTGGCCCGGCAACGAGATCGGCTGGTCGTTCCGGCGCGATGCCTGGGGCAAGGGTTATGCGACCGAAGCGGGCATGGCTGCCATTGACTGGGCGTTCGACCGGCTGGGCTGGACCGACATCATCCACTGCATCGACCCCGGCAACATCGCCTCGCAGAAGCTCGCCGAACGACTGGGTTCGAGCAATCTGCGCCCGGGCCGGCTGCCGTCGCCGTACGAAGACCACGTCATCGACATCTGGGGCCAGACGCGCGAACAGTGGCAGGCAAAGCGCCAGCAACGCTGAGCTGCGTCACGACGCATACCCTCACTTCACCTTCAAGCGAAAACCATGTCCATTCCGTTCGCCATCAGCGCCCGCCACAAGGGCTTCAACCGTGCCGAGATCGTCGACCAGAACTTCATCGAGTTCGTGCAGCTCTGGCAGGGCGACGTGCGCGCCGCGCCGCGCGACGACGAAGCGGTGTTGCCTGGCAGCGCGCTCGATGCGCGCGGGTTTCGCGAGCTGCTCGAATCGCAGCTGATCTCGCGTCATCTCGACCTGATGGCGCGCGTGCTGCGCGTGCAGAACAAAGTGTTCTACACCATCGGTTCCAGCGGCCACGAAGGCAACGCGATGGTCGCGCGGCTGACCCGGCACACCGATCCGGCGTTCCTGCACTACCGCTCCGGCGGCTTCATGGCGGAGCGCTTCCGCAAGCTGCCCGGCATGGATCCGGTCATGGATTCGGCGCTGAGTTTCGCTGCCAGCAAGGACGATCCCGCATCCGGCGGCCGCCACAAGGTGTGGGGCAGCAAGCCGTTGTGGGTGCTGCCGCAGACATCGACGATCGCCTCGCACCTGCCCAAGGCGCTGGGTACGGCCGTGGCGATCGAGCAGGCGCGGCGCATCGGTCACACGTTGCCGATTCCGGATGATTCCATCGCGATCTGCTCGTTCGGCGATGCATCGAGCAACCATGCCACCGCGCAGACCGCGTTCAACGCCGCGGCATGGACGGCGTACCAGAAGCTGCCTGCACCGGTGCTGTTCGTGTGCGAGGACAACGGCATCGGCATCTCGGTGAAGACGCCGACCGGCTGGGTCGCCAGCAATTTCCAGCAACGCTCCAATCTCGATTATTTCTTCGCCGACGGTCTCGACCTGGCCGAAGGCTATGTGCAAGTACAGCGCGCGGTGGAGCATTGCCGCAGCACGCGCCGGCCGACGTTCCTGCATCTGAAAACCACCCGCGTGATGGGCCATGCCGGCACCGACTTCGAGATCGAGTGGCGCAGCATCGAGGAACTGTTCGCGGTGGAAGCCACCGATCCGCTGCTGCGTTCGGCGGGCATCGCGCTGGAATCCGGGCTCTACTCGAAGGATGAACTGCTGAACCTCTACGAGGCCACGCGCAAGCGCTGCTTCGCCGCCGCCGAGGACGCGCATGCGCGGCATCGTCTCACCACCCTGGCCGACGTGATGAAACCGCTGGCGCCGTACACGCCTGCTGCGGTGAAGAAGGAAGCCGAGCGCACGGACTATGCGGAAAGGCGTACCGCCGTCTTCGGCGGCGAAGCGAAACTACCTGAAAACCAGCCGCCGCGGCATCTGGCGATCCAGATCGGCCAGGCATTGCACGACGTGATGGCGAAATATCCCGAGTCCTTGTTGTTCGGCGAGGATGTGGCGCAGAAGGGCGGCGTCTACACGGTGACCAAGGGCCTGCACAAGGCGTTCAAGAACACCCGCGTGTTCAACACCCTGCTCGACGAGACGGTCATCCTCGGCCTCGCGCAGGGCTACGCCAACATGGGCATGCTGCCGATTCCGGAGATCCAGTACCTGGCGTATTTCCACAACGCGGCCGACCAGATCCGCGGCGAGGCGTCGTCGCTGCAGTTCTTCTCCAACGGCCAGTACCGCAACCCGATGGTGATGCGGATCGCCTCGCTGGGTTACCAGAAGGGCTTCGGCGGCCATTTCCACAACGACAACTCGATCACCGCGTTGCGCGACATTCCCGGCTTGGTGGTCGGCTGCGCCAGCCGCGGCGACGATGCCGCGACGATGCTGCGCACGATGACGGCGCTGGCGAAAGTGGACGGCCGCGTATGCGCCTTCCTCGAGCCGATCGCGCTGTACATGACCAAGGATCTGTACGACGCCGGCGACGGCCAGTGGCAGTTCGACTATCCAGCGCCCGGCACGGCGATGACCCTGGGCGAAGGTCGTGTCTACAACGACGCGGCGGACGACCTGGTGGTTTTCACCTTCGGCAACGGCGTGCCGATGGCGTTGCGCGCGGCGCGCACGATCGAACAGGAACTGGGCTGGAAAACGCGCGTGGTCGACCTGCGCTGGCTCGCGCCGCTCAATGACGCGTTCATCGCACAGCATGCACGGACGGCCAAACGCATCATCGTGCTGGACGAAGGCCGCAAGAGCGCCGGCGTGGGCGAGGGTGTGATCACCGCAGTGGTGGAAGCCGGTTGCGGCGCCACGCCGCTCGAGCGCGTGGTCGGCGCCGACACATTCACACCGCTGGCCGGCGCCGCGCTGCTGGTGCTACCCGGGGAAGACGACGTGGTGGTCGCGGCAAGGACATTGGCCAGGCGGCCAGGGTGACGCAAGTCAGCGGAATCAACCTTCACGCACTGGCACAGATCAACTGTCGCCCTGATGCTTTTCCATCACGTGGAGCCGCGATGAAGCTGTTGCTCCCGCCGCTGTGGCATGCAGGAAAATCTGGTTGCGGCCGTTGAGCTTTTTCCGGTACATCGCCTGATCCGCACGCTGCGAGTTCGGGCAGGGCGCCGTCGACCTGCGCGCTGGTCGTCGCGGTCAGCAGCAGCAAGGGCGTCCAGTCGGCCAGGAAAAACCATGCCAGATGCGAGCCGCGTATCGCCACCACGATGGCGGCGAGCAACAGCAGGCCGGTGCCCAGCATCAGCAATGGATTGAGCAGCAGCTTGGCGAGCTCGATCAGCAGATCGACATGGCTGCAACGCATCAGCACCAGCTGGACCATGCCGACTGCAAGCGCCATGATCGGCACGCGCAACAGCGGCGCGTACCGCTGCAGCTCGCAGAACCGCATCATGAACAGCGAAGCGAAGGCAACCGACAGCGCGACCGCTGCCATGCCGTCCATCACCGCCATTCCGGCCAGCCATTGCCATTCGAGCGGATGGAAGAGGAAGCCGGTCTGGATGCTGGATCAACGTGTAGCAGAGGATGTATCCGGCATACCAGGCATAGGTGACGTCGCGCAGCATCAGCGCGAAGCACAGTGCCATCACCACCATGGCGAGCATCACGGCGAAGCATGCGCTGGCGAAAACCAGCCATTGCGCATCCTGCTGCTGGTATTCCGCCGATGGTTGCAGCTCGAACCGCACCGGCGCGCTGCCCGCCGTCGACGGCTCGAATTTCAGCAGGATCGGCGTGGAGCCGGACTGGGTCGCCGGAACCTGCCATGCGAGCCGGCCATGTCCGTGCAGCGCAGGGCTGAAATCATCAAGCGCCAGCGTCTGCGCCAGACCCGCCGCATAGACGCTGACTGCGCCAAGGCCGGCGGGTAGATCGTCAATATGCGCGCGCCGTGGTCCCACGGCGGCTGCGGCGTGATAACCGCCCAGCTTCCGCTCGCACTGCGGGGAAAACGTTGCAGCATGGAGGGATCGAAGCTTTTCAGCTGGCCGGCGTTGTATTCGTCGAGCCCGCTTTGCGGGGTATCGCCTGCGCGCACTTCGCGCCAGGCATCGTTGAGCGGAAAGGAGGCATGCGCGGCGCCAAGCCACAACAGGCCGAGCACCAGACCGACCCATGAGCGCCGATGGCGCTTCGATGTCGATGGTGCGGTCATCCCCCTATTGCCTCCCCCCATGGACCCTCTGCAGGGTCGTGCCCGTGTATTGCTTGTGTTGATCCGTGCTTGTCGGCAAGCGCCGTGCAAGCCAATCAGGGCCGTTGATGGAGCCCCTCGCAGATGGATCGAGCGAACGGGGTCGTTTGTGTTAGCGGAACTGAAGCATGCTGCGTGCCAACGGGATTGCCGCGCCGCGGTGTGAGGCCCGGGGCGGCATCACGCTGGCTTGGCGGGATTTCGAGCATGGTATGGCGATGGGCAGATACGACGAAGTGGTTCGAACAGACGCGGAGCGGAGGATCATCGATGAGCAAGGTCAAGGTAGCGGTATTGGTCGGCAGCTTGCGCAAGGACTCGATCAACAAGCGGCTGGCGCGTGCGGTCGAGCGCCTCGCGCCGGACGATTTCAGCTTTGAACATGTGCGGATCGACAACCTGCCGCTGTACAATCAGGACTTCGACGGCGATTACCCCGCCGAGTGCCGCCGGCTCAAGCAGCAGATCGAGGCGGCCAATGCGGTGTTGTTCGTCACGCCGGAATACAACCGGTCGGTTCCCGGCGTACTCAAGAACGCGGTGGACATCGCGTCGCGCCCGTGGGGCACCAATTCGTTCGCGCGCAAACCGGCGGCGGTCATCGGTGCCTCCATCGGCGCCACCGGCAGCGCGCTGGCCCAGCAGCATCTGCGCAATGTACTGACCTTCGTCGATGTGGCGATGCTGGCGCAGCCGGAAGTGTTCATCCAGTTCAAGGACGATTCGCTGATCGATGCGGAGGGCAACATCAGCAACGAAGGCACGCAGAAATTCCTGCAGGGCTTCGTCGATCGCTACGTGGAATGGGTCCACGCGCAGTTGGGTTGAACACTTTGCCGATGTGGGTGCTCAGGCCTTGCCTCGCGCCCGCACGATCCAGACGAAGGGAAACATCAGCAGGATCGGCCAGCTGCGTCGCACCTCAAGCGCGCCAACTTGGCACAGCGAGCGCATGTAGGCTCCGGTGCAGCGAAAATCCAGCAGCGCGACGCGACCGCCCGGTTTGAGCACGCGGACGATCTCGCGTACCGCTTGATCACGGTCGGCGTTGTTCGGCAGGTTGTGGATGGCGAGACTCGAGATGATCACGTCGAAGCTGGCGTCGGCATACGGCATCTTGCGCATGTCGCCGGTGTCGATCTGCACTCGGTCGGCAACGCCGGCAAGCGCAGCATTCCGATGCGTGACGTCGGCAGCATTGCCGGACTGATCCTTGGTGCTCCACAGATCCAGCCCGGTAGCGCGGCCTCGCGGCAATTGCCGTGCGGCTTCGAGCAACAGCAGGCCGCGGCCGCAGCCCACGTCGAGCACCTGTTCGTCGCCCTGCAGTTTCAGCTTGCCGATCATGCGGCGAACCACGAAGGGTTTGCCCACCGTGCTGGTGAGCACCATCAGCAGACTGGCGGCGCTTATGGAGCAGCCCGGTCCAAGCGTGATGGAAGCGATGTCGTCCCGACCGAACAGCACCGCCACGGCGGCGGCAATCAGCAGGCCGACGCCGACCAGCCCGAGCGTCAGCACCACTCCCGGCGCATCGATACCGAACCGCGGTTTCTCCTGCATGGCACTTCTCCACTGGGGTGTGGAGGCATTGTGCGGATGTGCCGGGCCTCCAGCCAGTGACAGGCGTCAGGTGGAAGGCCTGACGGTTGATCCGCACGCCGACCGCCAGCAGATTCACTCCGGCCGGCGCGCACCCAGCAACACCAATACTTCCTGCGCGCTGCGGATGCGTTCCCTGGCGCCGGGAAGGTCCAGGGTGATCTTCAGCTTGTCCTGGCCGTCCAGCTTGTACACGCGCGGCAGGCCCTGGATCAGCTTGATGATGGTCATCGGATCGACCTCGGGCTTCTCGCGGAATACGATGCGGCCGCCGGTGGCGCCGAAATCCAGCTTGCGGATGCCCAGCGGCGTGGCCATCAGCTTCAGGCTGGCGACGGCGAACAACTGTTTTGTGCTGTCCGGAAGCAGGCCGAAGCGGTCGATCATTTCCACCTGCAGGTCGCGCAACTCGTCTTCGCCGCGCGCGCTGGCGACGCGCTTGTACAGGGTCAGGCGCGCGTGCACGTCGGGAAGGTAATCGTCGGGGATCAGTGCGGGCAGGTGCAGTTCGACTTCGGTTTCGTGTTCGCTGCTGAGGTCGAAGTCCGGCACCTTGCCGGACTTCAGCGCACGCACCGCGCGATCCAGCAGTTCGGTGTAGAGGCCGAAGCCGATCTCCTGGATCTGCCCGGATTGCTCGTCGCCGAGCAGTTCGCCCGCTCCGCGGATTTCCAGGTCGTGCGTGGCCAGCGTGAAACCCGCACCGAGCTCTTCCAGCGAGGCGAGCGCTTCCAGCCGCTTCTGCGCGTCGGCGGTGATCGATTTGCGATCCGGCACGATCAGGTACGCGTAGGCACGGTGGTGCGATCGGCCCACGCGGCCGCGCAGCTGGTGCAACTGGGCGAGGCCGAAATGATCGGCCCGGTCGATGATGATGGTGTTGGCGGTGGGAATATCGATGCCGGTTTCGATGATCGTGGTGCATACCAGCACGTTGAAGCGCTGGCGGTGGAAATCCGCCATCACACCTTCCAGTTCGCGTTCTGGCATCTGGCCGTGGGCGATGCGGATGCGCGCCTCGGGCACCAGTTCTTCCAGCTCGCGCACGGTGCGCTCGATGCTCTGCACTTCGTTGTGCAGGAAGTACACCTGGCCGCCCCGGGAAAGCTCGCGCTGCAGCGCCTCACGGATCGTGGCGGGGTCCCACGTCGAGATGAAGGTGCGCACCGCGGAGCGATGCGCCGGCGGCGTCGCGATCAGCGACAGATCGCGCAGGCCGGCCATCGCCATGTTCAGCGTGCGCGGGATCGGCGTGGCGGTCATGGTCAGCAGGTCGACTTCGGCGCGCAGTTTCTTCAGTTGCTCCTTCTGGCGCACGCCGAAGCGCTGTTCCTCGTCGACGATCACCAGGCCGAGGTTCTTGAACTTGATGTCCGGCTGCAGCAGCTTGTGCGTGCCGACGATCACGTCGATCTGGCCGTCCGCAAGACGCTTCAGCGCCTCGTTCACCTCCTTGGCGGACCGGAAGCGCGACAGCACGTCCACGCGCACCGGCCAGTCGGCGAAGCGGTCGGCGAAGTTGCGGTAGTGCTGCTGGGCGAGCAGGGTGGTCGGCACCAGCACCGCCACCTGTTTGCCGGCGGTGGCGGTGGCGAACGCGGCGCGCAATGCGACCTCGGTCTTGCCGAAGCCGACATCGCCGCAGATCACCCGGTCCATCGCGCGCGGCGCGGCGAGATCGCCGAGCACGGCTTCGATCGCGGTTTCCTGGTCGGGCGTTTCCTCGAACGGGAACGTGCTGCCGAATTCCTCCACCAACTGGCGGTCGATCGGCATCGATTCGCCGCCGCGCGCCTCGCGTTGCGCATAGATTGCCAGCAGTTCGGCGGCGACGTCGCGGACTTTCTCCGCCGCCTTGCGGCGCGCGCGTTCCCACGCGTCGCCGCCCAGCGAATGCAGCGGCGCCAGTTCGGGCGCGGTGCCGGAATAGCGGCTGACCAAGCCGAGCTGCGACACCGGCACGTAGAGCTTGTCGCCCTTGGCGTATTCAATGGTGAGGAACTCGCCGTCCATGCCGCCGACGTCCATCGAGATCAGGCCCTGGTAGCGGCCCACGCCATGATCGACATGCACGATCGGCGCGCCGATCGTGAGCTCGGTAAGGTCGCGGATGATCGCTTCGGGATCGCGCGCGGTGCCGCGGCGGCGCTTGCGGTCGCGCTCGCTGCGCACGCGTTCGCCGTACAGCTCGCGTTCGGTGAGTACGGTGATCGCGGGCTTGGTGAGCGCGAATCCCTGTTCGAGCCCGGCGATGGTGATGGCGAACCTGGGGCCATCGACGTTTGCTCCCTCCCCTTCAGGCAGGGGGAGAAGAAAATCAGACCAGCTCTCGATGTTCTGCGGCTTCATGCCTCCTGCCGCCAGCGTGTCGATCAGTGCCTCGCGCCGGCCGGCGGAATCGGCGGCGATCAGCACGCGGCCCTTGTAGCTGCCGAGGAAATGCCGCAGCGACGTGCCTGGTTCCTCGCCCTTGCGGTTGAGCGGGAGGTCGGGCGCGGGCTGGGTTCCGACCGCCACCGCATGTTCGTGGGAAGCGTCCACCACATCGATGCGCAGGCGCTTGTTGAGCTGCTCGCGCAGTTGTTCCGGCGACAGGTACAACTCGTTCGGCGGCAGCACCGGGCGCTCGATGTCGTGCGCGCGCTGGTCGTAGCGCTCGGCCGTCTGTGCCCAGAACTGCCCGGACGATTCCCCGGCGCCTTCGCCCAGCACGAACAGCGCATCGTCGGCCAGATAGTCGAACAGCGTGGCGGTCTGTGCAAAAAACAGTGGCAGGTAATACTCGATGCCGCCCGGCGTCACGCCTTCCTTCATGTCCTGGTACAGCGGGCAGCGACGCACGTCGATGGGGAAGCGTTCGCGCAGGCTGTTGCGGAAATGCTTCGCCGCTTCGTCGGTCAGCGGAAACTCCCGAGCGGGCAACAGCTCGACCTTTTCCACCTGCTGCTGCGAGCGCTGCGTCTCCGGGTCGAAGCTGCGGATCGAATCCACCTCGTCGTCGAACAACTCGATGCGGTAGGGCTCGGCACTGCCCATCGGAAACACGTCGAGCAGCGCCCCGCGCACTGCGAAGTCGCCCGGCTCGGCCACTTGCGGCACGTTGCGATAGCCCGATGCCTCGAGCCGCCGTTGCTCGGCGACGATGTCGAACTTCTGTCCCCTGGTCAGCACCAGGCCCGAGCCGGTGATGTGCGAGCGCGGCGCGATGCGCTGCATCAGCGTCGCCACCGGCACCACCAGCACGCCGCGTTTCACGGACGGGAGCTGATACAGCGTGGCGATGCGCTGGGAAACGATTTCCGGGTGCGGGCTGAACACGTCGTAGGGCAGCGTTTCCCAGTCGGGAAAGTGCAGCACGGGCAGGCCGCCGGCGAAAACCTTCAGCTCCGCTTCCAGCGCCTGGGCACGCTGGGTGTCGCGGGTCACCGCCACCAGCAGCCCTTCGTGGGACCTGGCCGATTCGGCGATCAGCAGCGCGCGCGCGGAGCCGTGCGGCGGCGTCCAGTAGCGGCGTTGCTTCGCGGTTTTCGGCAGGGGCGGGTGGGGGATCGAAAGAGACATAGATTGCGCGTGCTCGGGTGGCGACCTTGCGGTCGCGCCGGGGAAAGCGGACAAGTGTAACGCGATGGCCGTTTCGGGCCGAGCTGGCGTGGTGGCTTCAGGCGGATCCGCGATGCAGCGTCAAAGCCGCAGCGAAATCTGCGCGACGCCCGGCTCGCTGCCCAGCAGGCGGCGCTCGAAGCCGAGCTCCTTGCACAGTTGCAGCATCGGGCGGTTTTCCAGCAGTACGTAGCCCCAGATTTCCGCTAGGCCACGATGCCTGCAATCGTCGACCAGACGCTGCATCAGCAGCGCGCCCAGGCCCAGGCGGGTCCAGTCCTTTTCGATCAGGATCGAAAATTCCGCGCTGTCCGCCGAGGTGTCCACATAGATCCGGCCGACGCCACGGATTTCCGCGGGAATAATGTTCTTGTCGACCAGCGCCAGCGCGGTTTCCAGTTCGGGATCGATCCGGCACAACCGCTGGGCCATCGGTTCGGGCAGTTCGGACATGGCGTGCAGGAAGCGGCGGCGGATATCTTCCGGCGACAACCGGACGAAACAGCGTTGCAGCGCGGCCACGTCGCCGGGCTGGATCGAGCGCAGCGACAATTCGCGGCCGTCGTCGAGACGCACGAGTCCGGTGGATGCGGTGATGTCGATGGCTGGGGTCACGGGTGCTCCGTATGGCGGCATAGTGTGCGCGCATGGCGATGAATCCTGCATCGCGCTGTGCGCGATAATCTTCCACCCGGCTGCGCAGGACGTGGCGATTTCCCGGAGAAACCGATGACAGGAAAACAGGCGCGTGGCCTCGATGCGGCCAGGTTAGAGGCACTTTGCGGGTGCTGGCCCGGGGTGGCCGTTGACATCAAGTGGGGTTCGAATCTTGTTTTCAGCGTCGGCGGCAAGATGTTCGCGATGACGCCGTCGGATGGCAGCGAGGGTGGGCGGCTGTCGTTCAAGGTGGCCGACGACCGGTTTCTGGAATTGACCGACCAGCCAGGCATCATCCCGGCGCCTTACCTCGCCCGCGCGCGCTGGATATCGGTGATCGAGCCGAGGCATTTCGGCACGAAGACGCTGCAGGATTTCGTGCGCGATTCGTACACCGTGGTGCGCGCCCGGCTCACCAAAAAGCTGCAGGCGGAACTGGCCCCGCTGCCGATGCGCATGGCGGGTGCGGAATGACTCAGCACCTGGGTGCGTTGGCGCTGGTGGTGGCCGACTACGACGAGGCGATCGCCTGGTATACGCGTGCGCTGGGCTTCGAGCTGATCGAAGACATCGACATGGGCAACACCAAACGCTGGGTCTTGCTGGCGCCGCCCGGCTCGCGCGAAACCCGCCTGCTGCTGGCAAAGGCCGGCAACGACGAGCAGGCTGCGCGCATCGGCAACCAGGCCGGCGGCCGTGTGTTCCTGCTGTTGCATACCGACGATTTCTGGCGCGACTACCGGCGCATGCAGGCGCAGGGAGTCGCGTTCCATGAAGATCCGCGCGAGGAAGCCTATGGCACGGTCGCAGTGTTCGAGGATCTTTACGGCAATCGTTGGGACCTGCTCGAACCCAAGCGCTGAACGAGTCATTGCGCGAAAGGCGTTGCGCGATCGGTGAACCTCAAGGTGCAATGCGCGGGCGCCATTGAAGGATGCGTGCGATCCCTGGGACAAGCGTTGGCTGCGTCGTCCTACGCAGGCAAGGTGCCCCTGGACTGCCACAACCATCGTTCCTCGACGATGGCTGTGCCATTACGTTCGTCCAACGGAAACACGGTGGCGCCGTGCGGCAGCACGCGCAGTTCGGTGCCGGCCTGGAGCCCCCGGCGCGCCACGTCTTCGCTGGCCACGTCCGCTTCCAGCGTCTGGTCGATCGAGGGCACGTGCAGTTCGAGGTGCGCCATGCTGCCGGCCAGGTACACGTGGCGCAGCCGGGCATGCCATCCCGGTTGGTTTCCGGCCACATCCAGTGACAGATGCTCGGGACGCACGTAGGCCATTCCAAGCGGATGGCGCCTGTGCCATGGATCGTCTCCCAGCATCCACTCGCCTGCGCTCATCGAGCCATCCACGCAGGCGACCGGAATGCGGTTCACCTTGCCGATGAATTCGCAGACGAAGGGCGTGAGTGGCTGCCGGTAGATGGTCTCCGGCGTGCCGACCTGTTCGATGCGGCCCCGGTTCATCACCGCGACGCGGTCGGCCAGTTCGAGTGCTTCTTCCTGGTCGTGGGTGACGAACACGGTGGTGAGCCCCAGTTCTTCGTGCAGCTCGCGCAGCCAGCGGCGCAGGGTGACCCGGACCTGCGCGTCCAGCGCGCCGAAGGGTTCGTCGAGCAGCAGCAGGTCGGGCTCGACCGCCAGCGCGCGGGCCAGCGCAACACGCTGGCGCTGGCCGCCGGACAATTGCGACGGGTAGCGCCCGCCAAAGCCTTCCAGTTGCACGCGCTTCAGCAGTTGCTCCACGCGCCCGGCGGTGTCCTTGCGCGACGGCCGCGATCGCCATGGCCGGACGCGCAGGCCGAAGGCCACGTTCTCCGCCACGGTGAGGTGGCGGAACAGGGCGTAGTGCTGGAACACCAGCCCGACCTTGCGTTGGCGTGCCTGGGTCGCCAGGAAATCCTGGCCGTCCAGTCGCACCGTGCCGGTGTCGGGATAGTCCAGCCCCGCGAGGATGCGCAGCAAGGTGGTCTTGCCCGATCCCGATGGGCCGAGCAGGGCGAGGAATTCGCCGGGCGCGATCGTCAGGCTGACATCGTCCAGTGCCGGGAAATCGATGAAGCGGCGGCCAAGATGGGAAAGTTCCAGAGTCATGCCGTGTTCTCAATGGCTGCGGGGAGCATGGGCGGCAATCTCGTCGCCGTAGCGCCACTCCAGCAGGGTCTTGACCGCGATGGTCAGCAGCGCCAGCAGGGCGAGCAGCGAGGCCACCGCGAACGCGCCCACGTAGTCGTATTCGTTGTAGCGCATCTCCACCTCCAGCGGCATGGTGGTGGTCAGTCCGCGGATGTGGCCGGAGACGACCGAGACCGCGCCGAACTCGCCCATGGCGCGCGCATTGCACAGGAGCACGCCATACAGCAGCGCCCAGCGGATGTTCGGCAGCGTCACGCGGAAGAACATCTGCCAGCCGCCGGCGCCGAGCACGCGCGCCGCTTCCTCTTCGTCGCTGCCTTGCGCCTGCATCAAGGGGATCAGCTCGCGCGCGACGAACGGCAGCGTGATGAAGATGGTCGCCAGCACCAGGCCGGGCACCGCGAAAACGATCTTGACGCCATGCTCGTCGAGCCAGGGGCCGAACCATCCCTGCGCGCCGAACAGCAGCACGTAGATCAGGCCGGAAATCACCGGCGACACCGAGAACGGCAGGTCGATGAAGGCGCCCAGCCACGCCTTGCCGGGAAACTCGAAGCGCGCGATGGCCCAGGCTGCGGCGACGCCGAACACGACGTTCAACGGCACCGAGATCGCCGCTACCAGCAGGGTCAGGCGGATCGCGGCCAGCGCCTCGCGTTGTCCGATCGTCGACAGGTAGGCGTCGATGCCCGCACGTAGCGCCTCCACGAACACCACCGCCAGCGGCAGCAGCAGAAAGAAAGCCAGGAACACGACCGTGGCCGCGATCAGCAGCATGTGTCCGATGCGCCGAGGCCAGCGCGGCCGGCGTTGCGTCCCGCTCATCGCGACGGCTCCATCCAGCGGCCGCTCCAGCGCTGCAGCAGGCCGATCAGCAGCAGCAGCGCGAACGAGGATGCGAGCATCACCACGCCCAGCGCCGCCGCTCCCGCATAGTTGAACTCCTCGAGCCTCTGCACGATCAGCAGCGGCGCGATCTCCGAATGCATCGGAATGTTGCCGGCGATGAAGATCACCGAGCCGTACTCGCCGATGGCCCGTGCCAGCGCCAGCGCGAAGCCGGTCAGCAGCGTCGGCACCAGCAGCGGAAGGATCACCCGGAAAAACGTCTGTGCATGACTGGCGCCCAGGCTTTCGGCGGCCTCTTCCACATCGCGGTCCAGCGATTCGAGCACTGGCTGCAGCGTGCGCACCACAAATGGAAAGCCCACGAACACCATCGCCAGAATGACCCCGGTTGGCGTGTAAGCGACCTTGATGCCATGAGGTTCGAGCCATTGGCCCAGCCAGCCGTTCGGTGCATACAGCGCGGTCAGCGCGATGCCGGCAACCGCGGTGGGCAGCGCGAACGGCAGGTCGACCAGCGCGTCGAACACGCGGCGCCCCGGGAACCGATAGCGCACGAGCACCCAGGCGACCAGCAGCCCGACGGCGGCATTGATCACGGCGGCCAGCAGGGCGCCGCCGAAACTGAGCTTGAGCGCGGCCAGCGTGCGCGGCGAATCCAGCAGGTGCAGCAGGCCTTCGATGCCGATGCCCGAGGCCTTCCACATCAGCGCCGCCAGCGGCAGCAGCACGATCAGTCCCAGATACGTCAGCGCATATCCCAGGCTCAGCCCGAATCCGGGCAATACGCGTCGACGCATGACGCGGCTCAGCTCCCGGGACCGATCTGGTCGAAGACCGCGCCATCGGCGAAGAACTTCGCCTGCGCCTGGCGCCAGTCGCCGAACACATCCGTGATGGTGAACGTGTTCACCTTCGGGAATTGCGCGGCGTACCTGGCAGCCGCCTCGGGCAGTCGCGGCCGGTAGAAGTTCTTCGCCTCGATGGCCTGGCCCTCGGGCGAATAGAGGAACTTCACATAGGCCTCGGCCACGTCGCGGTTGCCGTGCTTGTCCACGTTGCGGTCGACGACGGCGACCGGCGGCTCGGCCAGGATGCTGATCGACGGCACGACGATCTCGAATGTGCCCTTGCCGAGTTCCTGCTGCGCGAGCAGCGCTTCGCTCTCCCAGGCCACCAGCACATCGCCGACGCCGCGTTGCGCGAAAGTGTTGGTGGAGCCGCGGGCGCCGGTATCGAGCACCGGCACGTGCTTGTACAGCTCCTGCACGTAGGCCCTGGCTTTCGCCTCGCCGCCGCCGGGCAGCTTCAATGCGTAGCCCCAGGCGGCGAGGAAGTTCCAGCGTGCGCCGCCGGAGGTCTTGGGGTTGGGCGTGATCACCTGGATGCCCGGCTTGATCAGGTCGGGCCAATCCTTGATGCCCTTCGGGTTGCCCTTGCGCACCAGGAACACGATGGTGGACGTATAGGGCGATGAATTGTCCGGCAGGCGTTTCTGCCAGTCCTTCGAGAGCAGCCCGTGGTCGGCCACGGCATCGATGTCGTAGGCCAGCGCGAGCGTTACGATATCGGCGGGCAACCCGTCGACCACGGAACGCGCCTGCTTACCGGACCCGCCGTGCGACATCTCGATCGTCACGTTGTCGGCGTGCTGCGACTTCCACTGCGCGACGAACGCCGTGTTGATGTCGCGATACAGCTCGCGGGTGGGGTCGTAGGACACGTTCAGCAGTGTCACGTCCCTGGCGCAGGCCGATCCCGCGGCCAGCGTGGCAAGCAATGCCAGCATCAGTCGAGCCTTCTTCATAGCCGTCTCCTGCGAGCGAATGGAATGTGGTTGACCCCGGTCGAGGCCGGCGTGTCGAGCATCTGGAAATGGCCCGGAACCATCTGGTTATACCGGATCGCCGTGCCGTGCGGTCGTGAGCACGGCGATCAATGCGCCAGCGCCTGTTCGATCGCCCGCTGCGCCAGCGTCGCCATCACGGCATAGCCGGCCGCGTTCGGATGCAGGCCGTCGGCGGAGAAATCCCTTCTCAGCGACTTGTCCGCGTCGAGCAGCGCGGGATAGTAGTCGATGTTGACGATGCGCTCGCGCTGCGCATAGGCCTTGATCCATGCGTTGAGCGCGACGATCTTTTCCGGCGGCCGGTGCTTCGTCTGGTCGGGTTGGTCGTAGTCGTTCACCGGCGTCACCGATGCGAGCACGACCTCGATGTGGTTTGCGCGTGCAAGATCCGCCATGGATGCGAGGTTGTCTTCGATCATCCCGAGCGTGGACGGCCCGGTGTTGCCTGCAATGTCGTTGGTGCCGGCGAGGATCACCACCACGCGCGGCTTCAGCGCAATCACGTCGGGGCGGAAACGGACCAGCATCTGCGGCGTGGTCTGGCCACTGATGCCGCGATTGACATAAGGCTTGCCGGGAAAGAACGTGCCGGTGCCGCGCCCCCAGAAATCGGTGATCGAATCGCCCATGAAGACGACGCGCGCTTCGCCGCGTTTCGGCGCGGGCAGGGCGGCGTTGTCGTCGCGGTAGCGCGCGAGCTGCGGCCAGTCGGCGAGACGCTTCTGGCTGTCGGCAAGCTGTTGCGCCATCGCATCCGGCGAAGGCGCAACGGTCTGTGCGATAGCGATGCCGGCATACAGAAGGCAGGAAAACATTGCAAAGGCCTTCTTCATCTTTGGATGCCTTGTTGCGATGGATGGCCCAAGGATAAGTGCGGTCATGCCGCAGTGCAAAATGAAATGCCATGCGGGCCGTTGGAGATCGGTTCGAAGGACTTCCGTACCGCCAGTGGGATGACCTCTGCATTTGCTGCTTTCCGATCCATCGGCGGCGCGCTATCGTCAGTTGGAACAGGGGAGAAAAGCATGACCGGCAGCTCGCAGGACCTCGAGTATTTCGTCCGGGACGCGCTCGTCCGGGGCTGTTCCCGACAAAGCATCGACAAGGCATTGACCGACGCGGGCTGGGCTCCGGAGCAGACACGCAGTGCATTGTCGGCTTATGCCGACGTGGACTTCGCGGTTCCGGTGCCGAGACCTCGGCCTTATCTTTCGGCGCGCGAGGCGTTTCTCTATCTCGTGCTTTTCACGACGTTGTACCTGAGTGCCTATCACCTGGGCAACCTGCTTTTCGAACTGATCAACCGTTCCTTTCCCGATCCATCGATGCCGTACGCGAACGGTGTTTCCCAGAGCATTCGCTGGTCCGTGGCATCCATCATTATCGCCTTCCCGGTGTTTCTCTATCTGTCCGCGAAGATCGGCCGCGAGATGGCGCAACAGCCGGTGAAACGCCAGTCGGGGGTGCGCCGCTGGCTCACGTATCTCACGCTGTTCGTGGCGGCCGTGGCGCTGATCTGCGATCTGATTACTCTCGTCAACGGTGCGCTCGGCGGAGAGGTCACCGTACGCTTCATCCTCAAGGTCGCGGTGGCTGCCGTGATTGCCTGCGCCGTCTTGGGCTACTACCTGCGGGACCTTCGTCGCGACGAGCGTGCGCCGTGAACTTAGGCGGCGGACGTCTTTTGTCGGGTGCGGCATCGGTCGTGATGATCGTTGCGATCGGCGCGGGGTTGTTCGTACTGGGTTCGCCCGCACACCAGCGGGCATTGCGGCTCGACGAGCAGCGAACTTCGGCTCTCGGGGCACTGTCGTTCGCAATCGGATCCTATTGGTCGCAGCACAAGACGCTGCCAACCGAACTGGTTGCTGCCGGTGCGGATGGCAGTGCGAGCAAGGACCCCGTCAGCGGCGCAGCCTACACATATATCCCCGGAACGGCGGACCGCTATCAAATATGCGCCGTATTCGATGCAGCGTCGGAAAGCGGTGGCACGCATACAGGCAACGTCCGGAATGATCCTTGGCGATGGAGCCATCCGGCAGGCGAGCATTGCTTTGGTTTTTCGGCAATGAAGTCGGGTATCCCCGAGGCCCCTGTCGGCTTCATGCCTTGAGTCACTGAGAAGGCATCCTCAATCGCTGATATCCGGCTCGAAGAAACTCCAGCGCACGTCGCCGAATTCGGCCTTCATCGCTGCTTCGACGACATTGATCGCGTCGATGAGCTTGCGGTCGCTGGCGACAGGCTGCATGCGCGCCTTCACCGCCACCATCACGTCCGGGCCCATCTGCAGCGTGATCAGGTTGAGAATCTCGGCGACTTCCGGCCGGTTTTGCAGGAAGGCGAGGAGTTCGGCGCGACGGCGCGGTTCCACGCCCTGGCCGATCAGCAGCGCCTTGACCTCGATCGCCAGCATCACCGCCACCACTAGCAGCAGCGCGCCGATCGCCACGGTGCCGAGCGCGTCGAACATCAGGTTGCCGGTGAGCATGGTGGCGCCGACCGCGACTACGGCCAGGCACAGGCCGGCGAGTGCGGCGAGGTCCTCGCCGAAGATCACCAGTAGTTCGCTCGAACGGGTCTCGCGGAACCACGTCCACAAATTCTGCGTGCCGCGCGCCTTGTTCACTTCCTGCATGCAGCCGCGCATCGAGAAACTCTCGGCGACGATGCCGAACACCAGCACGCCCAATGCCAGCCACGGCCACTTCAACGGCTCCGGATGGCTGAGCTTGTGCACGCCTTCGTAGACCGAGAACATGCCGCCCACGCTGAACAGCAGGATCGCCACCAGGAACGACCAGAAGTAGAGCGCGCGGCCCCAGCCCAGGGGATAGTCATCGGACGCCGGCCGTTTGGCTTGCCGCATGCCGAGCAGCAGCAGGCCCTGGTTGCCGCAGTCGGCGAGCGAGTGGACGGCTTCCGCCGCCATCGCCCCGGAGCCGGTGACGAAGGCGGCAACCAGCTTGGCGAGGAAGATCGCGAAGTTGGCGCCGAGCGCGAGGAAGATCGCCTTGAGCGAATTGGCGTGACCGGACATGCGGCTTTCCTGACGACGGAGAAGCCGCAGTTTAGCGGTGACGCGAGAACTTGCGGGAAAGTATCAGTGGATGCCGACGCCCACGCCCACGCCGAAATGGAAATTGTTGCGGCCCTTGTTCATTTCGTCGGCGGTCCAGACGTGCGATTGCGCGACGCCGACCAGCGGGAATACATAGTCCGCTTCGCCGACCTTGCCGGCGCGGCTGCCGTTGAGCTTGCCGCTGACGGTCATCAAGGCGCCGGCCGGATAATTCAACGGTTCCGCGTAGCCGGGCATCACGGCGATGAATCGGCCGTTGCCGGCGTCGCCGGCCTTGGGGCGCTGCGAGGAGTCCAGCGGATAGGCGAGCAACTCGACCTCGCTGTGGTCGGCGAAGTTCTGCACGTCGACGATGCGCCCGCCCCAGATCACCTCGTTGCCGGCATAGCGTTCCGGCGACTGCGCCACCTGGCTTGGCACCGCCATGACCGCCGTGGGCGCCATCTTGTAGATCGGCGCCGGTGCGCAAGCGGCCAAGGCCAGGGTGAAGGCAAGAGCGAGCAGCGGAGCGAGTGGGCGAAGGGGGTGGGTGGCGATACGCATGTCGGACTCCATTGGTTTGCCGGCGCGTGCGGCGTCGATGTATCGAGAAGTTACGCTACATCAATTCGCGTCGGGGCTGCGTGTACCGATACTGTCTGCGCGTCAGCGCTTGCGCGCCGGCGGTTTGTTTTGCGTAGGCCGTCCCTGCGCTGGCTGACGCAAGGCGGCCAGCCGCGATGGCGGCAGCGGGCCAGTGGCCGCGGGTTCGTCCCCTTCCTGCATCAGCCAGTCGAGTTTCCATTCGGCCGGCCGGTCCTTCGACAGCAGGCGCGCCATCGCGCGCAGCGAATCGCGCAGGGCGTCGTCGAGTTTCCATGGCGCGTTGAGGATCACCATGCCCGAACCGTTGAGGCGCAGCGGCGAATCGTCCGGGTGCAGCATTAGTTCCGCGCGCAGCACGCGCTTGGCGCCGCTGCGCGATAGCCCGCGCAGGAACGGCTGCACCTGGCTGCGCAGCTTGATCGGATACCACACTGCATAGACGCCGGTGGGCCAGCGCAGCAGCGCCGACTTCAGTGCCTGTTCGATCAGCTTGTACTCGGCCTCCTGCGCTTCGTATGGCGGATCGATCAGGACCAGGCCGCGCTTTTCCTTCGGCGGGGTCAGCGCCTTCAGCGCCTCGTAGCCGTTGCGCCGATGCGCGTGGATGCGCGGATCGCGATGGAACAGTTCCTGCAGCCGGGCGGCTTCCTCCGGATGCAGTTCGCACAGTTGCGCGCTGTCCTGCGCGCGCAGGGCGTTGGCGATCTGCAGCGGCGAGCCGGGATAGAGTTTCAATCCTTCCTCGTTGCCGGGCAGCGCGAGGATGCTGTCGAGCCAGCGGCGCAGCAGCGGCGGCACGTTGCCGGACTGCGCGGTGTCGCCATGCATGTCGGGAAACAGCAGCCGCGAGATGCCGTCCTTGGACTCGCCGGTCTTGCCGGCTTCGCGACCGTCCAGCGCATAGCAGCCGCTGCCGGCATGCGTGTCGATCACGCAAAATGGATTTGGCTTGGTTTTCAGCGCTTCGATCAGCGCGAACAGCACGGTGTGCTTGTGGACATCGGCGAAATTGCCGGCGTGATAGGCGTGGCGATAGTTCATGGCATGCACGACGGACGGGGAGCATCAGTATAGAGGCCTGCTGCGTCAGCCCCGAAGGAGCCTGCTCCAGAGTTGGCAAGCACCGCCGGTGGCCGTACGCTCGACCCATGCCGCTTCAACTGTTCTGCCGCCTGCGTCGCTGCCGTGCGCTTTTTGCGCTGGCATTGTGCGCATGGCTGGCCATGGGCAGTGCCGCCTGGGCGAAGTCCGACTGCTGCGCCTCGATGGACATGCATGCCACGACAACGATGCATGCCGACCATCATGCGCCGCATCCGCACGAACATTCGGTGGACAACGGCGCCTGCACCTGCGCGCATGCGGCGGTCGATCGGTTGATGGCGGATGCGGCGGTTGCAGGCTCGCCGCTGCCTAGCTCGATTCGCTGGCAGGCATTCCCGCAGGACGCGCCGCAACCGGCCTTCTCGCCGCCACTGCGGCCTCCATCCGCCTGATTCCTTGCTGATCCGTCGGCCGCAATCGTGGCCGTGTCGCGCATTCGCGCGCCATCACGAAGGAACCGATCCATGAACAGGCAAGACTCGCGCGGCCTGCAACTGCCGCGCCGACGATTCGTGCAGGGACTGGCGCTGGGCGGCGTGGCCGCGGCGCTCGGCCTGCGCAGCGACCGGCTTGGCGCGCAAACCGCAACACCACGACAGGAACTCGGCGGCACGCATTTCGACCTCCGCATCGGCGAGTTGCCGGTCGACTTCACCGGGCATCGCCGCGTCGCCACGGTGGTCAACGGCCAGCTGCCGGCGCCACTGCTGCGCTGGCGACAAGGCGACACCGTCACCCTGCGCGTGCGCAACACGCTGCCGGTCAGCAGTTCCGTGCACTGGCACGGCATCATCCTGCCGGCCGACATGGACGGCGTGCCGGGACTGAGTTTCGACGGCATCGCGCCCGGCGCCGACTATCTCTACCGCTTCACGGTGAACCAGTCGGGTACGTACTGGTATCACAGCCATTCGCGCTTCCAGGAGCAGACCGGCCTGTATGGGCCGATCGTGATCGAGCCGCGCAACGGCGAGCGGCACCCCGCCGAGCGCGATTACGTGGTGCTGCTGAGCGACTGGAGCGACACCGATCCGCAGCGCATCTACGACAACCTCAAGAAGCAGAGCGACTACTACAACAGCGGCGAGCCGACCGCGGCGGACTTCCTGCGCGACGCACGGAAGCATGGCGTGCACGATGCGCTGGCCGAACGGCGCATGTGGCAACAGATGCGCATGGACGCCACTGATCTCTCCGATGTTTCCGCCTCGGCGTACACCTACCTCGTCAACGGCAGCACGCCGGCGGGCAACTGGAGCGGGCTGTTCGCGGCGGGCGAGAAGGTGCGGCTGCGTTTCATCAACGGCTCGTCGATGACGTTTTTCGACGTGCGCATACCGGGCCTGCGGATGACCGTGGTGGCTGCCGATGGACAGGATGTCGAGCCGGTGAGCGTGGACGAATTCCGTCTGGGCACCGCGGAGACGCTCGACGTGATCGTGCAGCCGTCCGCCGATCGTGCGTGGACGATCTTCGCGCAGAGTGCGGATCGCAGCGGCCATGCACGCGCCACGCTGACGCCGCGCATCGGCATGGTGGCCGAGGTGCCGCGGCTCGATCCGCGTCCGTTGCTGGGCATGGGCGACATGATGGGCGACATGGACGGCATGCCGCATGCGATGGACGGCAAAAACATGCCGATGGCCGACATGCCGATGACATCCATGCACGGCATGGACATGGCGCCGTCCGTGTTGCAGACAGGCGTGGAAGCGGACGCGCGGGTGGCGCATCCACGGTCCAATCTCGACGATCCAGGCGTGGGGTTGCGCGACAACGGACGTCGCGTGCTCACCTATGCGGATCTGCATGCGCTGGATGCGCCGATCTCGCCGCGCGTCGATCGCGAGATCGCCTTGCGGCTCACCGGCAACATGCAGCGCTACCTGTGGTCGTTCGACGCCACGCGCTTTTCCAGGGCCGAGCCGTTGCGGCTGAAATACGGCGAGCACCTGCGCATCGTGCTGGTCAACGACACGATGATGACGCACCCGGTCCATCTGCATGGCATGTGGAGCGAGCTGGAAAATCCGCGCGGCGAATTCCAGGTGCGCAAGCACACGGTGATGGTGCAGCCCGCGCAGCAGGTCAGCTATCGGGTGAGCGCGGATGCGATCGGTCGCTGGGCGTATCACTGTCACCTGCTGTACCACATGGAAGCGGGCATGTTCCGCGAAGTGGCGGTGGCATGAGACCGCGCGTCGGTTTCCGGGTCGTTGCGATGGTCGCGGCCTTGCTGGTCATGAACATGGCCATCGCCCAGCATGCGAATCCCCATGCGATGGACGGCATGGACATGCCGGCACCTGCAGCCAGCACGGCCTCGTCACCCGCGATGTCCGGCATGCCAATGGACGACATGCCCGGCATGGCGATGCCACCGCCGACCGCAAAACCCGCAGCGCAACCCGCGTCCGCGACGGAATCGGCGAATGACCACGTGGCGCCACCACCGCCTGCGCACCCCATGGCGCCGATGCCCACGACGCAGATGACCGATGTGATGCAGATGGACGACCAGGCCACACGCGGCATGTTGCTGGTCGATCGCCTGGAGCGCACGCGCAGCACCGGCGGTGCCATGGCGACCACCTGGGAGGCCGATGCGTGGTGGGGCGGCGACATCGACAAGCTATGGCTGCGCAGCGGGGGCGAAAAGGCCGATGACGGCACTCGCGATGCGCGCGCCGAGCTGCTATGGAGTCACGCGTTCTCCACGTTCTGGGACTGGCGGCTCGGCCTGCGCGATGACTTCGGCCGCGGTGCGGGCCGGCAGTGGGCAGCGTTCGGCATGCAGGGTCTCGCGCCGTACTGGTTCGATCTCGACGCCACCTTCTATGCCGGCCCGCAGGGCCGCACGGCGGCGCGCCTCGAAGCCAGCTACGACCTGCGCTTCACCCA
>DASWOQ010000082.1:0-154122 GCA_036398675.1 Rhodanobacter sp. | reverse complement strand
ACTGCGGCACCTGTGTACCGGCCTCGGCTTGCTTGAGCACGGCCAGAATCTGGCTGTCGGTGAATCGGGATTTCTTCATGGAACCTCCTCGGGTCAGACTACGAGAAAATTCCACTTCTGGCGTCAGCTAACCGACGGGGGGATTACCCAGGGATGCTACTCTACCGTCGGAGCCATTCGCGCGTCACACTGTCGCGGTGTTGAACCGATAGGTGCTGGCGAAACGACTGTGCGGCCACCGCGGCAGGTTAGCGGTTTGAAGTTTCATGACTTGCGCAAAGCGTCGGTAATTTCTTCGAAATGGTTGCAGAGCGTGGACAAGTGACTCTCTTCCGGAAACACGGTCAGACTGGCGTTACTCAGCTTCGACACCATCGAGCGGACCAGAGCGACAGGAACATTCATATCCTGCTCGCCATGAAAATATCGCAAGGGAATGGATATGTCTTCGAGCGAAAATCCGAAAGGTCTGACGTAGAGCCCCGCATCCCAGGCCGCTCCCTTTGTCCCCCGACTCAAACATTCGCGAGTAGCAGCCTGGACGATGGAGAATCGGTCGCCTTCCGACATTGCAGCGAAATCGGGAGCGGCAAGGAATCGCTTCATTTTTTGAAGTTCTTCCGCTGGCGAGGCTTTGCCTTGCCCCTGCATGGTTTTCAAAAGACAACGCAAGCCCAACGGAAGCCGCTTGGCCAGAAGCCAGAAAATCCGATTGACGAGCGGCAAGTAAGCGGCCACTTCCGGCGCATTCATTGGTCCCGCCCCGGAGACGATGACAGCGGCAGTGATTCGGCCTGGCATCTGCAAAGCGCACACCGCGGCGTAGGCTGCGCCGCCCGAGTTTCCCAGCACAGCGAAGCGCTGCAAACCAAGAGCATCGGCCACGAAAGCAACATCGCCCGACCAGTCGACAAATTGTCGGCCGGATAGAAAATCCGACTGACCCATGCCAGGCCGATCGATCGCAATGAAACGCATGCCCGTCGCACAAAGCCGATCTTCGCCAATCAACAGCGGCTCCAACCGACACGATGGCGAACCGTGAAAGTAGAACACGGGGTCGCCGTCCATCTGGCCGAATTCCGCATAGGCAAGCGTGCGACCATCTCGAAGAACCATCGTTTGCATCGGTGTCATGGCAGGCCTTGTCCAAGAAGGTTCTTGAAGTAAAGCAGGTGTTGGTGAAGGGTTATCACGACGAGGCAGTGCTGGGCTTCCTCTTTTCGCAGGCTACAACTCCCGCACCACCCTGAAACCGATGCGCGCACTGCGCACGCTGCCATCGACGCCCTGCCGGTAGGCCGAATCCACCTGTTCGGGCGAGCTGCCCCAAGAGCCGCCGCGCACCACGTGGGCGCTGCAGCCGGGATTGATCCAGGCGGTGTTGTCGTTGGGTGCGCGGACGTAGTTGTCGTGCCAGCAGTCCTGCGCCCACTCCGACACGTTGCCGTTAATGTCGAACAGGCCGAACGGGTTGGCGCTGAAGCTCATCACCGGCGCCGGCCCCCAGAAGCCATCCTTGTAGCCACGGAAAGCGTGGCTCCAGCGCCGACCGCTGCGCGAGCGATCGCCGGAGCCGGTGAGGTTTTCGACCGGCTTCGTCGGCATGCCGTCACCCCACCAGTAACGGCTGCTGGTGCCGCCGCGCAGGGCGTACTCGAATTCGGTTTCGCTGGGCAGGCGGTAGACCTTGCCGGTGCGCTGGCTGAGCCAGTCGGCATAGGCCTTGGCATCGTTCCATGAAATATTGACCACCGGAAGATTGCCCGTGGCGGGATGGCCGGCATAGTCGTCCTCCCAGGTGGCCTGGCCGTCATCGCGCAAGGCGCCGCTGCGCTCGTCGTACACGCTGGCGCCGCCGAGCTTCACCGACTCGGGCACGTAACCGCTGGCGCGCACGAACTCGCGGAACTCGTCCACGGTGACCGCGCTGCGCGCCATCGCGAATCCCTTGTCGATGGTAACGGCATGCTGTGGCAGTTCGGTGTCGTTATGGTCGCCGTCGCTGTCCGGCGCACCCATCTGGAAATTGCCGGTCGGGATCACCACCATCGCCGGCGTCTTGCCGGGCATGTCCACATAGCGGTCGCTGAAAACCTGTCCGGGCTTGTAACTGGCGTAGAGCCGTGCGTTGGTCAGCTGCTCGTCGAAATCCGCCAGCATCGGCAACGCGGGATCGATCGAGCGTGCCTGTGCCGCCAGCTTCGCCGCCAGCGGCCGGTTGCCCGCGTCGAGTGCGGAATGAGCCTGCGCCAGCACGCCGCTTGCACGCTGCACACGCATGTCATCGACACGCTTGCGCACGTCCACCATCTGCTGCGAACCGGGGCGGATCGCATCTGCTTCCGCCAGCGCCTTGTCCGCATCGGCGAAGTTGTTCTGCGCCACCGCGGCCAGCGCACGATCGAGCACCGAGCGCTGCACCTGGAAGATGCCCTGCTCCGCCACCGCATTCTGCGGATCGAGTTTCTGTACGTCGCGATACATATCCAGCGCACTCGAACCGGCCGGCTGGTCGGCCTTGCCCTGCGCCAGCAGGCCCGCGGCATTGGCCAGCATCGGCCGCACCTTGGCCAGGGTTTTCAGGTTGGCCTCCAACTGGCTTACCTCGTCGCCGGCATTGGGCAGCGTGCGCAACGCGTCGAGCAGGTCGCCGGCCGAGTCGGCATCGCCCACCGCGATGTCCTGGTCGATGCCGGCCACCAGCCTGGCGCGCACGTCGAACAGGCCCTGCGCGGCGCGACGGCTGTCGAGCTTCTGCTTCAGGGCTTGCGCGAACAGCGCGGCGGCGCTGTCCTTGTCGCCTGCCAGTTGCCCGGCATGCAGCGCCTTGGTGGCACGCGCGAGCAAGGCCTGCACGGCCGGTGTGTCCGCACTCAACTGAGTCGGGAGATCGGCATTCTTGCTGCTGCGCGCCGCGATCACTGCAGTCGGCGCCAGCGTCATCGGCGGCCCGGCATTGGCCTCGTCGATCGCGGTCGCACTCTGCTGGATCGACGCCACGCTGGACGGCATCGCTCCCATCGCCATCGAGCGGCGCGGCGCCAGGGTGGGATCGACATGGAACACGCGCGGAAAGAAGTGATACGTCAGCGCACAACCAAGCACGATGATTCCGAGCGACCCACCAAGAGCGCGTTGACGGCGCAGGGTTGCGTTGCTTGGCATGGATGGGCGTCCTCGGTGCGGCCTGTTATCGTGCGCTGCTCACCATAGGCACAAACCGCCGACAGGGCAATCCACGTGCTGCCCTGCCCTCCAAGGATCAACATGCCGCTGCACGATGCACCCGATGCCTTATCACAATCGCCCGAGGCAGAATGGATTGATCGCCGCGATGCGCTGGACACCTGGCTTGCCGCGGTGCCAGCGGATGCCGCGGTCGGGCTCGATACCGAGTTCATGCGCCGCAACACCTTCTATCCGCAACTCGCCTTGCTGCAGTTGGGCTGGAACGGGCGATACGCGCTGATCGATCCACTCGCTTTTGATATCGGCAATGCGTTGCAGCCCCTGCTCGGCACAGGCCCGGCAGTGACCGTGATGCACAGCGCCAGCGAGGATCTGGAAACCCTGTCGCCGCTGCTGCCCGACGGCCCGCGCGTGCTGTTCGACACGCAGATCGCCGCCGCCTTCGTCGGCATGGGCCTGGGCATCAGCTACCGTTCGCTGGTGGCAGAACTCGCCGGCGCCGATCTGGACAAGGGCGAGACGCGCTCGGACTGGCTGCAGCGTCCGCTCACCGCCTCCCAATGCAGTTACGCCGCATTGGACGTGGTGTACCTCAAGACCATCCACGAACAACTCGGCGAACGCCTGCGCCAGCGCGACCGCAGCGCCTGGCATGCGGAAGACTGCGAACGGCTGAAGCGTCGCGCCAGCCATCGCGATGGCGATCCGCAGCCGCAGCGCGCGCTGCGCGGCGCGGCCGAATGGCCGATCGAACAACAGGCGTTGCTGCGGCGCCTGCTGCTGTGGCGCGACCGCAGTGCACGCCGCCTCGATGTGCCGCGTCCGTGGCTGATCGATGATGCGCTGGTACTCAGCCTCGCCCAGCAACCACCAGTCAACGCCGCCGAACTCGATCAGCGCAGCCGCGGCCAGCGCGCACTGCGCGCAGCGCAGCGCGCGGAGTTGTTCGAGCTGATCGCTCCTTCGGCAAGCGACGAGGAAATCGCCGCCACTGCGCGCATCCCCGGCCATCCACAGGGCCATACGAAAAAAGCACTCGGCGAGATGAAGCTGTATGTCGACACGCTCGCCGGCGAACTCGACCTGCCACCCGGCCTGCTGTGTCCACGCAAGGCGCTGGAGGAATACGTCGTCACCGCCGAATGGCCCGATCTGCTCGAAGGCTGGCGCCGCGACGTACTGCACGACCACCTTGCCGGCCTGCTGCCAGACTGAGTCGCACATGGCTCTTGGCGAGCACCGGCGCTCGCTGCTACCATTCGCCGCTCACGTGGGGCGGTAGCTCAGCTGGGAGAGCGTCGCGTTCGCAATGCGAAGGTCGTGGGTTCGATCCCCATCCGCTCCACCACTCATTCCAGCAACACCGAAAAGACCGGCAACCGAAGCGAAAGCAACGGCCCGGTCTTTTTGTTTCGGGCCGCCGCGCCTTCAAAATCTGAAGAAGTACGGCGCAGCCACAAGCACGATGCCGACGACAACGAGCAATGCGGTGCTGGACACGAAATACGGAAACACCATCAGCGCCAGTCCGCATACCAGCGGCACGACCGCTCGCTGCTTTTTTCCGTACACGAAAAAGCCGAGCCCAATCGCTCCGAACAGGATGCTCCAGAATAGCGAGGCTGTGGTCAGATTCCACCTTCCGTCATGTACAGGTTGCCTGCCCCAAGTCGCGGAAGGATTTCAGGCCTGTCCTGAAATCTTCCCAAGTTACCTGACAACCGGAGCCGCCGCCCCTTCAAAGGCAGCTCCCACGAAAGCGGCTCTCACTGTGTCGTCCGTCTTGTCGCACGACACATTTTGCCCCTCGGGAACGGTGCTACATTCGACCGACCACCACCAAACTGAAGGGGAATACGTCCATGTTCCAGAAAGCATTTGCCATTCGGCCTGCCTTGATCGTGGGGCTTATGGCTGCCACCCTGGCTAGTCCTGCATTGGCCCAGCAGCAACCCAGCTCCGGACTGGGCAGCGCCTGGCCCACCGATGCTCCCGATGTCAGCCGCACGCCGGGATACCACGCCTATGCCTGGGTCAAGGCGGGAGTGAAATACGTGCAGATCAACGACTACTCGGGGAATGTCCTGGCTGCCTTCGCTACCGCGGACGGCACGTTCCTGCCCTTGCCCATGGGACGTGATGCGGCGAACCTCCAGATTCCTCAGGACTCGCCGACGGCTACCCCCACGGATGATTCATCATCCGGTGTGGCGGTTTACCAGGACGATTCCGTAAAGGTGATGGCGACGCCCCAGCCCAACGGGGTTGTCTCGCTGCTAGTCGTCTCGACCTGCACCAATCCGGTGGAATGCAGCACACACATCACCAGCGCGCATTGAGGAGCGCCGGGGTGGCGTTCGGGTACTCCTCCACCCGCGCCACCCTGGTCACTCCCTGCACGCCGGGCTCGTAGAAAATCATGCTGACCAGTTCACCATGCGAGGTGGTGCGCGCACGGACTGTTCCGTCGTAAAGCGCGGCACGATCCTTGATCGCATCGAGACCCAATCCAGTGGCGGCCAGGCGATAGAGCAAAGGACCGTCGTGGCCCTTCCGAAAACCGGGGTCGTTCGAGAAGAGCGCATCCATCCGGACTACCGCCCAGCGGCGGCCTCCCAACTGGCCGCCGCGAATATGGACCGTCAGGTCACTGACGCTATGGCTGGCGCACAGATGGTTTGCCGCCTCACAGATGATTCGATAGAGCCCCAATTGCATCGACTTCGGCAACTGCTGAAGCTGCTGGATGTTCCCGCTCAGGTGAACCCAATAACCAATCCGGTGGGTGTTCAGCGCGCGCGCCACTCCCCCATAACGAAGCGCGGCGACCAGGCCATGCTCCTTGAGAGTTATGGGATGCAGCCCATCGGCCAATTGAAACAGCTGCTCCCGGGCCGCCGTGGTCCGGCGCCGGAAATCACGAGTGTCCACGGATGGCCCAAGCTTCCGCAAACGCTCGAACATCAATTCTTCCGTGGCATGCACGGTCTCGCTTACGAAATCGATGGCTTCAGAAGCCTGACGCAGTTGCATCTCGGTTTGCGCCTGGATTCGCCGCGCCAGATCCAGGGATTCGTCGCCGGCATGTTGCTGCTGCTTGCCCACCCGGTGCAGCGACGCGATCCGGCTTCCAAAAAGCAGCATCGAACTGATTGCGAACGCTACGAACACCTCGGATTGCAAAGTGTTCGTGTCGTACTGCTCCGGCATGGTGATGACCACGCAAAGGCTCGCAGCCGTGCCGCCGATGGCCACGCCATGCCAACCATGCCGGAGCGCCAGTGCAACGACGGGTAGAAACATCAGCATCTGCGCCACTTGGCGGGATGCTTCGCTCCGCGCATCGAGCCCGATCCACACCAGAAGGGCAAGGGTCGGAAGCAGCAAAGCGAGGGTCTCGAGAATCAGGCGGCTATGCATCACCTGCGAGAGGCTCACCCATACGGTACCGGCCCGCTTGGACCAGGCGCTGCGAACCAGCAGCACCAGAGGCGCCACGGTCAAAACACCGAGGAAATTGCCCACGAACCACCGGGAAAGTTCCACGCCGAAATCAATAGGCGGAAAACTGGACGGCAGGCGCGCAACCGAGAGCGCCGCGGCATTTGCCAGAGTCCAGATCCCGGATACCACCAAGGTGCAAGACAGCACGATGCCCATCTGCACGAAACCCTTGGCTGGGATCATCCCCAAACGGTCCCGGCAAAACTTCACCGCGGGCATGGCCAGAGCGATGGGCGGCACGAGCATGACACTGGACCAGAGCCAACCGAAAGTTTCGAGGCACGACAAGCTGGCGTAACCTACCGGCCCGATCTCCCCCACCACCAACGCGGGCCAGTAACGGTAAGGCACCAGCAACAGCACCGACAGGCGGTAACCGGCAAACAACGCCCAATGCGACCAGGAGACTTGCCGGAGCAGCGCATAGCCGAGCGCGTATCCCACAGCCACTGCTGCGTGCTGTAGCCACACGTTCCTTCGTAAAAAATTACTCATTCGGCTACCTCTCGAGATCGGACATCTCCGGCACAACGGCGGCAATTGCGAAAAATCGATACCGTCCAATCATGCCCATGAAACCCGGCAAAAACTGCGACGCCATCCACGTGGCTCGTATCCGAAGCGACGTTATTCGCTGATACTGCTACACCCCCGCTGCAGCCGCAATGCTCAAGCCTCGGGAACGCCGGATACCCAACGCACGGGTTTCAGGGCGCCGATCGAAAAATCAGCCTGTGCTGCGGCTTAAGCCAGGTGCGGCCCGACGGCACACCTGAGCAATACCCGACGTGACCAGCCGGTTGCTTCGCAAGGCGAACGGTGACGGTCTGCCGCGACGATCCGGATTTCAATGCGCTGACCTAAGAGTCAGCCGCACGCAGGGCAGAAACGTGAGTCCTGGCCGGATTCGAAACAGCGGCCGCTGGTGTCAGTGGCGGCGGCCGGCTTGCTGCTACTGGACAGCGGCCACGCCGCAAAGCTTCTCCAGCAACTCGTTCTGCACGTTGCGTGCAACGTCGCCCTTTTCCACCGGTATGCGCAGGTACTGGCCGTCCGGCTGCAGTAACAGTGCGCTGCTGTTGTCGGTGAGGTAAAGCTCCAGCGTGTTGCGCACGCGCTGCTGCAGCTTCTTGCCCTCGATCGGGAAGGCTGCCTCGACACGACGGTCGAGATTGCGCTCCATCACGTCGGCGCTGGACAGGTACATCTGCGGTTCGCCGTCGTTGGAGAACCAGTAGACGCGGCTGTGCTCCAGGAAACGGCCGATGATCGAGCGCACGCGGATGTTCTGCGATACGCCTTCGACGCCGGGGCGCAGGCAGCACATGCCGCGCACGATCAACTCGATCTGCACGCCGGCGATGCTGGCGCGGTACAGCGCGCGGATCATCTTCGGCTCGGTCAGCGCGTTGACCTTGATGATGATCTGCGCCGGCCTGCCCGCCTCGGCGAACGCGGTCTCGCGCGCGATCAGTTCCAGCAGGGTCTTCTTCAGGGTGAACGGCGCGTGCAGCAGCTTCTTCATGCGCAGCACCTTGCCCATGCCGGTGAGTTGGCTGAAGAGCTTGTGCACGTCCTCGCACAGCGCCTCGTCGGAGGTGAGCAGGCTGTAGTCGGTGTAGAGCCGCGCATTGCCGGTGTGGTAGTTGCCGGTGCCCATGTGCGCGTAGCGCACGAGTTCGCTGCCTTCGCGGCGCTGGATCAGCATCAGCTTGGCATGCGTCTTGATGCCCACCACGCCGTAGATCACCATCGCGCCGGCCTGCTGCAGGCGCGAGGCGAGTGTGAGGTTGGACTCCTCGTCGAAGCGCGCACGCAGTTCGACCACCGCCGTCACCTCCTTGCCGGCGCGCGCGGCATCGACCAGCGCGTCGACGATTTCGGAATTGGCATTGGTGCGGTATAGCGTCTGCTTGATCGCCAGCACCTGCGGATCCTTCGCCGCCTGGCGCAGCAAATCGACCACCGGCGAAAACGATTCGTACGGGTGCATCAGCAGCACGTCCTGCTTGGCGATGACCTGGAACAGATCCTCGACATGCTTGAGCACTTTCGGCAGCACCGGCGTGAAAGACGGGTACTGCAGTTGCGGATAGTTGGCGTGGCTGGCGATGCTGAACAGCCGCGCCAGGTTCACCGGGCCGTTCACTTCGTACAACTCCGACTCGGTGAGACCGAACTGCCTGAGCAGGTAGTCGGTCAGGTCTTTCGGACAATTGTCCGCCACCTCCAGCCGCACGGCATCGCCGAACCGGCGCGAGTACAGCTCGCCGCGCAGCGAGAGGGCCAGATCCTCGACATCTTCCGGATCGATCGTGAGGTCCGCATTGCGGGTCAGCCGGAACTGGTAGCAGCCGAGCACCTGCATGCCGGGAAACAGTTCCTCGGCGTGCGCGTGGATCATCGATGACAGCAGCACGTAGTTGTCGCCGCCTTCGCAGATTTCCTGCGGCATGCGGATCAGCCGCGGCAGCACGCGCGGCGCCGGCACGATCGCGAGGCCGGAGTCGCGGCCGAACGCATCGACGCCTTCCAGCCGGATGATGAAGTTGAGGCTCTTGTTGACCAGCAGCGGAAACGGATGGGTCGGATCGAGGCCGATCGGCGTGATCAGCGGGGCCACCTCGTCGCGGAAATAACGACGCACCCACAGCTTCTGCTTGTGCGTCCATTGCGTCCTGCGGACGATGCGGATGCCTTGCGCCACCAGCTCCGGCAGGATCCGCTCGTTGAGGATCTTGTACTGGCGCTCGATCTGCTTGTGCGCGATCTCGCTGATTTCGGCCAGCGCGCGACGCGGCGATATGCCGTCGGGGCCGATCAACTCGTGATCCAGCGCGATCTGCCCTTTCAGCCCGGCCACGCGGATCTCGAAGAACTCATCCATGTTGCTGGAAAAGATCAGCAGGAACTTCAGCCGCTCCAGCAACGGCGTGCGCTCGTCCAGCGCCTGGTCCAGCACGCGGATGTTGAACTGCAGCTGCGACAGCTCGCGATGGATGTACAAACGGTTGTCGTTCAAATCCACCGCTGGCACGGGAGCAGGCAAGGCGTCGTTGGCGGCCGGTGCGGTGGCGTCGGTGGGCGAGCTGTCGCGAATGAGGCGGCTGTTCATGAGTGCAATCCGTGATCCGATCAGGAAGGTCGCGCGTCCGGCCCGACGTTGTGCCGTCGGGCATGGTACCTCCCGGTCGGCACGGTCGCGGCTTTGTGACAGGCAAATCAAGGCTTGGCCCAGTCTGTCATTCCACTTTGACAACCCAGTGACCGTGACGGCACGCCGCCACCATGCCGCCGGGCATGTTCACGGCTCGGCCGCGGTGCGCGCGATCCGCTCGTGGGACGCCAGGTAACGACTCGGCGCGGCGCCGAGGACGCGCCGGAATGCCGCGGTGAATGCGCTCGCGCTGCTGTAGCCCAGATCGACGGCGACCCGGGTGATCGGCTCGCCATCGCCCAGCCGGGTCAGCGCGGCCAGCAGGCAGGCCTGCTGGCGCCAGGCGCTGAAACTCATGCCGGTCTGCCCGCGGAACAACCGGGTGAAACTGCGCCGGCTCATGCCGGCCTTGCGCGCCATCGCATCGATGTCGATTTCCAGCGCGGGCGCCGTCATCAGTGCGCGGCACAGGCGCAACAACCGCGGATCGCGCGGCAACGGGGTATTCAGCGGCAACACGGGCATCGCGGCGATCTCGTCCAGCAGCAATGCCATCAACCGGCCGTCACGGCCATCCAGTGCGTACTCGGCCGGCAGGTCCACCGCCTCCAGCAACAACGCGTGCAGCAGCAGCGAAACGCCGATCACCCGGCAATGCGCCGGCAACGACGCGGCAGCCTCCTTCCTCACGTAGACGCTGCGCGTCGAGACCGCGCCGCTCATGCGTATCTCGTGCGCGATACGGGCCGGAATCCACAGCGCTCGACGCGGCGGTACCACCCAGCCGCCGCCGTCGGTAATGACCGTGACCACGCCGGTGGCGGCGTACAGCAACTGGCCGCGCTTGTGGTCATGCCGCGGCAACACATAATGCGGCGGATAGTCGTTGCCGGTGATGACGACGTCCCGCGGCGTGTCTTCGTAGTGGACGATGCGGGCATTGCGCATGGTGTGCGGGTCTTGGCCCGAATTCGACAGTAGTTGACCCGCTGATACATGCGGGCCGGACACCGCCACTTTAAAATAGTGTTCTCCGCGGCGCAACGCGCCGGCCCTTCCGAAGCCGCTCCAACCGGGAGTCATCCATGAATACCCGCGTCGACGAGGCAAGCCTGCCGGTTCCACCGATGGCCCAGCCACTGACGACTTCTCCGGCTCCCACCCAAGCCACCCAATACACCGTGCTGGGCGGGATCAGCGTCGCGCACATGCTTAACGACATGATCCAGTCGCTGATCCTGGCGATCTATCCGATCCTCAAGCACGACTTCGCGCTGAACTTCGCCCAGGTGGGCTACATCACGCTGACCTACCAGCTCACCGCGTCGCTGCTGCAGCCGCTGGTCGGCATGGTCACCGACCGCCGGCCGATGCCCTACTCGCTACCGGTCGGCATGGGCTTCACCTTGTGCGGCCTGCTGCTGCTCGCGGTGGCGCCGAATTTTCCGGTGCTACTGATCGCCGCCGCGCTGGTCGGCACCGGCTCGTCGGTGTTCCACCCAGAATCCTCGCGCGTGGCGCGAATGGCCTCGGGCGGACAGCACGGCCTCGCGCAATCGCTGTTTCAGGTGGGCGGCAACACCGGCGCATCGCTGGGGCCGCTGCTGGCGGCGTGGATCATCGTGCCGCCGCACGGCCGCGGCAACGTGGCGTGGTTTTCGCTGGCGGCGCTGCTGGCGATCGTGATCCTGCTGCAGGTCGGCCGCTGGTACCGGCATCAGCGCGTGAAGCAGGCCGGACGACGCGTGGCCGAAGCGCTGCACAGCCTGCCGGCGAACAAGATCGCGCTGGCGCTCACGATCCTCTGCCTGCTGATCTTCTCCAAGTATTTCTACCTGGCCAGCCTCAGCAGCTATTACACCTTCTACCTGATCCACAAATTCGGCGTGTCGGTGCAGAGCGCGCAAACGCACCTATTTCTGTTCCTGTTCGCGGTGGCCGCCGGCTCGCTGCTCGGCGGACCGATCGGCGACCGCATCGGACGCAAGTGGGTGATCTGGGTGTCGATCCTCGGCGTCGCGCCATTCACCCTGCTGCTGCCACACGCGAACCTGATGTGGACCGGCGTGCTGAGCGTGGTGATCGGCCTGATCCTGGCCTCGGCGTTCTCGGCCATCCTCGTCTACGCGCAGGAACTGATTCCCGGCCGCGTCGGCATGATCTCGGGACTGTTCTTCGGCCTCGCGTTCGGCATGGGCGGCATCGGTGCCGCCGTGCTCGGCCACGTCGCCGACGCGCGCGGCATCGAATACGTCTACCGGCTGTGCGCGTACTTGCCGCTGATGGGTCTTATCACGATATTCCTGCCGAATCTCGTGGATCGCCGTTGAATTGATCACTCTTGGTCACGGCATTGATGTGGTGAAACAAGTTGTGTAAAGCTCTATTTCAGATGACTCTTCAGCACAACCCGCACAGGTGCAAGCTCCTTCTCATGATCAGGATCATCTGCGCCCAGATGCGCGTGCAGATGGCCCTAGAGTACGTCCAGTATCAACCCGTTCACTGCGCCGCGAACCGCCGCAAGCTGCTGCAGCGCGGCAGGGGTGGGCTGCAAGCCCGGGGCTCCGTGCGACGCATGACGCGTACCTGGACGGAATCCGCGATGACCGATGAGTGTTTGGGAAGCAACAAGGCCCGCGAAGGTAACCCTCACCAGAACGGTGACTGGCGCGATTCTGGCGCTGCATGAATCGCAACGGCTCGTAGTTAGCGGCAGGACGGGACATCATTCTCTCCGAAGCGAATCGGAGATCGGCTTTCGCGCGCCTGTTGACCCGGCGGCGAAATGGCGACACCTTTTGTTTTGTAAACCGAAGCTATTGCTGAGAAAAAATTAGCATTAGTAATAGCAAATACATTGACATGCCTAAAAAAAACGCCAACCGAACACACATCAACAGCACTCGTGCTCCGCCATCAATTTTGCTAACGTCTTTAGAAAAGAAAATATACTTCATTAGTAAGATGGAATTTTTTGTAGAAAATCTCCTTTCGTCCACTTCATTGTCAAAAGCACTTATCTGATCAATGAAGTTGTGGGCCAGTATTACGTATAAAGAACTAATTAAGAAACCGAAGAAAAACACAATAGCAATCATATGGCCACCATCAGTTTTATATAGTTGCCATCAAATCCACTTCGCCCTTGAGTAAACTAATTCAAAGGATTACGATTTTCTGGCCCAAATCCCATCGTCTGTCTAATATAGTCATCTTCCATATGTTGCTCCTCCCTCTTTTCATTTTCCTCTTGTTGCTCTGTTTTTTCGAGATCTTCCTGTCCAAAGACATAATTTACGTTCCCCATGTAAAATGGGTCTCCGACACCAGGACCAAAATTTAGATAACCAGAGACAGATCCACCCGTATTGGATACTAGCTCTCCTCCACCCCCCAAGACGTCTCCGTGCACAGAGGCATGTGCGACTATCTCGACAGGAGTCTCTCATGAGGTGGATGTGAAATTGAATGTAAATACCCTGTACTTTGCGTCCATACTTAGTTCCCCACCGACCCCTCCGGCGATTATTATCCCTAGGGTAGTTGGTGAGTTGTATATTCCCTTGGACCCCACTATGCCGGTCCCGATAACACCTACCGCATTTATTGCAAGGCTCACTCTTTGGGATTGATTTAGGAATACGTGACCTACCGTAACCACAGCTTTTTCATATTCATTTTGTATATAATTTCGAGCAAACTTAAGCTGTGATAGCATTGGTAATTCTGGAGCTTTCCCATCGGGATCAATGTTTTTTATCGGATTATCCGCTGCGTAGGCATATGGGCTAAAATCTAAACTCTTATTTGCCCCGGATCCAGCTGGATCCACACTCAAAAACCTCCCCACGGCCGGATCGTAATAGCGCGCCTGCATATATACGAGCCCGGTATCCGGATCGTTCACATGCCCCGTATACCCCGGCCCGTCCGGCGCCCCGCTCATGCTCGTCACCGCCGTGCCGTACGGCGTGTAGTCGTAGCTGGCGATGATCGTGCCGCTGGCATCGGTCTTGGCCAACGGCGTGCCCTGCGGGTCGGTGTAGTAGTAGTGCACCGTGCCGGCGTGCACGAACGATCCTGCCAGCAACAGCATCAGGCCGACGATAAGGTACAGCAGCGGGCGATGCTGGTTTCTGGTTCTCATGGCTGATCCCCCACCGTCGCCGCGCAGCTGGTGGCGTTGCAGCCGCCGCCCGCCTCCGCGGCCGGGTCCATGCCGACCACGCTCGCTCCGGCCTTCATGGCCGAGCGCACCCGGGTTTGCACCGCCGACGGATCGGTCAGGTGCAGCGGGCCGCCGCTGACCGTGGCGCTGCAATCGATGCTGTTGCACGCCGCCAGCGTGAAGTCGTACCGACCGACCGCCAACGGCAGGTTGAAGCTCGGATCGGTCGCCGGGTAATAGGTGTATTCGCCATATCGGTGCCGTCGGAACCGTAAGGTGGCCAGTCGGAAAATGTCTCTGACCATCTCTGACCCCTTTGCTTGTAAAGCTAAGGACAATCCTTGCACGGAGGTGTTCGATGGAAAAGCGTCAGCGGTTCACAGCGGAGTTCAAGCGCGAAGCGATACGTCCGATGCGCACAACGGCCGGGTCGATATTGCGTTGTCCTTTTCTCTACTTAACAAGTTTATACGCACCAGAAGTTGACTCATATTTCCGACACACGCCATTTTCACACAACGTCAATACTTCGTTACCTGACGAAGTATAAGAGGCCACTGGAGGATCTTTTGAGCCGCTCTCAAAGACTTTCGAAATTACCTTTCCAATTTGATAGATGACAACTTTGTACGACGCGCCAGTAGTCCAGACAGTTACAACTTGATCGCTTTCATCCGTTGAACGCATCACATAGAGTGGATCATCTAACGTCTTTTCTTCATAACTTGCTTTCTTATCGCATCCGCTGCTACACCAAATGTGTATCTTTCGAAAAGAACTATTCGGGTCTTTACTTGAAACATTGTTTATCTCCGCCTTGTAGATTGCAGTATCTGTGTTCCACGTTGCGCGAAAGAGATTCGAGTCATTCTGAGCGTTTACTGGATTCGCGAAAAAAACCAGCAGCGCTAGCGCCAAATTTTTAATTTTCATGGATGAATGCTCTTTAGACTTTTTGCGCCATTCTCGGGATTTTCTTTCAACGCCTTAGCAGCGCTAATTATATTAGTCGAATAGCCTGCACCTGTACCAAAACCATCGAGTCCCTTAGCAAGGCCCCCATGTGCCCACTGAATTCTCAGACCGATGTATTGCGACCCGACTGAGATGTTGTACGCGGGATCCATGATTTTCGAAAAGTCGCCTCCTACTTGTTTCGTTGCTCCACGAGTCATTTGAAGCAATCCCGATGCTGAACTTGTGGCCGCTTTTGCATTTGGGTCAAATCCCGACTCTTTCCATGCTACTGCAATAATTATCGAATCGTCTTGGCCTGAATTATTGTTCTTACTAACCAAGCCTCGAATATCCGAATAACTTAGCCTAGAAGCCATCTGCGATGTCGTCGACGAAGGAGCACTGGTGCCGCTCGTCGACGCCGACTTGCCCGTCGCAGAACTCGAACTCGATTGAGTCGACGCTGAGGGCTCCGAACCGCCACGGTCAGGCCCGACGGATGCGTGATAGTCCCAGTGGGAGTTAACGTCGGTACCGTAGGTAGTTGTTTGGTATAGCAATCACCGCCACCACCCGTCGGGATGATTGGCTCCCCCGAGAACACACCACCGAAGCCACTGAAGGACCAGGCGCTGCCATCGGGCAATTGCACGCCGGTCAAGCTGGGTGCGTAGGTATAGGTCCACGTGCGCGGCGCGACATCCGTGGCTTTCGCAGTGATCGAGTGGATCAGCGGGGAGCCTGATACGTAAGTCACATCGACTTCGCGACCATCGTTGGCTGTGATGCTGCTCAGGTAGCCACTGGTTGGGTCGTAGTTGTAAGTCAACGTGTTGCCGAAGCGATCCTGTATCTGAGTGACGTACATCAGTGCGTCGTTCCGCTCCAGGATGTTGGCGCCTGCCACCATGGGCTGAGCGGCACTCTGAGCCGATACGCCCGCAGTCGTAGGAGGAGGAGCAATAGGGCCCGCTGCAGCGCTGAGCGTTGCTGCTGGACGATAGACCAGGTGAGCGAAGGTGTAGCGCGTGCCATCGGGAGCGATAGCAAGAAATCCTTCGCCACCATCACTGGCAGTGACGCCGCAACCCACCATCCAGTTGTTCTTGGTAACGATCGAAAAACTCTTGCCGCTTATCGTGGGCGCAAGCGTGTTCGCGCTGGCGCGCGGCATCAATTCCTGATTGCCTTGTCCGGGCAGGATCAGGTGATAGCCGTACCAAAATAGTGATGGTGCCCACATACCACCGCCGCCGCCTACCGTGGAGGGAGCGTACGGCGGAGGGGTGAAATTGCTGCAACGATTCGTGCCACCTGTCGGATTGCCAGCGGTCGACGTCTGCCAACCCGCCGGAATCGCAGTGATGGTCTCTATACGCGGGATGTCCAGATCCCAGTCGTAGAAAGGATATAAAGAAAGGACTCCATAACCTGGAAACTCTTCAGGTGCCAGCGATCGTCCCAGCTCGATTGTCGGTCCATTGCCCGGCAAACTGACGTCAGTCTCCGCGAACGTCAAGGTGCCGTCGTACAGGCTGATGTTTTCACCGAACGGATGCGCACCGAGCGGCTGGATATCCTGGTTGACCTTGATCAGTTGCTTGTATTCGTCTTCGGGTGTGACGGACGACTGGGCGCGGCACACGCTCGCGAATGAAACCAGCAGCACTGCCGACAGGCAGATCCCTTGCCAAGCACGCATCAATTTCCCCTTCACCCGGCACTGCGCTCGGGCATGCCTTCAAGGTGCGACTGCGTCGCGGACAATGTCAACGCGTAGGTTTTTGCGATACGCCAGCAAGCCAGGTCCCGGGTTCGCAAGGCAAGAGCAGCCGGAAATACTGCACAGGCAGGGCCGTCCAGACGCTGGTGAATCGGACGACGGGTTTAGCGCTACATGATCACTTGAGGATATCGATCAGTTTGCATCGCACGCCGCGGCAAGAGTGCGCGATATCGATGACAACGATGATGGTTGCGTCGGCGACGATGTTTGTTCAATCGCCTGATATCCAGCACGCAAGGCAGAGCCGCCATAAGCGTGCCACCCTCGCCCTCTGCAGGGTGGCACGCCGTCACTTAGTGCTTTGCCGGCGACGGACCCTGCACCACCTGGGTCAGGTTCTGCGGCTTGAGGTATTTCCTGAAGGCATCCTGCACTTCGGCTGCGGTGAGGTTGAGGTAGTACTTCGCCGCGACCATCGGCTGGTCGAGCGGCTCACCGTGCCAGCTCCACGACAGCAGCGACCGCGCGATGCCGTTGACGCTGGACACCTGCACCGGGATCGAACGGATCTGGTACTGGCGTGCGTTGGTCAGTTCGGCCGGAGTGACGACCTTGTCGCGCATCGCATCGAGGTTCTCGCGAATCAGGCCGTCTACTGGCGCCACCTTGCCCGGATCGCTGCCGTACTGGATGTAGAAGATCGAGCGCGAGCGGTCGAAATTCATGCCGGAGCTCGCGCCGTAGGCGAAGCCGTGCTTCACGCGCACGTCGACCATCAGCCGCGACGCGAAGCCATTGCCGCCGAGCACGTCGTTGCCCAACTCCAGCGCATAGCGATCCGGGTTGTGCATGTTCAGGTCGAGCGTCTGGCCCATCAGCACCTGGTCCTGCGACGCGTAGGCGTTGGGCACCACCACGTAGCTGGCCGGATTGAGCGGCACCGGTTTGGAGATCACGTCGGGCTTGGCACCTCTGGCTTTCCACTCGCCGAAGTATTTCTGCACGGTGGATTTCGCCTGATCCGGCGTGACGTCGCCGACCACCACGATGGTGGTGAGGTCCGGCCGGTAGGTCTGCGCGAAATAGTTCTTCGCATCCTGCAGCTTCAGCTTGCCCACCGTATCCGGCGTGGCCTGGCGCAGCGCCGGATCGCCGGCGGGATACAGGCCGGTGAACAGCGCATGGAACATCTTGTACTGCGGCGATTCCAGCTCGCCGGCGAGCGTGCGCGCGAGAGTTTTCTGCTGCACCTCGAACGCTTCCTGCGGCAATGCAGGATTCAGTTCGTTGTCGGCCAGCAGTTGCATGCCTTCATCGAAATGATTGCTCGGCACGGCGAGACGGAAATCCGCACCGCCGCTCTGCGTGGCGGCGATGCCGTCCAGCGCCTTGTGGAAGGCAGTGCGATCGAGATGGCTGCTGCCGTAGTCGAACAGCGAGCCCAGCAGCTTGCCGACGCCGTCCTGGCCTTGCGGCTCCTGCAGGTCGTCGTTGTGGTCGACATGGCCCATCACGGTGACGGTCTTGCTGGTGGACTCCGGCTGCACGATCAAGGTGATGCCGTTGTCCAGCGTCATCTTCACCGGATCGAGCGTCCAGTGCGGCATGTCGAGCTTGCTCAGCGCCTTGGCCGCCCACTCCGGCAGCGGCACGTCGAGCTTGTCGTCGCCGCCGAAGGATTCGCTGCCGCCGAAGCCGTTGCTGTCCGGCGGACGCTTGCCGTTCGGGTCGGGCGTGAGCACCACGGTGACGCGCTGGTCCTGCTTGAGGTATTCGCGGGCGACGCGGTTGACGTCATCCACGGTGACGTTCTGAATCTGCCGCTCCGCTTCCTCCGGCGAGTCGAGCCCCTGCCAGGCAAGCGCCTGCGACCATGAGCTGGCGAGGTTCACCGCGCTGTTCTTGCTGAACTCGAACTGCGCCTGCTCCGAGCGCTTGGCCGCCTCGACCAGATCGGCGGAAACGCCGTCCTTCAGCATCGCGGCGATCACGTCGTCGAGATGCGCCTGCGCCTGCTGCGCATCGCCGCCCTTGGGGAAACCCACCTCGATCGCACCGATGCCACCCAGGCTGAACGGCTGGATTTGCGCATCGGCGCTGAGCACCTTGCCCTGCGCGGCGAGTTCGGAAAGTTCGCTGCGCGCATTGTTGAGCACGTCCATGAGGACCGTGGCGGCGGCGCTGTCGGCGCTTTTCATGCCCGGCATGCGATACAGAAACTGCACCGAACCGGTGGCGTCCGGCGTGGTGTTGCGGATGGTCTGCGGCTTGAACGGCTGCAACGTGGCGGCAACGCGCGCGGGACTCTCGCGGCGCGGAATCGAGCCGAACAGCTGCTTCACCTGGGCCAGCGTGGACTGCGGATCGACGTCGCCGACGATCACGAAGATCGCGTTGTTCGGCGTGTACCAGTCGTTGTAGAACTTGCGCAGCACCTGCGACGTGGTCGCGTCGAACGAGGGGCGCGTACCGAGCGGATCGGCCTCATAGCCGGTACCGGCATACAGCAGGCCTTCGGCCTTCTCGAACGCGAGGAAGCCCGGATCGGAAATGTCGCGCGAGACCTCCTGCTCGATCGCGCCCTTCTCCAGCGCCCAGTCCTTGTCGCTCATCAGCGCGCCGCGCATGCGGGTGGCTTCGATGTGCAGCAGCACGTCGAGATACGCCGACGGCGCCACGAAGTAGTACTGGGTGGCATCGTTGGTGGTGAAGGCGTTGTTGTCGCCGCCCATCTTGCCGGTCATCTCGTTCAACTGCGCGCCGGTCATGCCCTTGCTGTCGCGGAACATCATGTGTTCCAGCGCATGCGCCGTACCGGGAAATCCTTTCGGCGTCTGGTAGCCACCAGCGAGGTAGGTAATCTGCGTGGTCACCATCGGCGCCAGCTTGTCGTGGACGATGACCACGCGCAAGCCGTTGTCCAGCGTGGCGCGCAGCACGTTGCCGGCCTGGCCCGCCGGTTCGGCCGCAGCGGCGGCATGCGCCTGGCAGGTGCCGGCCAGAACCCCCATACCCAGCATCAGACTCCATGCCAGCGGCTTGAGCTTGTTCAACTTCATTGTCGATTCCTTGTGTGCGGGATGAAGGGAAGCGGCACGGCGCCGCGCGGTGAAGCCCGGATGGTGCCACGGCGACAGGGGCTGCGGGGAAGTGCCGGAAGTCGCCCCGCGCAACGGGACGTGGCCCGTTCGTCAGAACCGCAAGCTCCTGCTCAGCGGACGTCCGTGCCGATCACCAGCGGCTCGGGTTCCAACCGCACGCCGAACGCGGCTTCCACGCCCGCCATCACCTTTTGCGCCAGCGCCCACAGTTGCGGGCCGGTGGCCTTGCCGTGATTGACCAGCACCAGTGCATGGCGATTGGAGATGCCGGCGTCGCCTTCGCGCGCGCCCTTGAAACCCGCGGTCTCAATCAGCCACGCCGCCGACAGCTTGGCGCGGCCATCGGGCTGCGCCCATGTCGGCAACGCAGGATGATCCTGCTTCAGCCGTGCGGCCTGCGCCGCATCGACGATGGGATTCTTGAAGAAACTGCCGGCGTTGCCGATCACCGCGGGATCGGGCAACTTGCTGGTGCGCAGGTGCACCACCGCTTCGGCGACATGGAACGGCGCGGGACGATCCACGCCCATCCGCGCGAGCTGTTCCTCGATGCCCGCGTAGTCGGTGCGCAACGAACGGCTGCGCGGCAGCAGGAAACACACCGCGGTCACGATGTAGCGCCCCGGCTCGCGCTTGAACAGCGAATCGCGATAGGCGAACGCACAAGTGGCCTGGTCGAGCGTGACCACGCGGCGCTCGCGGGTATCCCACGCTTCGACGCTCTCGACGAACTCGGCCACTTCGCAGCCGTAGGCGCCGATGTTCTGGATCGGCGCGGCGCCGACGGTGCCGGGAATCAGGATGAGATTCTCCAGCCCGGCGAAACCCTGCCCCAGCGTCCAGCGCACGAAATCGTCCCAGCGCTCGCCTGCGGCCACGGCAATGCGCGCGCTGTCGCCATCGCTTTCCACCTGCACGCCGCGCGTGGCCATCACCAGCACGGTGCCGTCGAAGTCGCCGGTGAACAGCAGGTTGCTGCCCTCGCCCAGCACCAGCAGACGGCCGTTGCGCACGGCAGGAAAATCGAGCAGCTCGGGCAGCTTGCCGGCATCGCGGATCTCCGCCAGCAGCCTTGCCCGCGCGTCCACGCGCAAAGTGTTGCGGTTCGCCAGCGAGGCATTCTCGATCAGCGTATAGCCGCCCATGTCCACCCGCGCTGCCGGCATGTCTATGCGCTCCATCGGCATGTCGTTCCGTTCAACCGGCATGGCGGTTGTCACCGGACTGGTCGCCGCGCTGGCGACGAATCTCGTTGACGCATTCGCCGACCAGATGCGGGCCGCGATAGACCAGCCCCGAATAGATCTGCACCAGCGATGCGCCGGCGTCGATCTTCTCCGCGGCATCGCTGCCGTCGAGGATGCCGCCGACGCCGATCAGCGGGATCCGTCCCTGCAGGCGCTTGTGCATGCCAGCGAGCACTGCGGTGGAACGTTCGAACAGCGGCTTGCCGGACAGGCCGCCTGCCTCGATCGCATGCGGATCGTCCGCCACCGCACCGCGATCGACGGTGGTGTTGGTGCAGATGACGCCGTCGATGCCGGTGCGCAGCAGCACGTCGGCGATCGCGTCGAGTTCGATCTCGGCGAGGTCGGGCGCGATCTTCAGCAGCATCGGCTTGCGCCGACCATGCTGCGAACCGAGCCGCTCCTGCGCCTCGCGCAGCACCGAGATGAAGCGGCGCAGCGTGGCCTCCTGCTGCAGGTCGCGCAGGCCCTGCGTGTTCGGCGAGGAGATGTTCACCGTGATGTAGCTGGCGTGCTCATAGACGCGCGTGAGGCAGATCAGGTAGTCGCTGACCGCCTTCTCGTTCGGCGTGTCCTTGTTCTTGCCGATGTTGATGCCGAGCACGCCGTGGTACGTGGACTGCTGCACGTCGCGCACCAGCGCATCGACGCCGGCATTGTTGAAACCCATGCGATTGATGATCGCCTCGTGCTGCGGCAGCCGGAACATCCGCGGCCGCTCGTTGCCTGCCTGCGGCAGCGGCGTCACCGTGCCCACTTCGATGAAACCGAAGCCCAGCGCATCCAGCGCGTCGAGGTGCTCGGCGTTCTTGTCGAGCCCGGCGGCGAGCCCGACCGGGTTGGGAAAGGTGATGCCGCATACGGTGGTCGGAAGGTCGGCCGGCGGCGTCGCGATCCAGCGCGCGAAGTTGCTGCGCTGGGCCACGCCCAGGCCGTACATCGTGACGCGATGCGCGGTTTCGGCATCGAGCTTGAACAGCAGCGGGCGCAGGAGGTCGTACATGGCTCAGGCAGGATGTCCGGCAAAGACGCGGGTGTCGTAGTCGAAGCTTATCGTGCCCGCTTCCGCGCAGGTATCGAACAGCTCGCGCAACGCGCGCAGCATGGGTGCGTGCTGCGGATGGCCTTCCTTCGGCACGTAGGACGACGACATCAGCCGTCCGCGCAGCGCATCGAAATCGAGACGCTGCGCGTACTCGAAACTCGCGCTGCCCCGATAGCCCTCACCGAACCATACGCGCATCCGCGCATCGTCGGCATAGCGCTCGGCCACGCTGACGTAGTCGGTGCCGTAGGTATGCAACAGGGCTTCGTAGCCTTCCAGGAAACGCGTGCCGGTAAGGCGGCGCGAGTTCCACCAGATCGCGGCGAGCCCTCGAGGCCGCAGGATGCGCGCGAACTCGCGCCGCGTCGCCTGCTGGTCGAACCAGTGGAACGCCTGCGCCACGGTGACCAGATCCACGCTGGCGTCAGGCAGCCCGGTCTCATCGGCCGTGCCGTCGATGGCATGGAATGTTTCGTAAGGCTTCAGCCAGGCCTCGGCCGCCAGGCGCATCGGTGCATTCGGCTCCACCGCCGTCACGCGGTAGCCGGCATCGAGGAACATCTTCGATGAAATCCCGGTGCCCGCGCCGATATCGGCGACCAGCCAGCCGGCATCGACACCCTGCTCGCGCTGCAGCCATTCGAGCAATGCCGGCGGATAGTCCGGGCGATAGCGAACGTAGTCGTCGACGCGATCGCTGAAACGGTGGGTCGAGTCGAGCTTGCTCATCGGTTCACCCTGAGAGCCCCTGGCCGCCATCGACGCACAGGGTCTGCCCGGTGATCCATTCGGCCCACGGGGAAGCGAGAAAAAGCGCCGCGTGGGCAATCGCATCCGGCGTGCCGAAACGGCCGAACGGGATCTTTGCCAGCGTGGCGCGATAGATCTGCGGCTCGTCGTGCCTGCGCCGGTCCCACAGGCCATCGGCGAATTCGATCGAACCCGGCGCAATGGCATTGACGCGGATGCGCCGCCCGGCCAACGCCAGTGCCTGCGAGGTCGTGTACTGGCTCAGCGCGGCCTTGATCGCCGCATAAGGCGCGCCGTTCGCGCGCGGATGAAACGCAGCGATCGAACTGGTGTGCAGGATGCAGGCGCGGGTGGATGCTTCCAGATACGGCAGCGCAAAACGTGACGCGCGCACGGCAGCCATCAGGTCGACATTGAAGCCGGCGAGCCAGCCCTCGTCGTCATCGCTGAAGCCGTAGCCGCTGGCGTTGTTGACCAGCACATCGATGCCGCCCAGCGCTTCGGCCGCGGACTCCACGTAAGTGCCGATCGCCGATGCGCTGGAGAGATCGGCAGCCAGTGCATGCGTGACGCCGCCATGCGCCGCAAGCTCGGCGCGGGTGGCCTCGAGCGCCTCGGCACCACGCGCGCAGATCGAGACAGCCGCACCGGCGGATGCGAAAGCCAGCGCGATGCTTCGCCCGATACCGCGACTGCCGCCGGCAACCAGCACCCGGTAACCACGGAAATCGAATCGCGCGTTGGCGGCATCCGTGCTCATACATCGATTCCCCGCTCGAAGATCGCCGCCATGTGCATGTCAGAACCAGTGCAGGCCGGCGCCGAGGAACAGGATGCCGACGATGATCGCCACCGCCAGCGCGACCAGCGCCACGTGCACATAGCCCAGCACCAGTCCGGCGATGGCCATGCCGTCGCCTTCCATGGCCCCGGCCGGTGCGCGGCGGATTTCGCTGCGCGCCATGTGACCGCAGACGATCGCCACGATCGCGCCGATGAACGGCAGCAGGCACCAGCTGAGGATGCCGAAGACAAGGCTCACCACCGCCAGCGTACTGGTGGCGGGAGCGGCGCGGTACTCGGGTTGGAAGCTCATCGTCGCTGCACTCGCTGCGGAATGTGGAGGATGCCGTCAGGTGTCGCTGCCGGTCACGGGCGCGCACTGCCCATGACCGGATGGAACCACTTGCAGGTCGAACTCGATGCTACAAATCGAACTTGATGCCCTGGGCCAGCGGCAGCGAGTCGGAGTAGTTGATGGTGTTGGTCTGGCGGCGCATGTAGACCTTCCACGCATCCGAACCGGATTCGCGACCGCCGCCGGTTTCTTTCTCGCCGCCGAACGCGCCGCCAATCTCCGCGCCCGAAGTACCGATGTTGACGTTGGCGATGCCGCAGTCGGAGCCGGCCGCCGAGAGGAACTGCTCGGCCGCACGCAGGTTGTTGGTGAAGATCGACGAAGACAGGCCCTGCGGCACGTCGTTCTGCATGTCGATCGCCTCGTCCAGGGTCTTGAACGGCATCACGTAGAGGATCGGCGCGAACGTCTCGGTCTGCACCACCTCATGCGAATTGGCGATGCCGGTGACGATGGTCGGCAGCACGAAGTTGCCCTTGCGGTCGGCCAGTGCCTTGCCGCCGGTGCGTACGGTGCCACCGGCCTCCTTCGCTTTCTCGACCGCGGAAAGATAGGCGCTCACCGCCTCGGAGCTGTTGAGCGGACCCATCAGCGTGGTGGCCAGCGTCGGATCGCCGATCTTGCCCTCCACCTGCTGGTAGGCCTTGACCAGCGTCCCGAGCACGCTGTCGAAGATCGACTCGTGCACGAACAACCGGCGCGTGGTGGTGCAGCGCTGGCCGGCGGTGCCGACCGCGCCGAACACGATGCCCGGGATCGCCAGTTTCAGGTCCGCGCTTTCGTCGAGGATGATCGCGTTGTTGCCGCCCAGCTCCAGCAGCGAACGGCCCATGCGCTGCGCCACGCGCTCGCCGACCATGCGGCCAACCCGGGTCGAGCCGGTGAAACTGACCAGCGCGATGCGCCTGTCGTCGACGAAGCCCTGCGACAGATCGGTGCCGGCATCGTTGAACAGGAAGAACAGGTCGGGGAAGCCGCCGGCCTTCAACGCCTCGTTGCAGATGCGGATGGTCGCGATCGCCGACAGCGGCGTCTTCGGCGACGGCTTCCAGATGCAGATGTCGCCGGCAATGGTGGCCAGCATCGCGTTCCACGCCCACACCGCGACCGGGAAATTGAACGCGCTGATGATGCCGACCAGGCCCAGCGGATGGTATTGGTCGTACATGCGATGGCCCGGACGCTCCGAGTGCATGGTCGAGCCGTACATCATGCGGCTCTGGCCCACCGCGAAATCGGCGATGTCGATCATCTCCTGCACTTCGCCATCGCCCTCGGGCTTGATCTTGCCCATCTCCAGCGCGACCAGCGAACCCAGCGCGTCCTTGTGCTTGCGCAAGGCTTCGCCACACAGGCGCACCGCTTCACCGCGTTGCGGTGCCGGCGTCGTGCGCCACACCTTGAACGCAGCCTGCGCGCGCTGGACGATCACTTCGTAATCCGCCGCGCTGGATGCGTGCACCGTGCCGAGAATCTCGCCGGTGGCCGGGTTCACCGGCTGCAGCGCGCCGGCGTCGGTGGTCTTCGACCACTCGCCCTGGCCGAGATAGCTGCCGGACTGCTCGCCCTTGAGGCCGAGCGCGGTGAGGATGGCATGGGACATGGTGTCTCCTGGACTTGCATGGCGGCATGGAACGCCATGGGGAATGGGAAGCCGCCATTCTAACAGGGCAGCCTCGTCCCGAATGCCGGCGCCCGCCCGCCGTCGCGGAAACGACAACGCCATCCGATCGCTGCATAACGGGCGACAGAAACTTCCACCACGTGGATGGCGCTTCATACGCAAACGCGCGCTGACATGCGCATCGATGTCAGCGACAGTGGTAAAACGCTGATCCGTATCAACGATTCCTCCCCATGCTGAACACCCTGGCGATTGCCAACTACCGTTCGCTGCGTTCACTGACGCTGCCGCTGGAGCAGCTGAATCTGATTACCGGCGCCAACGGCAGCGGAAAATCGAATCTCTACCGTGCCCTGCGATTGCTGGCGGAAACGGCGCAGGGCGGCGTGATCAGCGCACTGGCTCGCGAAGGCGGCCTGTCATCGACGCTGTGGGCTGGGCCGGAACAGATCTCGCCGGCCATGCGGCGTAGCGAAGTGCCCGTCCAGGGCGGCCCGCGCCAGCAGCCGGTGGCGCTCAAGCTGGGCTTTGCCGGCGAGGATTTTGGCTATGCCATCGACCTGGGGCTGCCCGCGCCGTCGTCTTCGGCGTTCTACCGCGATCCGGAAATCAAGCGCGAAGTGATCTGGTCCGGCCCGTTCCTGCGGCCATCGAATACGCTGGTCGATCGACATGGCGCGGTGGCTCGCGTGCGGGACGGAAAGCACTGGCGCGTCGCCGCCGAACATCTGAATGGCTTCGAGAGCATCTTTTCGCAACTGGCCGACCCGGAGCGCGCGGCGGAAGTGCTGTCACTGCGCGAGTCGATCCGCGGCTGGCGCTTCTACGACCATTTCCGCTCCGACGCCGATGCCCCCGCGCGCCAGCCGCAGACAGGAACCCGCACACCTGTACTCAGCCACGACGGGCACGATCTCGCCGCCGCCTGGCAGACGATCCGCGAAATAGGCGATGCGCAAGCGCTCGACCAAGCTGTGGAAGACGCCTTTCCCGGCGCTGAAGTGCAGGTCGCCATCGATGACGAGCGCTTCAGCCTCCGCTTCAATCAGCACGGACTTCTGCGGCCGCTGGAAACCGCCGAATGGTCCGACGGCACCTTGCGCTACCTGCTGTGGATCGCCGCGCTGCATACGCCTCGCCCACCGCCGCTGATGGTATTGAACGAGCCGGAAACCAGCCTGCATCCCGACCTGCTGCCTGCTCTGGCGCGACTGATCGTGAAGGCGTCGCAGCGGAGCCAGGTCTGGGTCGTATCGCATGCTCCACGCCTGATTGCCGCGTTGGAAAGCATGCCCGAGTGCAACATCGTCCATCTTGAAAAAGACCTCAGCCAGACGAAGATCGCCGGACAGCGTCTGCTGGATGAGCCTGCGTGGCACTGGCCGGAACGATGAAATGCGTTGCCTGCTCAGACCGTGACATCGAGGAACCGGGACCTGACACAGGCGGCGTTGCAGGCACGTCATCTATGGATACCGCCGAGCAGGAACCGGGCGATCCATGCGAAAATCCCGCCCATGCCCTCGTAGCTCAGTTGGATAGAGCGGCCCCCTCCTAAGGGGCAGGTCGGACGTTCGAATCGTCTCGAGGGCACCAACTACCAACTCCTTGCGCGAGGCGGGCACAACCCATCCCATTGCCGCCATCCAGCCGGAATGGTCGCTGCTTGGGCGGCCTGGCCGACGAGGTGATGGGCACCCGCCTGCCATAGTCACCGCAAGACCCACCTTTATCGGAGCCACAAGATTAGGCTCGCGCGATCGCAGCTCACCTATCTCGTCGTATTTCGCGCGAAATCGACAAAAGCGCGCAGGGTCGCCGGCAACTGACGGCGGCTGGGATAATAAAGATAGAAGCCGGGATAAAAGGGACACCAATCCTCCAGCACCCGCACCAGCCGCCCCTGCTCCAACAGATCCTTCACCTGCGCCTCAAAGGCGAAGGCGATACCCGCGCCGTCGAGCGCGGCCCGCACGGCCAGATCCTGTTCGCCCAGCGTCAATTGCCCATCGACTTCGATGCTCAGTTCAACGCCGTCGCGCTCGAATTCCCACGTGTAGTAACGGCCGTTCCCGAAACGGAACCGGATGCAGGGAAGGCCCTTCAGGTCCTCAGGCATCGTGGGCCTGGGATGCCGCCGGAAAAAATCTGGAGACGCGACATAGGCCGAGCGCTGCGGTGGGCCGAGCGGAACCATGATCATGTCCTTGGCAATGATCTCGCCGAAGCGGACGCCGGCATCGAAGCCTTCGGACACCATGTCCACCAGCGCATTGTTGACGACGATGTCGAGATTCATGCCGGGATAGGCGGCCAGGAAACGGGTCGCGATCGGCAGGAGAATGATCTCGGCGGACGAGCGTGCGGCATTGATGCGCAAGGTTCCGGTCGGCGTATCCCGGAACGTGTTGAGATCCTCCAGTGCATCCTCGATGTCCCGAAACGCTGGGGCGACGCGGGCAAAGAGCCGCTGGCCAGCTTCCGTCGGCGCCACGCTGCGCGTCGTACGGTTGAAGAGCCGCATTCCCAGGTTGCCCTCCAATCCTCTCAGCGTATGACTGAGGGCGGAGGGCGTCACACCCAATTCATCCGCCGCCTTTCGGAAGCTGCGATGTCGCGCGATGCTCAGGAAGATCGAAAGATCGTTGGGGTCGATGCGCGCCATTAATGAATCTTGCTCAATACTTCAGAGAAAATCCATTGCCTAGTCTCAACACCGGACCGGCATTAGATTGTGGCAATCGTGGTAAATGCCCAAACAGACGAGGGAGAAGTTCTCATGAAAACATGGTTGATTACCGGCGTAAGCTCTGGCTTCGGTCGGGCCATCGCCGATGCAGCTCTTGCGGCAGGCGACCGCGTCGTCGGGACGCTGCGCAACGACGAACAGCGCAAGGCCTTTGCGGCGCTGACCCCAGGCCGCTCCTTTGGCGTTGTTCTGGACGTCACCGACGAGGCGAAGATCGAGCCGACCGTCGATCGCATCGAGCGTGAGGTAGGCCCGATCGATGTCCTGGTCAACAATGCCGGATACGGCCACGAGGGAACGCTCGAGGAATCCACTCTCGGCGATCTGCGTCGGCAGTTTGAGGTCAATGTCTTCGGCGCCGTGGCCATGGCGAAGGCCGTGCTGCCCCACATGCGCAAGCGCCGCTCTGGGCATATCGTCAACATCACCTCCATGGGCGGACTGATCACGTTGCCTGGCCTCAGCTTCTATCACGGCTCGAAGTTCGCGCTCGAGGGACTGTCGGAAGCGCTCGGCAAGGAGGTGAAGGATTTCGGCATCCACGTCACGGCCGTTGAACCGGGTTCCTTCCGCACCGACTGGGCCGGGCGCTCGATGAACCGGGCGCCGCGTGGCATCGAGGACTACGACTCGCTGATGAATCCCATCCGCGAGAAGCGGCTGGCGATGAGCGGCAAGCAAATCGGCAATCCCGCGAAACTGGGTGAAGCCGTGGTCAAGCTCGTGAATAGCGACAATCCGCCGGCGCATCTGCTGCTAGGATCGGATGCCATCAAGCTGGTCGACCGGAAGCTCGCGGAGCTTCGCGCCGAATACGACGCCTGGAAAGACCTGTCGCTTTCGACCGACTTCGTCGACGACACCGGCGCCGGCAATTCCTGGGCCTGAACTTCGACGGCGAGGATGATCCTCCCGCCCACCAAAGGACATCGACAATGAGCACGATCAACGCCAGTGCCTCCGGCCAATTCAAGATCGGAAACCAGTCCATCAACCGCCTGGGCTACGGCGCCATGCGCATCACTGGCCCCGGCATATGGGGCCCTCCGTCCGACCGCGACGCCGCCCTTTCCACCCTGCGCAGGCTGCCCGAGATCGGCGTCAACTTCATCGACACGGCCGACAGCTATGGACCCGATGTATCCGAAGAACTGATCCGTGAGGCGTTGCATCCCTATGCCGGGATACTGATCGCCACCAAGGGCGGCCTGACGCGCCAGGGGCCGGACCAGTGGACGCCGAACGGCCAACCCGCCTATTTGATCGAGCGGGCCAAAGGGAGTCTCAAGAAACTCGGTGTCGAGCAGATCGATCTATGGCAGCTTCATCGCATCGACCCGCATGTACCGCGTGACGAGCAGTTCGGCGCCGTCAAGCAATTGCTGGATGACAGCATCATTCGCCATGCAGGGTTGAGCGAGGTGTCGGTGGCAGACATCCAGGCTGCCCAGCAGGTGTTTCCGGTGGCGACGGTGCAGAACCGCTACAACCTGGTCGATCGCGGCAGCGAAGATGTGCTGGCCTACTGCACGGCCAACGGAATCGGCTTCATCCCCTGGTTTCCGCTTGCAGCGGGCGATCTCACCAAGCCCGGCGGTGCCGTCGACCGCATTGCGCGATCACACGGAGCGACCAGTGGCCAGGTCGCACTTGCATGGCTGCTGCAGCACAGCCCGGTCATCCTGCCGATCCCCGGCACCCTCCGGGTCGCCCATCTGGAAGAAAACGTGGTGGCGGCGGGACTGTCGCTGACACCCGAGGAAATTGCCGAACTCGACGCTGCAGCTTGAATATCTACGTGGACGCTGCCGCATGGACCGCGGAAACGTAGTTATCGGCTTCGTCTAAAGCTGGACACATTCGCGGAAAAAGGCCGACATAGCGGCCTTTTCCGCGAGCACACAACCGCAGGCGGCGCCTATGAGCTGCAGGACAACATCGAGCAGCCGGCCTTGTGGCGGGCCCATTCCGGTCGTTTCTGCGCATGACGTTCGCGGCCCGGCTGGTCGTCGTAGGGATGGCGCATCACGTCGAGCAGTTCGGCGATGCCGCTGGTGTCGCCCTGTTCGGCCCGGTCGATCGCCTGCTGCGTGAGGTAGTTGCGCAGCACGTAGCGCGGGTTGGCGGCGCGCATCGTTTCGCGTCGCCGCGCAGGCGTCAGTGCATCGTCAGCAAGACGGGCCGCGTAGCGTGCCAGCCAGCCGTCGAGTGCCGGCTCGTTTTCGATGCGTTTCCGCTCGTCGTAGAACGCAACCTGCATCGGCGCCAGCGAGGGCGCTTTCACATCGACATCCGCCAGCGCGCGGAACCACAGCGTCATGTCGATCTCGGCCTGCTGCATCAGCTTTTGCAGCGACTGCATCAGTTCGATGTCGCCATCGCGGCATTCGGCCAGGCCGAATTTCGCCGCGACGTTCGCGCGATCGGCCGCTGCATAGGCCGTCACGTAGCGGTCCAGCCCGGCCTGCAGCGGCGCGACATCCCCGAACAACGGCGCCAGCGCGCCGGCCAGCCGGCTGAGGTTCCACCATGCCACGTCCGACTGCTGACCGAAGCGGTAGCGGCGGCGTTGCGCGTCGGTAGTGTTGGGGGTCCAGTCCGGGTCGAAATTGTCGACCCATCCGTATGGGCCGTAATCGATGGTGAGGCCGAGGATCGACATGTTGTCGGTGTTCATCACACCATGCACGAAGCCCACGCGCATCCAGTGCGCGACCATCCGCGCGGTGCGCTCGCACACCTGCGCGAACCATTCGGCATGCAACGCTTCGCCGTCTCCATCCAGCTTCGGAAAGTCGCGCCGGATGGTGAAGTCGACCAGTTGCTTCAGCAGCGCACGGTCGCCGCGCGACGCCGGCAGCTCGAAATTGCCGAAGCGGATGAACGAAGGCGCGACGCGGCAGACGATGGCGCCCTGCTCCGGCATCGCGTTGCCGTCGTAGAACATGTCGCGCACGACCGCGTCGCCGGTACCGACCAGGCTCAGCGCGCGCGTGGTCGGTATGCCGAGGTGGTGCATCGCTTCGCTGCAGAGGAATTCCCGGATCGACGAGCGCAACACCGCACGGCCGTCCGCGCCGCGCGAATACGGCGTGAGCCCTGCACCCTTGAGCTGCAGTTCCCAGCGTTCGCCCGCGTCGTTGATTACTTCGCCGAGTGAAATCGCGCGCCCGTCGCCCAGTTGCCCGGCCCAATGCCCGAACTGGTGCCCGCCGTAATTGGCCGCATACGGCTGCATGCCGTCGAGCAACGCGTTGCCGCCGAACAGTTGTGCGAACGCCGGCGCAGCGATGTCGTTTTCGCCGATGCCGAGCGTGGCCGCCATCTCGGCGGAATAGGCGAGCAGCCGCGGCGCGGCGACCGGCGTGGGATCCACCCGCGAATACAGCCCACCCACGACCTGGCGCAGCCGCGCCCCCTGCTCCGGGTCGCCGGGCAGGTCGCGCACGAACGCATTGTCGAACTGCAAGCTAAGCATGGGAGCGCGCCGTCGGGGACAGTGCAGCCTATATCCGGGCAGCGGCGTGCCGATGCAAGGCCACGCCGGTGTCGAACCGGACACACCGAAGCCGCACGGAGCGCAGGCGGATCACCAGTCAGCGCGCCATGACAGGCACCCGAGCCGTCGGTCGACGCATCGTTTTCAGTCGCTCGTAAACCGTCAGCACAGCGGTACCGTAATCCCTGGCCAGACTCGGCGTATGGCTGTGGTAGTAGCCGACGCCAAGCACCCGGTCGCGGGTTTGGTGCATGCCGTCGCGCAGGATTTTCGCGGCCACCGTGATGTTGGTGCGCGGATTCAACAGGGTCAGCGGGTCGCGTACCGCATCGCGATGCATCGGATAGTAGACCTGCATGATGCCGACGTCCTGCACCGCCGAGCCGAACTGGCTCGCCGCCGCCATCGCGAGCTGCACGTCATGGCGCTCGCCACGCACCAGATGGTCGTTGACGCGGAACAGCCACGGCGTTGGCGCCACTTTGCCATCCGGATACAGCGCCTTCGACTCCACCAGGGCGACGCTGTACAGCAGCAGCGGATCGACGCCGTAGACCTTGCCGACCTGCGACCACAGGCTCTGCCGGGAGCCGATGTCCAGGTCGGGTTCCTCGATCGGCATCATCAGGTCCATCGCGCTGGCATCGAGCAGCAGGCGACGATCGGATTCGGCCGGCGAGGACGGCTCCGACGAGAGCGCCACCGGCGAGCTTGCCGAAACCGGCTCGGCCACCGGCCGGACGCGAGCTGGTCCGGGCGTCGATGGCGGCAGCACGGCCGCTGGCGCTGCAGGTGCAACGGTTGAGGCGCTGGCGGATACGGGTCGCGCGTCGGCGGTGGAAGCATGGATGCGCAGCGATACCAGGATGACGCCAATGATGACGCTGACCGCGATGCTGGCCGCGAACCTGTAGCGGGATCGTCGTGCCCATGCCAGGCAGAAGTTCATTTGTGCCTGCAGCCGCGACAGCACCCGGGTGTCGGCGACACGACGCAGGTCTGCGACCGTCGGCGTGCTCCATCCATCCAGCGGCCATGCGGGCGGCAACAGCCAGGCTGTAGCCGGCGGCGTCTTCGTCGGCGCCGACACGGACACCGCAGGCAGATGCAGCCGACCGGTTGGCGTGGCCTCTGCGGGTATCGCGGCAGGTATCACGGTGGCCCAGTCGATGGTCCGGTTGCGCGCCGATGAAATCGTGGATTTCCATTGCGCCGGCGCCATCAGGTAAACGCGATGCGGCTCCCGGCGCAGCCCGCGTGAATATCGGCGCGTACGCTCGCCACCCAGGCACGCCATCGGCGTAGACGGATGTCCTCGCAACCGCTCCGCCACGCAGGGCGCGACCACGAAACCGCCGGCATCGGCGTGTCCCCGGCCTTCGTCGTGCAGCGCCTCTCCGGGCAATGGGAGCGAACCATCCACTAAGTGAATCCTGGTCAAAAACGTTGCAGCGGGAAACGGCGTGTCGTTTCATCCGGCGGCCCGTAGCAGCAAAACCCTGGCTCCGGGCCTGTCATTAAATCAGGTTTGCGGGATCGCTTCCTGCACCCGGCGCCGGTTCGGCCCGCAAGAATCCACGACTGCATGCGCAAACCCGACGCACACGCATGCATACCGCGCGCAGCAGAAGCTATAGTCGGCAATCGCGACACGACGAAACCGCATGAGCACGACGCCCGCCAACGACCTCAACGCCGACGCCCTGCCCGACGACGCGCCCTATATCACCGCCACCATCCGCTGGCTGGAACGCGCGGTGATCGGCCTGAACCTGTGCCCGTTCGCCCGCGCGCCGCAGGTGCAGGGCAAGGTGCGCATGCGCGTGAGCCAGGCGCACGATACCGATGCGCTGCTCGACGACCTGTGCGGCGAATTGCAGTCGTTGAACGCATTGACGCCGGACGAATGCGAAACCGGCCTGCTGATCCATCCGTTCGTGCTGCGGGATTTCCTCGACTACAACGATTTCCTCGATGTCGCCGATGCCGCCGTGCAGACGCTGGGGCTGGAAGGCGAATGGCAGGTGGCCAGCTTCCATCCTGACTACCAGTTTGCCGACAGCGCGCCCGGTGCGATCGAGAATTTCAGCAACCGTTCGCCGTATCCGACCCTGCACCTGCTGCGTGAATCGAGCATCGAACGCGCGATGGATGTGATGAGCGATACCGACGCCATCTACCGGCGCAACATCGACACGCTGCAGCGGCTCGGCCTGGATGGCTGGCAGGCCCTGTGGCGCGACGGCAACGACTGAGCGCGACCGGTCGAAGCGTGCGGTTCAGGTCTGCGGCGATCGATGCTGTCATGCTGGCGAGTGAAAAATCTCCCCGATCTACGTCCCGACCCCTACGCCGAGAGCGTCGACCCAAGCGTGCAATGCACGACGTGCGAAGCGGTCTGCTGCCGCCTCACCGTGGTGCTGATGCCGGACGACCGCGTGCCCGCATGGCTGGTCCACCGCGACGCGCATGGCATGGAAACGCTGGCCAAGGGCGAGGACGGCTGGTGTGCCGCCGTCAATCCGAACACCTCCGGCTGCACCATCTACGACGACCGCCCGGGCATCTGCCGCAAGTACGCGATGGGCAGCCCGAGCTGCCGCGACGAGCGGCACAAGTGGTTCGGCGCTTCGATTCCCACCGCCGTGCACATGCTTTGATGCGGGTCAGCCAGCCTCGCTGAAGATCAGCGCGACGTCGCCGGCATCAAGCACTTGCCATTCGCCCAGCGGCAACTCGCCCAGGGAAAGCCCACCGACCGAAATGCGCTGCAGCGTCTCGACATGATTGCCGGCCGCGGCGAACATGCGGCGCACCTGGTGATAGCGCCCTTCGGTAACGGTGAGGCGTGCATGGCGCGGCCCCAGCACCTCAAGCCGTGCCGGCGACAGCGGCTCCTTCTCGGTCTCCAGCATCATGGTGCCGCTGGCGAAGAGTTCGCCCTCGTCGCCGCGCAGATCCTGCGCAAGCGTGGCCTCGTACACCTTGCTCACCTGCGCCCTGGGCGAAATGATCCGATGCAGCAGCGCGCCGTCATCGGTGAACAGCAGCAAGCCGGTGGTATCGCGATCGAGCCGGCCCACACTGGACAGCACCGGCGAGCGCACGTTGTAGCGCGGCGGCAGCAGGTCGTACACGACGCGCCCGGGATCCTTGCGCGAGCAGGTGACGTTGAGCGGTTTGTTCATCATCAGCACCAGGCCCGGCGGCGGATCGAGCGGCTCGTCGTCGACGCGGATGTTCTCGTACGGCACCACGTCGTCGGCATATAGCACTTCGCCGTCCATGTCGGTGATGCGGCCGGCGCGGAACAGTTGGGTCACGTCCTTGCGGCTGCCGTAACCGAGATTGGCGATCAGCTTGACCAGTTTCATGCGCGCACTCCGACTGCTTCGATCACCTTGAACCCTTCCTGCATGGTCAACGTTCGTACTTCCGCAAAACGCGCGTCCAGCGTGGCTTCGTACGGCAGGTGCCGGTTCGCCACGATCAGCAGACGACCGTCCGGCAGCAACGCATCGGCGGCGCTGGCGATGAACGCGCGACCGAGTTCCGGCAGGTCGGCGCGCCCCTGGTGGAACGGCGGATTGCTGACGATCGCGTCGTAGCGCTGCGGCAACCCGCGCGTGACGTCGTGCCAGTACACCGATGTCGCCAGTTCGCGAGCATGCATTTGCTGCACTCGCGCCAGGTTGAGCCGTGCCGGTTCCAGCGCACGCGCCTCGGCTTCATAGAGATCGATCGCGCTGACTTGAGGACAACGGGCGATGACCTGCGTGGCGAGATAGCCGTAGCCGGCGCCGAGATCCGCCACGCGGCCATGCAGATCCTTGGGCAGATGCTCCGCCAGCAACGCGGAGGCGCGATCGACGCGATTCCAGGCGAACAGGCCGGGCCGGCTGACATAGCCGTCCGCGATCTCCCGCGGCGCATCCAGCGCCCGCCATTCGGCGAGCAGCGACGCATCGACCTCGTCCGCTTTCGGCATGCTCCAGAACACCCGGCATTTGTGCTTGGAAAGGTGCTGCACGGCACCGGTAAGTTTCGCCAGGTCGGCCTCGCCGGATTTCGCGCCTTCCGCATTCGGCACGCTGGCCAGCACGACGCCGCCCGGTGCGAGATGCATCACGGCGCGGGCGAACAGTGCGCGCGCCTCGTCGCGCTGGCGTGGCGGCAACAGCATCACCAGCGGAAACTTCTCATCGACGGCCGGCTCGCCGACATGCAGGCCGTTGCGACCCAACTCGTCGGCGAACGGCATGAAACTCTGCTCGCACAGCCAGCCCGGCTGCGCCATCTCGCGCAGGCGCATACCGGCGCGCGCGCGCAGAAACAGTGCACGACCGTCGGCCGGCAGCAGCACCGACGATTCGAAAGGAACAAACAGGGCGGCCAGCGCCGAATCCGGCGCGGCCGCGAAAACTCCGGCAACGGTCACTTTCACTCTTCAATCGGGTCACGGAGCACACATTGTACGTTGCCGCCAACGACCCCCTTTGCGCTGCTGGAGACTGCCTATGCCGCCGCGTCGGTGCGGCCGAGTTTGGCCACCCACAGATACAACGCGATCGTCACCAGCACGAAAGCCAGGCCGCCGATCCAGATCGCCGCGCCGCCGAAGCTTGCGCCGACCAACGCCAGCGGCGCGACGTTGTGTGAGATCACCACGATCGCGGCAAGTACCACGCCGATGATGCTCTCGCCGACGATCATGCCCGAGGCCAGCAACACACCCAGCTGCTTGGTCGCTTCCGGCCTGGCGCCGCGATCCGCGCGCTTGTCGAAATACCAGCCGACCACCGCACCCACCACGATCATCAAGGTGGTCGACGTCGGCAGGTAGATGCCCAGACCCACCGCCAGCGGTGGCAACGCGGCGGATTTGCTGAAACGCCCGAGCAAGGCATCCAGCACGATCAGCGCCACGCCGATGCCTGCGCCGATACCGATCAGGCTCCAGGGGATGTTGCCCTGGATCACGCCTTGGGCCAGCGATGAAATCAAGCCCGCCTGCGGCGCCGGCAGCGCGTTGGCCGGATCGACATTGGGCTCGCCTACGAAACCGTAGGCCTTGTTCAGCAGATCGAGCACCGGCGGGATCACCGCCGCGCCGACCAGCACGCCGATCACCAGCGCCACCTGCTGCTTCCACGGCGTGGCATCGACCAGCTGGCCGGTTTTCAGATCCTGCAGGTTGTTGTTGGCAATCGTCGCGACCGAGAACACCACCGAGGTGATGAACAGTGCGAATGCGACCAGTCCCTTGCCGGCGCTGACCGGCACCTGCGATTGCACGGTGGCCACCAGCAACAGCGCCGCGATGATCACCACCAGAATGCCCACGCCCGACAACGGGCTGTTGGACGAGCCGATCAAACCGGCCATGTAGCCGCATACCGCCGAGACAAGGAAGCCCATCACCACCACGAACACCAGGCCCGCGACGACCAGCAACCACAGGTGATCCCCCAGCCCTGTGGCCACGCTGAAATTGCCCAGCAACCAGCCGATCGGCAGCAGGCTGATCAGGCTGATCAGGCCGACGATGCCGATCGGCATGTCCTGTTCGGTACGCGGCAGCAGAGCGCCCTGCCCGGACTTGCGCACGCGCGATGCAGCCATCGCCGAACTCAGGCCGCTGATCACCGGCTTGACCAGCTTGGCCAACGTCCAGATCGCCGCCACGCCGATAGTGCCAGCGCCGAGGAAGCGCACCTTGGTACTCCAAGCAGCCTGCGCCACGTCGGCTACCGCACCCGTCGCGGCGGCCAGCGCGCTGTAATGCGGCACCGCCCAGCCCCACGCGATCACTGCACCCAGCAGCATGGCAATACCGACCCACAAGCCGACCAGATGACCCACTGCAAGCAGCGCGAACGACAGGCTGAAGTCGTAGCCGCTCGCGCCACGATCGCCGATATGGAAATACTGCGCCACGTCGCTGGCAAAAACCTTGGTCGCCACAACGATCGCGAACACCGCCGAGACGACCGTGCCTGCGACCACCGCCAGCAGGCCGCCCTTGCTGCTTTCCTCGGCCGACGATTCCGAATCGTCACCGCCACCAACCTTCAATACCTCGGCACAGGCCACGCCTTCCGGATACGGCAGGTCGGAATCGGTAACCAGCGCACGGCGCAGCGGAATCGTGTACATCACGCCGAGAATGCCGCCGGTGGCGCAGATGCCGAAGGTGACCCAGAACGGAAACCCGTTCCACCAGCCGATCATCACCAGCCCCGGCAACACGAAGATGATTGCCGACAACGTGCCCGCAGACGAGGCGATCGTCTGCACGATGTTGTTTTCCTGGATCGTCGAGTTCTTGAAGCCGCGCAGGATCGCCATCGAGATCACCGCGGCAGGGATCGACGTGGAGAAAGTCAGGCCGGCCTTGAGGCCGAAGAACACGTTCGCCGCAGTGAACACCAGGGTGATCACGATGCCGATGATCAGTCCGCGCACGGTCAACTCGGTGCGTGGCGATGCGATGGACGATGGCTGTGCGCTCAAGATGCTTCTCCCCCGGCTGGATGCCAGTTGCGGAAGATAGCGTGGATGCGCGCGCGAGGCTATTTCCGCAACGCAGACGGGTCGATGGCCAGCGTCAAGGTGCTCTCGAAATGTCGCGGTTCGCCGGACAGCGGATCGACGAACGACAGCCCCTTGGCCAGCAGTTGCAGCGGATGCCGATAGTCGTCCGGCGCTTTTTCAGCCAACCGCGGATACAGCGTGTCGCCGACGATCGGCGCACCCAGCGCGGCCATGTGCACGCGTAGCTGATGTTTCTTTCCGGTCACCGGGAACAGGGCATAACGCCAGCGATCCTTGCCGCGTTCGAGCAGTTCGATCCGCGTCTCGCTGTTGGGCTCGCCATCGCTCTCGCACATCCGGAAAAACGGCTCGCCCGCGACCATGTGCGTGCGGCGCAGCAGTGGAAACGTCGCGTCGTCGATCGCCGGCGCGATCGCCTCGTAGCGCTTGTCGATCCTGCGTTCGCGGAACAGCGCCTGGTACGCCGAACGGCTGGCGCGGTTCGCGGAAAACATCACCAGCCCCGCCGTCGCGCGATCGATCCGGTGCAGCGGCACCAGCTCGGGATTGCCGAGCCGACGCATCAACCGACGCAACAGGGTCTGCTCGACGAAACCGCCGGCCGGCGTCACCGGCAGGAAGTGCGGCTTGTCCGCAACCACCAGATGCTCGTCGACATGCAGCAGTGTTTCAGTGAACGGAATCGGCACTTCATCCGCCACCTCGCGCTGGTAGTGGATGCGCATGCCTTCGCGATAAGGCGTGTCGACCGTGACGGCATGGCCGGAGCCGTCCGTGACTTTTCCGCGACTGATGCGATCGAGCCATTGCTCGCGCGGAATCGTGGCGAAGTGCGCGCACAGACTGTCGAATACCGTCGCCCATGGCCCCGCCGGCAGGTGCACGGTACTGGCATGGAGGTCGCGCTGCGTGGACGAGTCAAGAGGTTTCATGCGTCCATCAGTCTAGTGCGCAGGCATGCCATCCCGTGCCTTGGCGAGTGATCCATCCGCGCCACGACGGATCGACAGCACCAAGCAGCGCGTAGAATGGCCGGCTGTTGCCCAGAGACAAGCCCATGGCGCTCAACTCCACCATCTACAAAGTCGAACTACAGATCAGCGACATGGACCGGCACTACTACGCCACCCATGCGTTGACGCTGGCGCGGCATCCGTCGGAAACCGAGGAGCGCCTGATGGTGCGGCTGCTGGCGTTCGCGCTGTACGCGGACGATCGGCTGGAGTTCGGCAAGGGCATCAGCGACGAGGACGAACCTGCGCTGTGGCGCAAGGCATACACCGACGAGATCGAGCTGTGGATCGAGGTCGGCCAGCCCGACGAGACGCGCATCCGCAAGGCTTGCGGACGTTCGCGCCAGGTGGTGGTGATCAACTACGGCGGCAACGCCGCCGAGATCTGGTGGAACAAGAACGGCTCGTCGCTGGCGCGCCACCGCAACCTCACCGTGCTGGATATCCCGACCCCGACCGTCGCCGGGCTCGTCGCCTTGCTGCAGCGTGGCATGCGCCTGCAATGCCTGATCCAGGACGGCCAGTTGCAGGTGATGAACGACGCGGATTCGGTGACGGTCGATCCGGTCAAGCGGATGGTCGCCGGCGCCTGATCGCTTCGCCGCCATTTGCCGGATAATCTCCCGGCCTTTCCCTCAACTCATCCACGGAGTCACCCATGCGCTGGTTGCTGCCCCTGCTCGCCGTCATCACCCTCGCCGCCTGCAGTGCCGCGCCGAGCGCCCACGCCACCGGCCAAGTCGACAAGCTGGTCACTATCGATCAGAAAGTCGGCACCGGCGCAGAAGCGAAGCCCGGTATGAAAGTCACCGTGCACTACACCGGCTGGCTCTACGACGACAGCGTCAAGAACGACCACGGCAAGAAATTCGACAGCTCGCGCGACAGTGGTGAACCGTTCTCCTTCACCCTCGGCCAGGGCCGAGTCATCGAAGGCTGGGACCAGGGCGTGGCCGGCATGCACGTCGGCGGCCAGCGCACGTTGCTGATTCCTGCCTCACTGGGTTATGGCGCCAATGGCGCAGGCGACGACATTCCGCCGAATGCGTCGCTGGTGTTCGATGTGGAATTGCTGGATGTGGGAACACCTTGAGGCTTTTTGTTTCGCGCTGACTCCAGCACCGAAATTGGATGGAGCGCGATGCAGCCCGACACAGAATTTTTATCAAGGGCATATGACGACGATTCATCATATGCATGCGCTTATCGCCATCTGCTCTGGTTCTCCGTCTGACGGCACTTGGCTGGCACTCGGATTCCGGGGCTTGGCACCAGATAAAGAATAGATCGCGCCGGGAATGGGCGCGCAACGAGGTCTACATGAAAGTTCTGATTCTGGGCGCGACAGGGGTGACAGGCAAAGCCACGCTGGCGCGAGCGTTGGGCGATGCCCGCATTGAACAGGTCATCGCCCCGACGCGCCGTAACCTAGCGCCCCATCCAAAGCTGCTCAACCCGGTTTCGCCGTCGCTCGACCTTCTGCTGCCGGAGGCCTGCGCGTGGCAGGTGGATGCCATGATCTGCACGATGGGAACGACCATCGGCAAAGCCGGATCGAAGGCGGCGTTTCGCCACGTGGATTACGAATTGCCGATCGCCTTCGCGGAACAAGCGCACAGGAATGGCGCCGAGGCGGTCGCATTGGTGTCGTCGCCGGGTGCATCACTGTCCATCCCGCTGTTCTATTGCCGCACGAAGGGCGAGGTCGAGCGGGACATCAAGGCGATCGGGTTCCCGTCTGTCACGATCGTGCGTCCGGGCATGATCGGCGGCGAGCGTGAAGAATTCCGGCTGGCGGAGCGGATCGTGCTACCCATTGCCAAACTGCTTCATCCCCTGCTGCCGAAAGGGTTGCGCGTGAATCCGCCTGCGCATATCGCCGATGTACTGGTCACTTCGGTGCTTGAGGGGCGATCCGGCGTGCGCATGGTGACGTCGAAAGATATGGTCTGACCCCTCACCGAAACAGCTCATCGTCCGGTACTGCAACTCCCCGTTGCATATTCATTCCCGCATGCGCCCCCGGCCAGAAAGGCATGGCCGGTGCGTGCTGCTTCAGTTCGCTATTCGCTCATCCCTGACGGGACTGGCGTTCGCCGGCTTTCCACATTGCTGACCCTACGGCCCGGATTCCTCGATCCAGGCCTGCGCGCTTCGCTTGCGTGCAGTTGGCACACAAGGACGGCCGTTGCCTCTCCAGCTTCATCATCTTCTCCGCGGGCCGTGTGCCGCCAAGGCGCGCAGCCTCGGCTGCGCCTGCGGCGCCGCTCCCACCCTGCACTTGTTTTCCTTGATGGCACCCGTCCGCACGCTCCTGACCGTTGCGGGCGATGACGGTGGCAACAAAGCCAACCTAAATCTTCGTGCCGACCACACCGAACAGCAGAAAGGCTGGGCTTCCAAATCTGGGAATCCGGTGTGCGGTATGCGCCTTGATGCCGCGTATCAAGGCGTCAATGTTCAGGCCCACGAACCCACGGAGCAACAGGTTGTAGTTCAACTTCTCCATCAAAAGCCGCTCGCTGCTCACCCGGCGGGATCGACGTGCGCCCACTAGCTTCGCAACAAGCATTCTGAGCAACTCCTGCAAGAAAGGGTACCGCCGAGTTTGTAACCCAACCACCAAGGCTGCCTGTTGTACGACATCGTTGCATCTGTCCAATGCTAGAAACCCCTTGCGCCACAGATCACAGCAAGCGTCACCAGGATTTGCTATAAACCATAAGGTCGAAGCAGTTTTGATGGCGGGGCATCGTTCAATCCACGCAATAATCCACGTCATAGGGGAATCAAATGGACTTCGTTCGGCGCGTGTTGCTGGTGTTGTGCATTAGTGCGTGTAGCGTTGGGTCGACACTCGCTGCTAGTGAACCAACGGAAAATGGAACACCGCAGAGCGAGCCCGCGAGATCCTCAAGTTCCTTGGGTATGTCCAGCGCAACCAATATTTCCTCACACAGGGATTTGCATGCACTGTCATCTCCGCAATCTACCGGTAGTATATCCACCTACTACGGCCCCCCATATCGTTACGATGGCTATTGGTCTTGGTACAACGGTATCTATACCAATGACATTCCAGGCACTGCACAGGCGAATATGGCGTATGTGCAGCAGATGTACCCATGGGCATTCCCCGGGTGTACCTACACGCTGACCTATTATCCCAATGCGTCGTATGCAGCGAGCCAAGTTTATGGAGGTACCTGTAGTGGATACAACGGCTTTGTTGCTACGGCTTATCTTTATGTACCCGATAAGAACACCGGCAAGCCATGCGATTGCGCAGGCGACCCCATCAATTTGGGCACCGGCAATGAATACCGCGACGACGAAGATGCAGCGCTGGATGGGTTAAGCTTCCATCGCTATTACAACAGCCATGCTGCCGTCGCTTCGTCCCATATCGGCGCCCATTGGCGGCATAGTTTCGATCGCCGTCTGGAGTATCTGAGTGGCGGTGGCACCACCGTCATCGCAACCGTGTTCCGACCGGATGGCTTGCAAGTAGCGTTTACACTCAGCAATGGTCAATGGACGACGGACCCCGATGTCGCGGATCGCCTAACCACGCAAACCGATTCAAATGGCGTCATCACCGGTTGGTCGTACTTCGATGCGAGTACACGTTATCAGGAAGCCTACGATGCGAATGGCTACCTGCTGTCGATCACGGATACTCGTGGAGAAGTCACTGCGCTGGCCTACAGCACGGCCTCCACGCCGACGAGCGTGGCACCATCGGCCGGGCTGCTGCTGACGGTGACCGATCCGCATGGACGATCGCTCAGCTTTACCTATAACACTCAAGGAAATATCGCCACGGTGACACAGCCGGACGGCGGCATGCTCAGCTACAGCTATGACGCGACCACTGGCAATTTGCTGACCGTCACGTACCCGGATACGAAAACACGCCAGTACGTGTACAACGAGAGCGCATTGACGGGAGGTGCAAATCTTCCCAACGCCCTAACGGGCGATATCGACGAAACCGGCAGTCGTCTGACCAGTATTGGCTATAACGGTCAGGGGCAAGCCACGATGTCGATGTTGCCAGGCAATGTCGACCTGACTCAGGTGAGCTACAACACCGATGGCACCACGTCGGTGACTTATCCGACAGGTACCCAGACGACCTTGGGCTTCACCGTCCCCAACGGGTCCATGCACACCAATACGGTAAGTGCGCCTTGCGGTCCAAGCTGTGGGCAACCGAACAAGGCTGCAACGTTCGACAGCAACGGCTATCCGGCATCGACCACCGACTTCAACAACAACGTCACCCAGACGACGTACAACGCCTACGGCCTTCTGCACATCGAAGTCGATGGCTCAGGCACGCCGGATCAGCGCACCACCACGACCACCTGGAATGGCGCGTCGCGCCTGCCGCTGACCCGTCAGGTACAGGACGCCCAAGGCCACGTCATCACCCAAAGCGCCTGGGTCTATAACGTTCTCAATGAAGTTCACGTGCGCTGCGACATGGATTTGGCGATTCCCGCGGCCGCTTCCTATGTTTGTTCCGATACCGGCACACCGCCTGCGGGCGTACGTCGCTGGATCTATCACTACTGCGGCGCGGTCGATACCACACAGTGCCCGATCATCGGCCTGCCGCTTACCGTCGATGGCCCGCGCACGGACGTATCGGATATCACGACCTACACCTACTACATGCTCGACGGCGTCAACCACCATCACGGTGACCTGAAATCGATCACCGATCCGCTGGGCCATGTCACGACCTATGTCACCTACGACGGTGCCGGCCGCGTCACCGCCATGCAGGACGCCAACGGCGTCTATACGGACATGACCTATTCCCCGAGAGGCTGGCTCACCTCTCGCACACGATTCGGGTGACCTCCGACAACAGCCCTGCGGCTTCGGATGCGACGACGACACTGCATTACACCGCCTATGGTGCAGTGGATATGACAACCGACCCGGATGGTGTGGTGACCCACTTCGGCTACGACCCCGCGCATCGCCTCACCGACATCACCGACTCGCTCGGCAAGCACATCCACTACACGCTGGATGCCGCCGGCAACACGACCAAGGAAGAAACCTTCACGGCAGCAGGCGCCACTGTGCGCCGTGTCACGCAGGGCTACAACACCCTGGGCCAGCTCACCTCGGTGCTTGATGGCCTTAACCATACCGTCTTCGGCGCGGGCGACAGCGATAGCTACGACGGCAATGGCAACCTCGTGCATAGCACCGATGGATTGGGTGTCCAGCAGAAGAACGGATACGATGCCCTGAATCGTCTGGTCAGCACGATCCAGAACCACAACGGCACCGATTCCGCGACGTCCAGCAGCACGACCGGGGTGAGTTTCGATGCGCTGGATCGCCCCGATGGCATCGTCGATCCAGATGGCCTGGCCACCTATCCCGGTTACGACGGCCTCAGCAATCGCACCCGTCTGCAGAGCCCGGACACCGGTACCAGCACCGATACGTTCGATGCGGCTGGCAACCGGCTCACGCACACGGATGCAAAAGGCATCGTCAGTACCTCGACCTACGATGCCCTGAATCGGCGCATCGGCACGTCCTACGCCGACAGCACGCTCAATGTCAGCTATGACTACGACGAAGCCAATACGGTCACGGGTTGCTCGTCGTCCCAGCCGATCGGTCGACTCACCCGTGTCGTGGAGAACGCCGTCACCACGTCGTACTGCTATGGCGGCCACGGCAATCTCGTGCAGAAGCGCCAGATCGTCGCCGGCCATACGGACCTGACCCAGTACGCCTACACCCATGCAGATCGTCTGAGTGGCATCACCACGCCGGACGGCACGGTCATCAGCTATGGATTAAATACCAACAACGGTGGAATCAGCAGTGTGCAGGTCACACCCAGCGGCAGCGGTGCCGCACTGACGACGATCGCCAGTGCGATCAACTGGCTCCCATTTGGGCCAAGGAGCAACTACACGCTCGGCAATGGCCAGACAGTGACTTTGGGATACGACCTCAACTACCGCGTGACCGACCTGACCAGCCCCGCACTCAATCTTCACTTTGCGCGGGACGTCATGGGCGACATCACGGCGATCGGCAACGCGGCGGGGGCCAGCCCGGCGACCGAGACCTATCACTACGACCCGTTGTACCGGCTCAAGGATGCGACCGCATCCGACAGCAGCGTGCTGGAGGGCTACAGCTACACCAAGACCGGCGACCGGCTGAGCAAGACCGCGTCCGGTCTGGCGACCGGTAGCTACCTCTACACCACCGGCACGCACCAACTCGCCAGCGTGGGTGGCTTCGCGCGCAGCAGCGATGCCAATGGCAACACCACCAACACCGCGGTCGGTGCCGAGACCTTTGTCTTCGGCTACAACGGCCGCAACCGCATGGCGAGTGCGCAACGCGACGGCAGCACCGTCGCCACGTACACCTACAACGCGATGGGCGAACGCATCGGCAAGGCGGCCACGTTCCCGCAGGCCGTCACCGAGCGTTATGCCTACGATGAGGCCGGTCATCTGATCGGCGAATACGGCACGACCAACCGCGACTATGTCTGGATGGACGATATTCCGGTGGCTGTCATCGACAACACCGCAGTAGGCAGTGTCACCACCAGTACGGTCAGCTACGTGACGGCCGATCAGCTTGGCACGCCGCGTGCCGTCACCAACGGCGCCGGCACCACGATCTGGGCATGGGCTTATCAGGGCAACCCGTTTGGAGAACGGCAGCCAACATCGACGTCAGGCTACGTGCTCAACTTGCGGTATCCGGGGCAGTATTACGATGCCGAGACGGGCACGAACTACAACATGTTCCGGACGTATGAGGCGGCAACGGGGAGGTATTTGCAGAGTGATCCTATTGGCCTGCAAGGTGACATCAGCACGTATGCCTATGTCGGGGGCAATCCGCTCAGCTACACAGACCCGCTTGGATTGTGGGAATGGCCATCGTTGCCGCAAGGTTTTGTAAATGCATCAGCAGGATTTGGCGATGCACTGAGCTTTGGCTTAACCGGTTTGGCGCGAAACGGGTTGGGTATTGGATCGGTCGATGAGTGTTCCGGATCCTATAAAGGCGGCCAAGCCGCAGGTATCGTTGCAGGCTTTATTGATGGTGAAGGTGAAGCGGAGCTAGCAGTAAGCATTGGCAAGAACGAAAATCAAATATCTCACGCATTCAGGTACGTCGACAATCTTGGTTTGGACAGAGGAGCAGTGACGGACGCCATTCAATCCCAGTTGAGTACGGCCCGTGATGAAATTGTTCCAGGATTAAACAAATTTAGTACTGAGATAGATGGTGTTGGAGTTGATTATCACGCCTATCAACTCCCGGATGGGTCTGTAAACGTTGGCCGAATAACGCCACGAGGAAACTAGTATGAGCAGACAAATAAATAGCCTAGAGCTAGATTTGGTCAGGTTTTTTCTTGAGAAAGTTAATTTAGAAAGTAACGTCAATGAAAATTCGCTTGTTGATGATCTTGATGATGGCGGAATGGGTAGTATTAAATTAATTTATCAAGATCCGGGAGTGTTTTCAAAAAAGCTATTAGACGCTGAATATGTAGATGATGATGGTGTTATAGTTAGTTTGGGACTTAACTTGGATGATCGTGGACGGCTGTATGATTTAGACTTTTGGAAAGTAGATTTCTCTCCGTTGAAAAAATATCCAAATCCAAGCAATATCAGATCCATCTCGATCTATAATTAAAAATCGATCTTCTTTCTAAACACTACCGATGCCCCGGTTTTGAGTGGCATATTAACTTATTTGCTGCCGAGATCAGATTTTGTATCGCCAAATTGTCGACTCCCCGTAAACCTGATCCGGTCATAAGCAGAAGTCTCCGGGCAATCCCGGCGACGCTCTGATTTAGCGGGGCACTGGTTTACGAGGAATCGCCCCCTGCTACGGGACATTTCTCAACAGTCGACTAAACCACCAAACAAAAAAGCAACGGCAAGACAGGATCACTCCCCTCTCTCCGCCGCCTCTCTTCCCTGCTGACGAATGATCGCCTCCTCCCGCGCATCGATGATCGACTGCATCACGCTGTCCACGTCGGCCAGCGTCTCGTCGAATTCGAAGTGCCCGGTGAGTTCGGTATCGGGATGCAGTTCGCCCAGTTCGTACAGCGCCCACATCTCCTCGCCGTAATGCGTGTCGAGCAGTTCCGGGGCGAAACGCGACAGGCTGATGGTGATGTTGCCGACGTCGCGGCGCAGCATCGCGCGAGCGTTGTTGTTGCCGGACGCGCTCACCGCCTGCGGCAGGTCGATGATGACCGGGCCTTGCGGCCCGACCAGCACGTTGTATTCGGAAAGGTCGCCGTGGATCAGGCCGACGCAGAGCATGCGCGCGACCTGCTGCATCAGGAAACGGTGGTAGTCGCGCGCCACCTCGGCGGTCAGATCGACCTCGCCCAGCCGTGGTGCCGAGTGGCCGTCCGCATCGGTGACCAGTTCCATCACCAGCACGCCGTTGAAATAGCCGTATGGCTTCGGCACGCGCACGCCGGCGGCGGTGAGCTGGTAGAGCGCGTCGACCTCGGCATTCTTCCAGGCCGCCTCGGCCTCCTTGCGGCCGAACTTGGTGGCCTTGCCCATCGCGCGCGCCTGCCGGCTGCCACGTACCTTGCGGCCTTCCTGGTATTGCACGCGCGCCTGGAAGCTGCGTTGCGCCATGTCCTTGTAGACCTTGGCGCAGCGGATATCGTCGCCGGAACGCACGACGTAGACGGCGGCTTCCTTGCCGCTCTTCAGCGGTCGCAGCACCTGATCGATCACGCCTTCGTCGATCAGATCCTGCAGGCCCTTGGGTGTTTTCATGCGTCGGAAACTTCAGCGATTCGTGGAATGACGCCCATTATGGCCGATCGGCGGCAGCCGACGGCCCTGCGGAGCGGCAAACCGGCTCAGGCGCGGCTTCCGGCGGCCAGCGCATCCCGCGCAGCAGCGGCGATCTCGAACGAATGCCGGCGTGCCGCATGCTCGAATACGTTGGCGGTGATCAGCAGTTCGTCGGGCTTGTGCCGGGCGATGAAGGCGTCGATGCCCTGCGCCACGGTGTCGGGCGCGCCGACCACGGCGCAGGCCAGCGCGTGTTCCACCATCAGCTTTTCCGGCGGGGTCCAGTACGCCTCGATGTCGTCGATCGGCGACGGGATCAGGCCCGGACGGCCGCGCCGCAGGTTGATGAAGCTCTGCTGCTGGGTGGTGAACAGCCGCCGCGCCTCGGCATCGCTGTCGGCGGCGACCACGTTGATGCCGAGCATCGCATAGGGTTGCTGCAGCCGCGCCGAAGGCCGGAAGTCGCGGCGGTACAGCGCCAGCGCCTCATCCATCGCATCGGGCGCGAAGTGCGAGGCGAACGCGAACGGCAGCCCGAGCCGCGCCGACAAGGTCGCGCTGAACAGGCTCGATCCGAGCAGCCAAACCGGCACCTCGATGCCCGCGCCCGGAACCGCGCGCACCGGCTGGCCGGCGACGGCGGGTTCAAAATAGCCGAGCAGCTCCATCACGTCGTGCGGAAACGCATCGGCACTGTCGAAATAACGGCGCAGCGCCTTGGCGGTCGGCTGATCGGTGCCGGGCGCGCGGCCGAGGCCCAGGTCGATGCGGCCCGGATACAGCGACGCCAGCGTGCCGAACTGCTCGGCCACCTGCAGCGGCGCGTGGTTCGGCAGCATGATGCCGCCGGCGCCGACGCGGATGGTCGACGTGCCGCCGGCAACGTAGCCGATCAGCACCGCGGTCGCCGCGCTGGCAATACCCGGCATGTTGTGATGCTCGGCCAGCCAGTAGCGCCGGTAGCCGAGCTTTTCGGCCAGTTGCGCCAGGTCCAGCGTGTTGCGGAACGCCTGCGCGGCATCGCTGCCTTCAGTCACCGGCGCCAAGTCAAGAACGGAAAAGGGAATCATGTCGAACTCTCGCCATAACGAAGCTCCCGATCTGGGGGCGGTCTGGCGAATTGCCACAGCTTCATCGCCATCGCTTTGGGCGCCTACAATGGCTGACCTTCGCACATGGCACGTCGATGACAGAACCGGTACGCCTCGCCAAGCGCGTCGTCGCGCTGGCCCAGTGTTCACGCCGCGAAGCCGAGCAATACATCGAGGGCGGCTGGGTACGGGTCGACGGCATCGTGGTGGAAGAGCCGCAGTTCATGGTCGACACGCAGACTGTGGAACTGGATCCGCACGCCGTGCTGACGCCGACCGAGCCGGCGACGCTGGTGCTGCACAAACCGGTCGGCTATGACGCCGTCGCGGGCAAGAACCCGGCCAACTTGCTGGTCACGCCCGAATCCCGATCGGCCGACGACGCCTCCGGCGTGCGCCCGCTGAAGCGGCATCTGCAGCGGCTGACCTCGCCGCTGTCGCTGCCGACCAGCGCGAGCGGCCTGCTGATCTACACGCAGGACTGGCGCGTTACCCGAAAACTCACCGAGGACGTCGAGCGGATCGAACAGGAGTTCGTGGTCGACGTCAGCGGCACGCTGGTTCCCAACGGGCTCGCCCTGCTCAATCACGGGCTGCGCTTCAACAATTACGCGATGCCACCGATCAAGGTCAGCTGGCAGAGCGAGCAGCGCCTGCGCTTCGCCTTCAAGGTCTTGCAGCCGACCCAGATCGAGCCGATGTGCCAGGCGGTCGGGCTCACCGTGCTGGCAATGAAGCGCCTGCGCGTGGGCCGGATTTCGCTGTCGAAGCTGCCGGTGGGGCAATGGCGGTATCTGGCGCCGGCCGAGCGGATCTGAAGACGGGCATGTCGCTGCGGATTTCCGTGTCCGCATCCACCCAAGCGTTGCTGGAACGGCTTAGAATTCCCTGCGCGTCCCACGCAGCACATCACCTGACCACACCGCGGAGAGCAGCATGAGCAAGGGCCTGGATTCAAAGAAGAGCGAAAAGAAAAAGCCGGCGAAGACCATGAAGGAAAAGAAGCTCGCCAAGCAGGAAAAGAAGAAGAACACCAAGTAACCGTTTCGCTCCGCAAAACCAATGCGTGTGAACCAGACGTGCCGGACGGGGCGACCCGTGCCGGCACTATTTTTTCAGTACCTGCCCATGTAGTCGCGCTTGCCGATCTCGATGCCGTTGTGGCGCAGCAGCGCATACGCCGTGGTCACATGGAAGAAGAACTGCGGCAGGCCATAGCTCAGCAGATAGCTCTGGCCATCGAAACGGCGCTCCTTCGGCGTACCCGGCCGGATGACGATCTCGCGCGTTGCCGCACCCTCGAACTGCGCCTCGCTGAATTCCCCGATGAATCCAAGCGTACGACCGATCAGGCCGCGCAGCTCGCCGAACGTCTTCTCGGTGTCCTCGAACTTCGGCACCTCGGCTCCGGCCAGCCGCGCCGATATGCCGCGCGCAAAATCACATGCGACCTGCACCTGCCGGCTCAGCGGAAACATGTCTGGAAACAACCGTGCCTGCGTCAGCGCGGCCGGCTCGATGTTCTTTTCCACGGCGTGCGCGTCCGCCTTGGCAAGGATCGCGTCGAGCGCGCCGAGCATCTGCTTGAACACGGGGACGGAACTGGTGTAGATGGCGCTGGTCATGGCGATTGTCTCGGGCTCGGGGAAAGTGATCCGCGCAGTCTAACCCGCGCCGCACTAGCTCCCTTGGCGCAGCAGCAGATTGCAGCAGGTCACCGCGCCTTCGGCTTTCTGCAATTCGGAGACATCGACGGAAACGACATTGAAGCCGGCCGCGAGCAGGCGTTCCCGCGTGCGCGGAAAGCTCGCCGGCATCAGCAAGCCGTCGTCGACGCGCACCACGTTGGCAGCGTGCGGTTCGCCCGGATCGACCTCGATGATCCGGTAGCCCGCGAACGGCTCGCGGTCCACCCATTCGGGCTGCAGCAGCACGGCGTCGTCGGACAATTGCGTCACCGCGGATTTCAGATGCAGGCAGCCACGGGTCGGCACGCCTTGCACGGTGTAACCGTGCGGCGCCACCAACTCGCGCAATTGCGCGATGCCCGACGCGTTGCTGCGCGCCGACTCGCCGACGAAGAACGCACGGCCCAATCGCAACACATCGCCACCGTCGATGGTGCCGGGCGCCTCGATGAAGGCAAGCGGCCGATACTGTTTCAGCACCGCGGCCACGCTCGCCACCTCGGGACGGCGCGACAGGGCGCCGGGCCGGGTCATCACCGCCAGTTCGTCCACCACGATCGCCACGTCCTCGACGAAAACGGAATCGGGCAGGTTCGCTTCAGCCGGCAAGGTCACCACGCGGCAGCCGAGGATCTCCAGCGCGTGCAGATAGTCGCGGTGCTGCCGGACGGCCCGCGCCACGTCGATCGGCTCGCGCGGCACGAACGACAGTTCGCAGTCTGCGATGGCGGGGCTTACTTCACGGGTGATCGCGGTCCACATGGGGTTTCCTCGGCAGGCAGCAGCAGTTCGGCTGCGAATTCATGGGTGACGAAGGCGCCATGCGGCCAACGCTTCATCGTAACGCTCGAGCGCTTCCTCATAAACGTCGAACACGCAGCGCGTACAGCCTTCGCCGCAACAATCGGCGGCATCGGGCTCGACCGGGCGTGTCGGCGGCGGATCGGTGGCTTCGTCGCTCATCGACTGCAAGAGTAGCGTCCTTCGACACGTTCGACACCGACCCGATCACGCCTCGTGAAGCGGTCGGCAGCTTCTGCTTGGAAGATCGCCGGCCGGCTGCGAAGATCGGGATAGGACTGTCTCCGGGGCCATCACAATGCAGGCATATACGGCGCGTCAACGACGATCTGCCCGCTGGCGTACTTTAGCGATGCTGCTCGGATGTCTTGCACTGGCCGGGTGCAGCACGCCCGCGCGACGATCGCTCCCGTCCGGTTCGCCCTATCGGGTGATCGGCTACGACAAGGCGATGGGTGGCGACATCCAGCCGCGCGACGTGGACCGGATCGACGTGCTGATCTTCGCGTTTGCCCGCGTGGTAGACGGCGACGTCGTACTCGATCCGCTGGCGCAGCAGCGCCTGTCGCGAAGGGTGGCGCTAAAGCAGGGCCATCCTCGACTGAAAGTCGTGTTGTCGGTGGGCGGCTGGCGAGCCGGCGGCTTTTCCGAGGCCGCCGCCACGCCCGAAGGACGCAAGCGCTTTGCCGACAGCGCCGTCGCGCTGATGCTGGCGAATCAAGCCGATGGTCTGGACGTGGATTGGGAATATCCCGGCCACCACGAGTCGGGCATCGTCTCGGGCCCGCAAGATCGCGAACATTTCACGCTGCTGCTGCAGGAACTACGCCGTGCGCTCGACCGTGCAGGTGATGCGGACAGTCGGCGCGGCGGGGATCACTACACGCTCAGCATCGCCGCCGCCGATGGGCCATTCGTCAGCGACATCGACATCGCCACCACGGCCGCCGGCCTCGACTGGGTCAACCTGATGACCTACGACTTCGTCAATTCGATGACACCGTTCACCGGCCACCACAGCGGGTTGAGCGACTCGGGGATCGCACCGGTGGATGCACGCAGCACGGACAAGGCGGTGCGGCAGTTTCTCGCCGCGGGCGTGCCGGCACGGAAGCTGATGATCGGCGCGGCGTTCTACGGCCGCGAGTTCGCCGAGGTGTCGCCCGCCAGCGATGGGCTGTATCAAACCTACGGCCACTACCAGGACGAGCATCCGTGGCCGCAGCTCAAGGCGGATTTCATCGACCGTAACGGTTTCGTGCGACGGTGGGACGCGAAGGCGCAGGCACCGTATCTGTGGAACGCGATCACGCGGCATTTCATCAGTTACGATGACCCGCAGTCTCTCGCCGCCAAGGCACGCTACGTGAAGGCACACCACCTGGGCGGCATCATGTACTGGGAACAGGGCGATGATCCGCAGGGGGAACTGCTGGATGCGATCTGGCGCGGCTTGCGGTAGCTTCACTGTCGGCGATTGGCCCACTGGGATACGACGATGATGGCTCCATCGGCATTGCACCCTGAAAGCACCACCAACCTGTACCTGCACGTGCGCGTGCTGATGGGCATGATCGTCGGCCTGGGGCTCACCCATCTGCTGCGCCATTTCGCGCGCATCGTCGAGCATCCGAAACGCCACGCGATCTACTGGGTGCACATGGCCTGGGCGCTGTCGATGTTCCTCTACCTGCTGCACTTCTGGTGGTGGGAGTTTCGCCTCGCCACCGTCGAACAGTGGACCTTCAATCTCTATCTGTTCGTGGTGGTCTACGCGCTGCTTCTGTACCTGCTGTGCGCACTGGTGTTTCCCGAGGATCTCGACGAGCACGAAAGCTACCGCAGCTATTTCTACTACCGCCGCGGCTGGTTCTTCGGCGTGCTGGCCGCGGTCTACGTCGTGGATTATCTGGATACGTGGATCAAGGGCAGCGACTACCTGCACAGTTTCGGCGTCGGGTTTCCACTGCGCAACGCGGGCTACATCGTCGCCAGCCTGATTGCGATCAAGACGGACAAGGCGTGGTATCACGCCCTGTTCGCCGTCGCCGGATTGCTGTTCCAGTTGTACTGGATCGGGCGGCAGTTCGAGGTGCTCTGAAAGCGGCCGCCCGATTCGTTCGGAACGACTGTTACTTCGGCTTGCGGAAGCGGTAGACGAACTGGTCGGTGTGGCCGCGAATGGATTTGTCGAACACCTTGATGGTGTGCGGATCGTTCGGGTTGCGCAGCACACTGCTCTCGCCGTCGAACACGAAACCGGCGGCTTCGACCTGCTTCTTGACGATGGCCGGGTCGATGCGGTGCAACGTGTCGGTATCGGCCATGCCGGTGCCGCTGGCGGCCGCATGATCGACGATCACCCACAGGCCGCCCGGCTTCAGCGCATCGAACACCTGCTTGTTGAGCACAGCCGGATCCTCGCTGCCCATGAACTTGTCCGGGTAGTCGTGATAGTTCTGCGAGGTGAACACCAGGTCGACCGGCTCGGGCGCGCTCAACTGGCTGGCCGGCTGGTTCAACACGCTGACGTTTGCGTAATGCGGGTCGGCGGCAAGCTTGGCGGATGCAACCGGGCCCTCCGCCTCCTCCTTGGCGTATTCGTTCGGCCACACCGCATACACGTGTCCCTGCGGACCGACGATGGCGCTGAAGACGCGGGTGAAATAGCCGCTGCCGGGAATCAGGTCCACCACTTTCTGGCCCGGCTTGACCTCGGCGAACGTCATCAGCGCCGCCACTTTGCGGCGGGAATCGTTGGCCTTGTCGGCCTGGCGCGCCGGATCGTTCACGGCCTTGGCCACGACGGCGGGCACTGCCCCGCTGTGCGAGTCGGAGACCCCGGCGAAGGCCACGGAAGGAAGTGCAAGGGCAATCAATACGGCAAGAACGGTCGGACGCATGTTCGTACTCCGCAAAGGGGGAAGGGATCGTGGATTGTGCGCCCAATGCCGGCCTTTGTGCTGTGCCTGAAGGCCTCATGCGGATCTCGCGCTTGCGCATTACCATCGGGAGCACCGGCTGCGGAAATCCCTACCCAACGGATGGGCTACGCGCGACACGCGATGCTCTGGCACAGTGGCGCGATCGGCTGCCTGCAGCCCCAGGGAAATGCTCACCATGCGCGTATCGAGCCGGCTTTCCATCGGCATGCTGTTGGCTCTGGGAACGTTCGCCGCCCAGGCGGCCAGCGATGCGAATGGCCCTGCGGATTACGCCCGCGCACCGGGCCAGCCGATCGATCAGGCATACACCAGCCAGATCCTGAAATTCACCACCGACCCGTCGTTCGACTCGCCGCTCACCGACTACCTGCCCGCATCGGCCAGCGTGCCCACGCCGGAGAAAGTGCTCGGCCACATCGCCGGCGCACCGGACTACCTGCCCTATTCGGCGGACGTCTACCGCTACTTCCGCGCACTCGCGGCAGCCAGCCCGCGGGTAAAGGTGTTCCCGATCGGCAAGTCCGAAGAGGGCCGCGAAATGATCGCGGTGGCTATCGCCGACGAAAGCCTGCTGGCCGATCTCGACGCCAACAAGGCGCGACTGGCCAAGCTTGCCGACCCGCGAACCATCGGCATGGACGATGCGACAGCCGATCAGCTGATCGCGCAATCCACGCCGGTCTACTACATCACCGGCACCATCCATTCCACCGAAACCGGCGCGCCCACTGCGCTGATGGAGCTGGCCTACCGGCTCGCGGTGGACGACGCGCCGTACATCAAGCACATCCGTTCGCACGTGATCACCCTGATCACGCCGGTGGTCGAAGTCGACGGCCGCGACCGCATGGTCGATCTCTACAACTGGCATCTCGCGCATCCCGGCCAGAACCATCCGCCACTGATGTACTGGGGCCATTACGTGGCGCACGACAACAACCGCGACGCGATGGGGATGACGCTGAACCTCACCCGCAACATCGCCGACACGTACATCGGCTGGCACGCGCAGGTGCTGCACGACCTGCACGAATCGGTGCCGTTCCTCTACGACAACACCGTGGGCGACGGTCCGTACAACGCGTGGATCGACCCGATCCTCACCGGCGAATGGCAACAGCTCGGCTGGAACAACGTGCAGGCGCTGACCCAGATGGGCATGCCCGGCGTATTCACCCACGGCGACTTCGACACCTGGAGCCCGGGCTACCTGATGTTCATCGCCGCCATGCACAACGGCATCAGCCGGCTGTACGAAACCTTCGGCAACGACGGCGCCGATACGCTCAAGCGCACGCTCGACCCGGCCGACTACCAGCGCACCTGGTACAAGCCGAATCCGCCGCTGCCGGAAGTCACCTGGTCTCAGCGCGACAACAACAACTACGAACAGACCGGCCTGCTCACCGCGCTGGATTATTTTTCCGGCAACGCGCAGCTGTTCCTGAAGAACTTCTATCTCAAGAGCAAGCGTTCGATCGAGAAACCGCAGGAAGCCGGCCCGGCCGCCTATGTCTTTTCCGCCGACGACAAACGCGTCGGCGCACAGGCGCAGTTGCTGCACATCATGCAGTTGCAGCACACCGAGGTCAGCCGGCTGTCCGCACCGGTCACCGTGTCGATGCCTGCCACGAAGGACGACAACGGCAAGCCAGGCAAGCCCGTCACACGCAGCTTCCCCGCGGGCAGCTACGTGGTGCGCATGGACCAGCCGTACTCGCGCATCGCCGACACCCTGCTCGACCGCCAGTACTGGTCGCCGAAGGATCCGCAGCAGCACCCCTACGACGACACCGGCTGGTCGATGGGCGACCTGTTCGACGTGCAGGTGACGCGGGTCACCGACAACGCGATCCTGAAGGCGCCGATGAGTGCCGTCACGCAGGCCATCGACGTACCCGCGGGACTGGCGGGCATCGACGTGGCGGCCACGAAGCTGCCGCGCATCGCGATCATGCACACCTGGCTGGACACGCAGACCGAAGGCTGGTGGCGCATGGCGCTGGACAAGCTGCACGTGCCCTACGACTACATCAGCACGCAGGACGTGGCGCGCATCGGCAATCTGCATGCGAAGTACGACGTGATCCTGTTCGGACCGATCGGCGGCACCAGCGCACAGCAGATCGTCGACGGCCTGCCGATGTGGGGCAACCCGATGCCGTGGAAGAAGACCGCGCTCACGCCGAACCTCGGCAGCATCGACAGTACCGACGACATCCGCCCGGGACTCGGCACCAACGGCCTCGCCGACCTGAAGCAGTTCGTGCGCGACGGCGGCCTGCTGATCACCGCCGAGGACACCGCGAAGTTCGCCATCGACGAAGGCATGGCACCGGGCGTGTTCGTCACGCCCATGAACCGGCTGAAGGTGGTCGGCAGCGTGCTGCAGGCAAAATTCGTCGATCGCGCCGGCAGCCCCATCGCCAGCGGCTACCGCAGCGACGACCTGGCAATGTACAGCGCGCTCGGCCAGTCGTTCACCGTGTCCAACCAGATCGTCGGCGACCGTGGCCTGCCGAATGCGAAGGATTTCCAGCGTCCGACCGGACGCGGCGGTCCGCACGACATCGACATGCCCGAAGGCCGCCCCGGCGTCGAACCACCGGCACTGCCGTCAGCCAAACCGTGGCAGCCGCTGGCATTGAACGCCGAGCAGATGCGCAACAACCCGTGGCTGATACCGGCCGACCAGCGGCCGCAGGTGATCCTGCGCTACGCCGACGCCAGCCATCTGCTGGTTGCCGGCCTGCTCGACGGCGGCGACGAGATGGCCGAGCGCGCCGCCGTGGTCGACGCGCGCTACGGCAAGGGCCATGTGCTGCTGTTCGCCAGCAACCCGATCTGGCGCGGCGAAACCATTGGCAGCTACCCGCTGGTGTTCAACGCCATCGTGAATTTCAGCACACTCGACCGTGGTGCAGTCGGCCACTAGGCACTCAACAATCTGCACAGGCGGCTAAGCTATGTTTTTCGACATCAGTGGAGTCCGCCCATGGAGTACGTAAAACTCGGCCGCACCGGCCTCGATGTATCGCGCGTGTGTCTGGGCTGCATGACCTATGGCGAGCCGCAGCGCGGCAACCATCCGTGGACGCTGGACGAAGCCGCGAGCCGTCCGCTGATCCGCAAGGCGGTCGACCTGGGCGTCAATTTCTTCGACACCGCCAACGTGTATTCGGACGGCAGTTCGGAGGAAATCGTCGGGCGCGCGCTGAAGGAATTCACCCAGCGCGATGCGATCGTGCTGGCGACCAAGGTGCACGGGCGCATGCATGAAGGCCCGAACGGCATGGGCTTGTCGCGCAAGTCGATCATGGCGCAGATCGACCACAGCCTGCGCCGGCTCGGCACCGACTATGTCGATCTCTACCAGATCCATCGCTGGGACCCGCGCACGCCGATCGAGGAAACGCTCGAAGCCATGCACGACGTGGTGAAAGCCGGCAAGGCGCGCTATATCGGCGCGTCGTCGATGTACGCCTGGCAGTTCAGCAAGGCGCTGTACCTTGCGGAACGGCATGGCTGGACACGCTTCGCCACCATGCAGAACCACTACAACCTGCTCTATCGCGAAGAGGAACGCGAAATGATGCCGCTATGCCAGGACCAGGGCATCGGCGTGATTCCCTGGAGTCCGCTGGCACGCGGACGCCTCACCCGCGACTGGGACGAAACCAGCGAACGCATGCAGACCGACGAATTCGGCAAGACGCTCTACACCGTACCCGATGCCGACCGCCGCATCGTCGAGGCGGTGGCTGCGATCGCCACCGCGCGAGGCGTACCGAAAGCACAGGTGGCGCTGGCCTGGGTGGCGCAGCAGCCCTTTGTCACCGCGCCGATCGTCGGCGCGTCGAAGCCGCAGCATCTGGATGACGCGGTGGCGGCGATATCGCTGGAACTGACCCCCGCAGAAATCGCCGCGCTGGAAGAGCACTACGTGCCGCAGGCGGTCGCCGGACACACATAATCGGGCGGCGATCATCAGGCGATAGCTCAATCCAGCTTGAACGCGACACCCGTGAGCCGATGCGACACGTCCCACAACCGTGTCGCATCGGCGACGTTTTTTGCGCGCGTGGCGATGCGTGACGGTTTCACCGCACCCTTCAGCTCGAACAGGCCGCTCGGCCCGTAATACCCGGCGGGTTTCGCATCCGGGGACGTGGCGGCGAACAGCGTCGGCAGCGCGCCTTCCGCGGCGGACTGGCTCATGATCGGCTGCAGCAGGCGGCTGACCTGCCACATCATCCCCGTCTGCCCGGGCCCGTTGGCGATCAGGTCGGTGCGCGAGTAACCCGGATGCGCCGCATCGCTCAGCAGGTTCCAGCCCTGCGCATCGCTGCGGCGCTGCAGCTCGAATGCAAACATCAGCATCGCCAGCTTGGATTGTGCATACGCACGGTTGGGCGTGTAGCGACGCGCCAGTTGCAGATCGTCGAAGTGGATCGCGCCGACGTGGTGCAGCCCGCTGCTGAGGCTCACCACGCACGGCGTCGGCGCACGATGCAGCAATGGCAGCAACTGCGCAGTCAGCGCGTAGTGGCCGAGATAGTTGATGCCCAGTTGCGCCTCGAAACCATCGGCGGTGACCTGGCGTTCGGGATACGCCATCACGCCCGCGTTGTTGACGAGCAGGTCGACGGCGCGTCCCCCGGCGCGCAGGCGCTGCGCGAAATCGGCCACCGAAGCCAGGCTGGCCAGGTCAAGCAGTTCGAAGCGCACACCGGACGCCGGCAAGTGCGCACGGATGCGCGTGAGCGCATCGCGTCCCTTGTCGGCATTGCGCGCCGCAAGGATCACCTCTGCACCGGCCTGTGCCAGCCCCAGCGCGGTTTCGAAACCCAGCCCACCGGTCGCACCGGTGACCACGGCCAGCTTGCCGGCTTGCGACGGCATATCCCGCACGGCCCATGCACTCATGCGATGTGCTCCTGCGGTTTGCGGGAGGGCGACTCCACGGCGTCTCGCTCGAACGCACGCCACCAGGTTGGCTGCAAAGGCGAATCGGGATTGACGGTTTCGCCCGGACGCGGCTGCACCAGCCGCACGCCATGTTCCGCGGCCAGTGCGCGGATGCGCTCGGCCGGCTCGTCCCAGCGGTGCATGGCCAGGTCGAAGGTGCCCCAGTGCACCGGCATCATCGTCCTGCCGCGTACCAGCTGATGCGCAGCCATCGATTGCTCGGGCTGCATGTGCACGTCCGGCCAGGTTTTGTCGTACGCACCGCATTCGATCAGGGTGAGGTCGAACGGCCCGTAGCGCTCGCCGATTTCGGCAAAGCCCGCATGCATGCCGGTGTCGCCACTGAAGAACAGCCGTTCGTGCGAACCGATCACCACCCACGAAGCCCACAGCGTGCTATCGCGATCAAGCAGCCCGCGTCCGGAAAAATGCTGCGCGGGCGTGGCGGCCAGGGTCAACGGCCCGAAGGTCGCTTCCTGCCACCAGCCCAGCTCCACGACGCGATCGGCGGGCACGCCCCACGCCACCAGCCGCGCACCCACGCCGAGGGTGGTGTAGAAACGCCCGACCTTGCTGATCAACGCGCGGATGGTGTCGCGGTCCAGGTGATCGAAATGATCGTGCGAGAGAACCACCGCGTCGATCGGCGGAAGGTCCTCCACAGCCAGCGCTGGCGGCGTGAAACGCTTCGGCCCCGCGAACGGCACCGGCGACGCGCGCGCGCTCAGCACCGGATCGGTCAGCAGGCGCAGGCCGTCCATCTCGATCAACGTGGTGGAGTGGCCCAGCCATGTCACCTGCAGTGCCTTGGATGCCGGACCGGACAGCACGTCCACGCGCACCGGCACCACCGACAGCGTCGATCGAGGCTTGCGACGGCGACCGCGGTTCGTCCAGAACGCGCGGGCGACTTCACCCAGCTTGCCGGTCCGGGTTGCGGCGACATTGTGAAAGCGACCGTCGCGCCAGTTCGACGCGCTGGCGTGGCCGATGTTCGGCGCAGCGCGCAGCGTCACCAGGCGCCACAAGGCGAACGCCAGGACGATCATGCCAAGAATGGAAAGCAAGGACGCCATTACGGACTCCAGCCAAAGTAAACGATGTCGTGTACTTTATGCACATCCACAAAGAAAGTAAACTACACCGTATACTTTCTGGAGCCCTCCGTGAACCGCAGCCTCAACAAGCGCCGCGCCATGCTCGACGCCGGCATCGCCGAACTCGCCGAAATGGGGCTGGTCGGCGCCAGCATGGAATCCATCGCGGCGCGCGCCGAGGTATCCAAGCGCACGCTGTACAAGCACTTTCCATCGAAGGACGCTGTGTTCGAAGCGGTGCTTGCGCTGCTGATCGAACGCGTCGACCCGCTCGGCAGGCTGCATTACGACAGTCAGCGCGATTTCGCCGAACAACTGCGCGACATCGCCGAAAAGGAGATGCAGCTGATCTGCGACCCGGACTTCGTGCGGCTGAGCCGCGTGCTGATGATCGAGTGCATGCGCTCGCGGGAACGCAGCCTCCAGTTGGTGGCGCAGTTCGGCGAGAAGGAAAACGGGCTGTTCCGCTGGTTCAGCGAAGCCGGCAAGGCCGGCCAGCTCGGCAAGCTCGATCCGCGCAGCACCGCCGACCTGTTCGTATCGATGCTCAAGTCCTGCACGTACTGGCACTCGGTCATCGCGTGGCAGCCGGCTCCCGGCAAGGCGGTGCAGAAACGCGTCATCAACGAAGCCTGCCTCACCCTGCTCGCTCGCCTGAACAAGGCGACTGCGCATTGACACGTAACGCCGGTCGCACGTGCAGCCAGCGTACGACCGATCGCCGAAGCCGCTGCGCTACCTGCCCGTGGCCGATCTCTGCTTGGCCGGCAGCATCCGCCCGGCCAGGCTTGCCCGGATCTCCCGCAGCTTCGCCTTGAGTTTCGCCTCGTTGGCCGGGCCGACGCGCAGCAGCAGTTTCTGCCCGGCCGAGAGCGATTCCAGCGACGGATCGACATAGGCATAGAACGATTTCGAGGGTGCCAGCGCCGCCGGCTGCACCCGGTCCGGCGCATCCAGCAGGTTGTCGATGACCACGATCAGGCGATCGTTGAAATAGCCCTTCGGGTAACCGAGCTGGCGGTACGCTTCCTGGAACAGCGGGTATGCATGCACATACCAGGCAACCAGCTTCTTCGTGTCGACGCTTTCCACGACCTGCATGTATGGCGCATAGCGCTCGATGTTGCGATCGCTCATGGTCACGCCCGCATCGCCGCCAGCGGTGATGAAGCTGCCTTTCGGCGTGCGTGCCGGCAGCATGAACGTGCTCAGCCCACGGCGCGGCAGCGAGTCGATGGTCGCCACGATGCGCTGGATGATCTGCTGCGGTACCAGCCAGGCGCGCAGGTCGCCGCCATTCGCCAGCGACTCCAATGCCGCGGCGACATTCGCATCGCTGTCGTCCAGTGCGGGCAACGGCGCGCTCGAAGCCTCCGCCGGCGCGGATGCCTGCGAGATCGGATGCTGGATCGACGATTCGGCCGCGGCCGGAGCGCTGCCCGACGGCGCGGGCGTCGATGTTGCGGCGGCCGGCGCGGCATTCGGCTGCATCGCCTTGCGCGCCAGGTAAACGCCCGCCGCCACGACGCCTAGCACGACGATCACGGCCACGATCCAGCTGCCCACGGAATTCTGTTTGCTCATGGCGACTCCTGCTGTTGGTTCGTGCTTTTGACTTGAATGAAAGCGATTCGTTCATCCTGCGCGGTGATTCGCATGGGTTGGGCGTAGGATGACGTTGTTGCCGCACCTCTCGCGCGTCGCGCAGGTTCGCCGCGCTCCCATTCACGCTTCGCCCAGTTATCGGGAAAGAAGTTTCCACGGGAGCCTCCATGCCGGGCTACACCACCCGCGAACTCGTCGTCCAGCTTGGCGGCAACGACTACCGCATCCGCGCGCTGAGCGACCTGCAGCAATTCGCCGACCCGCATCATCAGGCCGATCGCATCGGCATTTCGTCGGCGCTGTGGAGCCTGTTCGGCCAGGTCTGGCCGGCGGGTCGCGTATTGGCCGAAGCGATGTGCACGCATGACATCGTCGGCAAGCGCATTCTCGAACTCGGCTGCGGACTTGGATTGTCCAGCCTGGTGCTGCAGCAGCGCCGGGCCGACATCACCGCCAGCGACCATCATCCGCTGGCCGAATCGTTCCTGCGTCACAACGCGGCGCAGAACCGGCTGATAAACATCATCTACCGCGACCTGCGCTGGGAAATCCCGGACGAGACGCTGGGCCGCTTCGACCTGGTCATCGGCAGCGACATTCTCTACGAGAGCGGCCACGCCGATCTGCTCGCGGCCATCGTGTCGCGGCACGCGCTGCGCGATGCCGAAGTGCTGATCACCGATCCCGGCCGCGGCAACAGCGCGCCATTCACCCGCGCGTTGGCCGGCCAGGGTTTCGCTGTCACCGAGCTGCGCAGCCGCTTCGATGCGACCGACATCGCGCCATTCCGTGGCCGCCTGTTGAGCTATCGGCGCGGCGATGTCATGCACAACGGCGTGCCCGTGCGCAAGCACTGATCCCCGACGCGATCAGGCCTTCAGACGGTAGCCCGTACGGAACATCCACCACACCACAAAGAGGCACAAGGCGAGGAACACCATCGTCATGCCCATGCTGATGCCCACGCTCACGTCGGACACGCCGTAGAAGCTCCAGCGGAATCCGCTGACCAGGTACACCACCGGATTGAACAGCGTCACCTTCTGCCAGAGCGGCGGCAGCATGTGGATCGAGTAGAAACTGCCGCCGAGGAAGGTCAGCGGCGTCACGATCAGCAGCGGCACCAGTTGCAGCTTCTCGAAGCTGTCGGCCCAGATGCCGATGATGAAACCGAACAGGCTGAAGGTGACCCCGGTAAGCACGAGGAAGGCGGCCATCCACAGTGGATGTGCGATGTCGAACGAGACGAACAGCCGCGCCGTGGCCAAGATGATCAGGCCCAGGATGATCGACTTGCTCGCTGCCGCGCCGACGTAGCCGGACACGATCTCGATGTACGACACCGGTGCCGACAGGATCTCGTAGATCGTGCCGGAGAACTTCGGAAAGTAGATGCCGAACGACGCGTTGGAGATGCTCTGCGTCAGCAGCGACAGCATGATCAGGCCGGGCACGATGAACGCGCCGTAGCTGACGCCGTTGATCGCCGTCATGTGCGAACCGATGGCGGCACCGAACACCACGAAGTAGAGCGAGGTGGAGATCACCGGCGAGACCACGCTCTGCAGCAGCGTGCGCCAGGTGCGGGCCATCTCGAAATAATAGATTGCTCGGATCGCGTGGAAATTCATGCGCATTCACTCACCAGGCTGACGAAAATATCCTCCAGCGAACTCTGGCTGGTCTGCAGGTCCTTGAAGTCGATGCCGGCCTCGCCGAGTTTCCGCAGCAGCACGTCGATGCCGGTGCGATCGCCCTGCGTGTCGAACGTGTAGACCAGCTCGCCGCCGTCGGCCGACAGTTCCAGCGCATAGCCGGACAGCTCCGGTGGAATGCGCTGCAATGGCCGTTGCAGGTGCAGCGTCAGCTGCTTGCGGCCGAGCTTGTTCATCAGCTCGGCCTTGTCTTCGACCAGGATCAGCTCGCCCTTGCTGATCACGCCGATGCGGTCGGCCATTTCCTCGGCCTCCTCGATGTAATGCGTGGTGAGGATGATGGTGACGCCGGTTTCCCGCAGCGACCGCACCATCTCCCACATGTCGCGACGCAGCTCCACGTCGACGCCGGCGGTGGGTTCGTCGAGAAACAGGATCTGCGGCTCGTGCGACAGCGCCTTGGCGATCATCACGCGCCGCTTCATGCCGCCGGACAACGTGCGCAGCCGGCTGTCCTTCTTGCTCCACAGCGACAGGTCCTTCAGCACCTTCTCGATGTACGCCGGATTGGCCGGCTTGCCGAACAGGCCGCGGCTGAAGCTCACCGTGTTCCACACCGTCTCGAACGCGTCGGTGGTCAGCTCCTGCGGCACCAGGCCGATCTTCGAACGCGCCGCGCGGTAGTCGCGCACCACGTCGTGGCCGTCGGCCAGCACGATGCCTTCGCTGGGGTTCACGATGCCGCAGATGATGCTGATCAGGGTGGTCTTGCCGGCGCCATTGGGACCGAGCAACGCGAAAATCTCGCCTTTCCGTATCTCCAGATCAATGTGCCTGAGCGCGTGAAAACCGGAAGCGTATGTCTTGCTGAGCTGCTGAACTGAAATGACCGACGGCACTCGGAATCCTTGGGGGAAAGCTTGGACGGAACGCGCATGGTATGCCCAGGCCCGCGCAAGGGCTACCGCGACGATACGTTCAGCCCGTCCGTGACGGCCGGTTTCACGGCTGGCTGACGCGCGCACCCGGACACTGGCGCGCGTTGGGGCACGTACGGAATTGCATCGATGACGTCCAGACCCGCCGCTTCGACGCCACCATCGCCGCTCGATGGGCCGCATCGCGCGCCCCTGCTTTACGTCGGCTGTGCCGGCTGGTCGATTCCGGCGGAATACGCCAGCGAATTCCCGGCCGGGACAAGTCATCTGGCGCGCTATGCGCAAGTCTTCAATGCGGTGGAAATCAACTCTTCGTTCTACCGACCGCACCTGCCCGCAACCTACCGCCGATGGTCGGCGACGGTGCCGAAGTCGTTCCGCTTCGCGGTGAAGATGCCGCGCACCATCAGCCACATGGCACGACTGCGCGACTGCCGAACGGCACTGGAGAGCTTTCTTGACGAAGTCGGCTACCTGGACGGCAAGCTGGGCTGCCTGCTGCTGCAACTGCCGCCGAGCCTGGCGTTCGATCCTGCGGTCGTGCTGCCGTTTTTCGACCTGTTGCGCCAGTTGCATCGCGGTCCGGTGGCATGCGAGCCGCGTCATGCCTCGTGGTTTCATGGCAAGGTGAATGCCGCACTGCGCGAGCGCGGCATCACGCGCGTGGCGGCGGACCCCGCACGTTTCGTCCAGGCCACGGTGCCGGCAGGCGATCGATCATTGCAATACCTGCGCCTGCACGGCTCGCCGCGGATGTACTACGACGCGTATCCCGATGCCCTGCTGCAGCGGATTGCGCTTCGCCTGCAGCGGCGCTGCCGATGCACCGCGGAGCGCTGGTGCATCTTCGACAACACCGCACTGGGCCACGCCACCGGCAACGCGCTGGCACTGACCGGATTGCTGCGCCGCTCACGGGATTGACCCGGCTTCACCTCGCGTGGTCGCCACCGTCGGCACACTGCACCGCATCTCCATCGGAATCCGCAATGCTTGAAGGTCCTTCCATCGTCCTGCTGCGCGAGGACATTGCGCACTTCGCCAGCGGGACTCTCCACCGCACATTCCGGTGCGCGCTGTGCCAGAAACCCTACCTGCCGGACTGACCGCCATGGCGCAGGCTTCCGGCTCCCGCACCGTCGTCTACGCCGCACTGATCGGCAACCTGCTGATCGCCATCGCCAAGTTCGTAGCCGCCGCGTTCTCCGGCAGCTCCGCGATGCTCAGCGAAGGCGTGCATTCGCTGGTCGATACCGTCAACGAAGTGCTGCTGCTCTACGGCTTGCGTCGCGCAGGCAAGCCGGCCGATACCAGCCATCCGTTCGGCTACGGCCGCGAGCTGTATTTCTGGAGCTTCATCGTGGCGCTGCTGGTGCTGGCGATGGGTGCCGGCGTGTCGCTGTACGAAGGCGTGGCACGCATCCGCCAGCCGGAGCCCGTCACGCATCCATTGATGAACTATCTGGTGCTGGCGATCTCGGCGCTGTTCGAAGGCACTTCGTGGACGCTGGCGTTGCGCGAGTTCCGGCGACTCAAGGGGCGCCTGGGCTACTTCGATGCGTTTCGCCAGAGCAAGGATCCCAGCACGTTCACCGTATTGCTGGAAGACAGCGCCGCTCTGCTCGGCATCGGGGTGGCACTGGCCGGGTTGGTCTGCGCACAGTTGCTGGACATGCCGCAACTCGACGGCGTCGCATCGATCGGCATCGCAGTGATACTGGCGATATCCGCGAGCCTGCTGCTGCGCGAAACCAAGGGCCTGCTGATCGGCGAACCTGCGCATCCGGTGGTGCGCGAGTCGATCATGAAGATCGCCAACGCCGATGCCGACGTGCGTTGCGCCAATGGCGTGATGACCGTGCAGATGGGCCCGAACCAGGTGGTCGCCGCACTCAGCGCGGAATTCGAGGATGCGCTGACCACCTCCCAGATCGAGGCCTGCATCAACCGCATCGAGAAAAAGGCCAAGGATGCGCATCCCGAGCTCACCGCGCTGTTCGTGAAACCGCAGACACCGGAAGTCTGGCGCGCACGACACAAGGTGATCGCCAACGGGGACGAACTCGCGCCATGAACAGCTTCAGCCAGTTCGGCGACGGACCGCAGGTGTTGCTCGACGACGCCAGCGGACGCATCGCACTGACACCCGCGCTGATCGGCGAGGCCACCGTGCAGGCATGGTTCCGGCAACTGCATGAAGGCATCGCATGGGAAAGCGGACGTCGCGTGATGTACGAACGCGAGGTGGACGTGCCGTACCTGCGCGCGCATTTTCGCGCCGACGATCCGGCATTGCCGAGCGTGCTGAAGGACGCGCTCGCGGCGGTCATAGCAGCGGTCGGCGTACCGTTCGACAGCATCGGGCTCAACCTCTACCGCGACCAGCACGACAGCGTCTCCCCGCACAACGACAAGCTCGACGGCATCGTCCGCGGCCAGCCGATCGCCTTGCTCCCCACGCGGCGCATGACCATCCGCGCCAAGCAGCCGCCGCGGCGCGTGCTGCAGGTGGATCTGGAACCCGGCAACCTGCTGCTGATGAGCTGGGAAACCCAGCTGCATTACGACCATGGCATTCCCAGGCATCGCGTGGCGATGCCGCCGCGCATCAGCCTGGCGTTCCGCGTGCGCGGCGACAGGGCATGACGATCACCCGGCTTCCACGCACGAGCCGGCTACGATGCGGCGTGCATCGGGAAATGCGAAGAAATACGGTATGAAAGCCAGCCGCATGAAGACCATCAGGCTCGCGACCTTCAACATCAACGGTGTGCGCTCGCGGCTGCCGTCGCTGCTGAAATGGCTCGCGCGCGAACAACCGGACATCGTCTGCCTGCAGGAGCTGAAGGCGCCGGACGATGCGTTTCCGTTCGCCGCGCTGCGTGCCGCCGGCTATGGCGCGGTGTGGCACGGGCAACGCTCGTGGAACGGCGTCGCCATCCTCGCGCGCGGCATGGATCCGATCGAAAGCCGGCGCAGCCTGCCCGGCGGCAAGGACGACGACCAGAGCCGCTACATCGAGGCCGCCGCGCACGGCATCGTCGTCGGCTGCCTCTACCTGCCCAACGGCAATCCGCAACCGGGTCCGAAATTCGACTACAAGCTGGCCTGGTTCGAGCGCTTCATCCACTACGCCGCCACGCTGTATCGCAGCGGCCATCCGGTGGTGCTGGCCGGGGACTACAACGTGGTGCCGACCGATGTCGACATCTACAACCCGCGTTCGTGGCTGAAGGACGCGCTGCTGCAACCGGAAAGCCGCGCCTGCTACCAGCGCCTGCTCGAGCAGGGCTGGACGGATGCGCTGCGTGCGACGCATCCCGACGAACGCATCTATACGTTCTGGGACTATTTCCGTCGGCACTGGCAGACCAACTCCGGCCTGCGCATCGATCACCTGCTGTTGAGCGGCGAACTCGCCCCGCGTTTGCGCGATGCCGGTGTCGATCGCTGGATGCGCGATGAGCCCGGCCCCAGCGATCATGCACCGGCATGGATCACCTTGAGCGCCACGCCAGCCGCCGCATCCACGCGAAAGCGTGCGGCCAGTCCGGCAAGGAAAGCCACAGCGACATCCGCACCTGCGGCATCAACCGCCGGACGCGCGAAACCATGATGGTATTCCCACTGATCGATGCGGCGTTGCAGCTCACCGCATCGAGTTGATCCGTGACAAACGACAAGGCCGCGGGACTTTCGTCGCGCGGCCATCGCGGCTGCATCCTGTTGCGATCGAATTTAGCGGCGCTTGTCCGCGTCACGCTGGGCATCGACCGCCTTGCCGACTTCCTTCTGCACCTTGCCCGCGTTCTTCTCGATATTGCCGGCAACCTGTTTGGCTTTGTCACCGGTGACCTTGCCAACAGCCTCTTTCACGGCACCTTTGATTTCGTGCTTGGTGCCTTCGGTACGATTCTTGTCCACGTGGACTCTCCGGGGTGGGGCCTGCAGCATTGCAGACGCCGCCAAATTACGGACGTGAAAGTGGGCGAACTGTGACAGCCACGTGCGCATGGCGTTGACATCGCCGACTCTCACCGGCGCCAGCACTCACGATTCCACGACACAGCGTGCCCGACGCTGGCACACGCACTCCGACTCAACCGACTGCCTGGGAGCCATGCATGGACCTGAAAAGCGGCTACCCGTTCTGGGCGATCAAGAACGGCCTGATGCATGCGTTTCCGCAGTTACAGAAGGACACCTCCTGCGATGTCGCGATCATCGGCGGCGGCATCAGCGGCGCGCTGATCGCCAACGAGCTGGCCGGGAACGGCCATGACGTGGCGGTGTTCGAGGAACGCGATGTCGGCTGGGGCAGCAGCGCCGCCAGCACGGCGCTGCTGCAGTACGAAATCGATACGCACATGATCGACCTTGCCAGATGGTACGGCGAGGACGACGCCGTGCTCGCCTACCGCGCCTGCGCCGACGCGATACCGATGCTGCAGGACCTGTCCAGCGAACTGCGCGACGTCGATTTCGGTCGCATGTACAGCCTGTACTACGCCAGCCGGCGTCGCCACGTGCCGGTCATGCAGGAGGAGTTGGCATTGCGCCGCAAGCATGGATTCGGGGTGAGCTGGCTGGAACCGGGCGAACTGCATGATCACTACGGCATCGATGCACCGGGTGCGATGCTCAGCGAACTGGCCGCGCGCATCGATCCCTACCGCATGGCCTATCGCCTGTTCACCCGCCTGGAAAAGCGCGGCACCGGCGTGTTCGACCGCACGCGGATCGAACGCGTCGACGCCAGCGCGCGCGGCGTCACCCTGCAGACCACCGACGGCGTTCGGATCAAGGCGGCGCACATGGTATTCGCCGCCGGCTATGCCAGCCAGAAGTGGCTCGACCAGCGCGTCGCGCACAACCGCAGCAGCTACGCCTTCATCACCGACCCGCTGAACAAGACCAGGCTGCGCGCGCTGGCCGACACCATGGTGTGGGAGTCGGCGCGACCGTACCTCTACATGCGCAGCACCGGCGACGGCCGGCTGCTGGTCGGCGGCGAGGACGACAGCATCGACATCCCGATCCGCCGCGATGCCAGCGTCGACAAGAAAGCGCGCAAGCTGGCGAAGAAAGTCGCCCGGGCCATCCCCGATCTCGAGCTCGTGCCCGCCTTCGCCTGGGCCGGCACCTTCGCCGAAACCGATGACGGCCTGCCCTTCTTCGGCACGCATCCGCAATACGGCCCACGCGTGCAGTTCGCCATGGCGTATGGCGGCAACGGCATCAGCTACAGCATGGCCGGCGCGCCACTGATCCGCGCATTGATCGAGAAACGCAGGCACCCGCTGGCGAAGCTGTTCTCGTTCGATCGGCTGAAGCGCTAGGCATCCCGGTCTATCGCCGAAACGGGGGCGACACAGTATCGTTCGCCGACCGCAATTCGCGGCAACCTTTTGGGGAATGGCATGACACTGAACAAGCCGCGCGGTTGGGTCATCGCCTGCCTGCTGCTGTCGATCGCAGCGATGTCGCTGGGCGCCTGCGCCACCGGCACGAAGACGAAGACCGATGACGGCCCCCTGCCCGGCACCGTGTGGATCAATCCGGTCATCAAGGATTTCGGCCGCGTGCATCCACGCCCGGATGCCGCAGTGCAGCCCGACCCCGCCGCCGACTACAAGGTGATCGTCGACGTGGTCCATGGCGACAAGGATCACACCCAGATCTACGGCTCGCTGCAGCGGCTCGCGCGCATCGTCAATCTGATGGGCTTTGCCAAGGTGCCGCCAGAGCATGTGCACATTGTGGCGGTGATCGAGGGCGAGGCCAGCCTGGCCGCCGCCAGCAACACCGTGTACCGCAGGATCTACAAAGTCGACAACCCGAACATCGCGATCATCCACGCGCTGAAACAGGCCGGCGTGACGCTGCTGGTCTGCGGCCAGGCGCTGGCGGAGAACGGTTTCCAGGACAGCGATGTCAACCCGGACGTCACCGTGTCGCTGTCGGCATTGAGCGATTTTGTGGTGTATGGACAACGCGGCTACAGCTACCTGCAGTTGTGACTGCCGCGGCAAACAAACGACCTGCACATCGCGCTTACGCACGCAAAGCGATCATCGCCGCATTTCGCCACAGGCCTGCCGCATGACACTGACACCCGCCATCGCCGAGCATGATCCCCAGCCGTTGCGCAGCCGCGTGGTGCTGATCACGGGCGGCGCCCAGGGCATCGGCCGCGGCATCGCGCAGGAGGTGCTTGGCGCAGGCGGTTCGGTGATGATCGGCGACCTCGACGTCGAAGCCGGCCGCGCCTGCCTCGACGAATGGAACATCGGTGCGCGCGCCGCGTTCGGCCGTCTGGATGTCTCGCGCGAAACCAGTGTGCGCCGCTGGATCGCAGCTGCGCGCAAGCGCTTCGGTCGCATCGACGGGCTGGTCAACAATGCCGGCATCGCCGACCCGCATCGCGGCAAGCTCGTCGACCTCACGCTGGCCAACTGGAACCGTTACCTCGCCACCAACCTCACCGGCGCATTCCTGTGCAGCAAGCACGCGCTGCCCGCGCTGGCGGAAGCTCACGGCGCCATCGTCAACATCGCCTCCACCCGCGCACTGCAATCCGAACCCGATACGGAAGCCTATGCCGCCAGCAAGGGCGGGCTGCTGGCGCTGACCCACGCCATGGCGATCAGCGCCGGCCCCGATGTTCGCGTCAACGCGATCCTGCCCGGCTGGATCGCCACCGACGCCTGGCGCAAACCGGCCGCGCGCCGCGCGCCGAAGCTCAGCAATCAGGATCAAGCGCAACACCCCGCCGGCCGCGTCGGCACGCCGGAAGACATCGGCGCACTGGCCGTCTATCTGCTGTCCGCCCAGGCCGGTTTCGTCACCGGCCAGCACTTCACCGTGGATGGCGGCATGACGGTGAAGATGCAGTACGTGTGACGCCTGCCCTGAATCGCCAGAAGCAGGCGGGCACCATCGCGAGGACGACTGTTCCAAAAAGGGCGGCCCGTGCCGCATCGATCTTTTTGCGAAGAGCCACTGGATATCCCGCGTCCGGCAAATCACCATCGAAGATCATGCGGCTCATGGCAAGCGATGTTTCCATTCCGGAAGGCAGCTTTCCATCCATACGAAACTTGCCGTTGGACGTGCGGAAATCGAAGCAGGCCGGATCGGCCCGATGGACCTCGCCAGCCACATGCCGAACGAACAGGTACTGCGAAAGCATGTAAAGCCACATGATCCAGATGTACAGACGGACCTTCATGCCGGTTCCGCGCAATGTGTGCAGCGCCTCGCTATCGGCAACCCTTGCGACGGCAACGACAAAAAGTCGGCCTCTCCCGGCGACAAGGGAATGAAGCGATGTGCTCATAGTCACTTATCCCGAACGGCCGTTTGCCACATACTCGATGGCTGAAGCCACGGGAGATCCGCATGCACGTCAGGCATCTTCGTTCCACCTTCGCCGGCATGGCCGTCCCTTTCGGGCTGTCGTTGCTGCTGGCCGCTCCGGTTTCGGCCCAGCGCGTCGATCCGCAGGCCAAGCTGATCGAGCAGCGCAACGACACCGAGAAACAACTCGAACAGGTTGCCGTCATCGACCGCAAGGTGATGGTGAAGATGCGCGACGGCAAGTTGATGGCAGCCGATGTCTACCGGCCGAAGAACGCTGGCGGCAAGGTGCCGATCATCTTCGAGCGCACCCCGTACAACTTCAACTACTGGGACGTGAAGCTCGGCGCGCCGGCGGACATGAGCCATGAACTGGAAGCGGTGAAGCGCGGCTATGCATACATCGTGATGCAGGAGCGTGGGCATTTCTTCTCGCAGGGCAACTACGACATCCTCGGCACGCCGCTCAGCGACGGCAGCGACGAAATCAAATGGATGTCTTCGCAGCCGTGGGCCAACGGCAAGGTGGGCACCACCGGCTGCTCGTCCACCGCGGAATGGCAGCTGGCAGTGGTCGCGCAGAACGATCCGGCGCTGACCACCTTCAACGTGCAGGGCTTCGGCGCCGGCGTGGGCCGTGTCGGCCCGTATTTCGAACAGGGCAACTGGTATCGCGGCGGCGCGTTGCAGTTGCTGTTCGTTTCATGGATCTACGACTACGGCATCCAGAACCAGGTGCGACCGATGTTTCCGTCGAACACGACGCAGGCCGAGCTGATCAATGCATCCAGATATTTCGACCTTGCCACGCAGATGCCCCCGGTGGACTGGAACAAAGCGTTCTGGCACCTGCCCCTGAAAGACATGATCAAGGCGGTCGGCGGGCCGCCAGGCATCTTCGATACACGCATGCCGGTAGCCACCGGCGGCAACATGGTGGCTCGTACGCCCAACGATCCAGCCTGGACCAAGGGCGGCCTGTGGAACGACGGGCTGAAGATCAGCAAGCCCGGCCTGTGGTTCATGAGCTGGTTCGACGTGTCGGTATCGCCGAACCTGGCTGCCTACAACGAGGTGCGCCGCACTGCACCCAAGGCCGTCGCCGATCAGCAATATGCGGTGATCGCGCCGGTGCTGCACTGCGCGTACACGCGTGCCAGCAAGGACACCATGGTCGGCGACCTCGACATGGGCGATGCGCGGTTCGAATACAACAAGCTCGTCTACGGCTGGTTCGACCACTTCCTGAAGGGCGAGGACAACGGCATCCTGCAGAAGCAGCCCAAGGTGATGTACTACGTGATGGGCAAGAACCAGTGGGAGCAATCGCCGACCTGGCCGCCAGCTGGCGCCACCACGCAAGATTTCTACTTCAGCAGCGCCGGCAAGGCGAACACGCTGTACGGCGATGGCGCGCTCACCAGTAAACCCGATGCCGAGGATCATCCCGACCAGTTCGTCTACGACCCGGCGAATCCGGTACTCACCTTCGGCGGTGGCGGTTGCTGCCAGGGCACCGCGGTGAAGTTCGGCTCGTACGACCAGCGCAGCGAGGAAGCCCGCAACGACATCCTTGTCTATGACTCCGAGCCGTTCAAGCAGGGCATCGAGGTCAGCGGCCCGATCACCGTCACCCTGTATGTCTCGTCCAGCGCGAAGGACACCGACTTCACCTTCAAGGTGATCGACGTCCACCCAGACGGCAAGGCCTACAACATCACCGAGAATATCCAGCGCATGCGCTATCGCGACGGCTACGACAAGCCGCTGGCGTGGATGGCGCCGGGCCAGGTCTACAAGGTGACGTTCCAGCCGATCGACACCAGCAACTACTTCGACGCCGGCCACAAGCTGCGCATTGCGGTATCAAGCAGCAACTTTCCGCGCTTCGACCGCAACCTCAACACCGGCGGCAACAACTACGACGAGGACAAGGGCGTGATCGCGCACAATGCCATCCACCACGACGCGCAGCACCCCTCGAAGATCACCATCACCGTGGTACCGGGCGGCGGCAAGCCGATGACTGTCAGCATGGACAAGGCCGACTGATCAGCCTATCCGCGCGCCTTGAGCTGGTTGCGATGGGCGATGACCTCGCCGGAAGCCAGCAGCATGTCGGCCGACTGCGTTGCCAGCTTCGCCCACATCGCAAAGGGATCGATGGGCGAGAACGTGATGGGAAAACGGGAGCGACGTGACATGGCGGCAGCCTTGGGTTGGATGCCTCCTTGTGCCTGATCCGCGGTGATTTGCGGTGAGGCGGTTGTGCATCCGCATGCTGTCTCGTTACAGCACTGCTGTGAACAGGCTGTGCCTATACTTGCCGGCGATCTACCTCACCCTCTCCCCCGCTCAAGGATATCCATGACCGCCCATACCGCCGCCCACGCCGACGTCGACGTGTTGTTCCAGCCGATCACCGTCGGCGACCTCGAGCTGACCAACCGCATCGTGATGGCACCGCTCACGCGCGATCGCGCCGCTGCCGGCAACGTGCCGACCGATCTCAACGCTACCTACTACGCGCAGCGCGCCAGCGCCGGCCTGATCATCGCAGAGGCCACCCAGATCAGCCCCGAAGGCCAGGGCTATATCGCCACGCCGGGCATCCATTCGCGCGAACAGATCGAAGGCTGGAAAAAGGTCACCGCCGCCGTGCATGCCAAGGGCGGCCGCATCGTGCTGCAGTTGTGGCATGTGGGGCGCATCTCGCATGTTTCCCTGCAGCCCGACGGCCAGGCGCCGGTGGCGCCGTCGGCGATCCGCGCCGAAGCGAAGACCTTCACTGCCGAAGGCTTCGTCGATGTGTCGGCGCCACGCGCACTGGCGCTCGACGAGATCCCCGCCTTGATCGACACCTATCGCCAGGCCGCCGCCAACGCGCGCGAAGCGGGTTTCGACGGCGTCGAAGTGCATGCGGCGAATGGCTACCTGATCGACCAGTTCCTGCGCGACAAGACCAACCATCGCACCGATGCCTACGGCGGCAGCATCGAAAACCGCACGCGCCTGCTGTTCGAAGTGTGCCAGGCGATCGCCGCGGAAATCGGTGCCGGTCGGACCGGCGTACGCCTGGCACCGATCACCCATTCGAACGACATCGCCGACAGCGATCCGCAGCCACTGTTCAACCGCGCGGTGGAACGGCTGGCCAGCCTCGACCTGGCCTACTTGCACATCATCGAAGGCGAAACCGGCGGCGCACGCGAACCGCAACCGTTCGACTATGCGCAGATGCGCAAGCCGTTCAAGGGCGCGTGGATGGTCAACAACGGCTACGACCGTGCGATGGCGATCGACGAGATCGCCAGCGGTCGCGCCGACCTCGTTGCGTTCGGCCGCGCGTTTCTCGCCAACCCCGACCTGCCGCGCCGCATTCGCGAAAATGCGCCGCTCAACCCGCTGAACCAGAAAACCCTCTACGGCGGCGGTGCGGAAGGCTATACGGATTACCCCGCACTGGATTGATCAGTGCCGGATTGGCCAAGTCAGGCTGGCCAGCTACGCAGATCGGGCCTTGCTCTTGCGCACGTGCAAGGCCACCTGCGCGCCGTCCTCCGGATGCAGCCGCATGAAGCCCGGCAGGGACAGCAGCGGGATCACCGCCATCATCAGGAACACCATGTGGAAGTGCTCGACGGTCAGCGCACCGCCGTGCAGCGATACCAGCCCCAGCAGCATCGCGGCGATCGACACGCCGAAGCTCACGCTGAGTTGCTGCAGCACGCCACCCAGCGACGTGGCACGGCTCAACTGCGCGGCGGGCACGTCGGAATACGAAAGCGTGTTGGAACTCATGAACTGGCATGACCGCGTCAGCCCGAACGCGAACACGCAGGTCACGATGATCCAGTGCGGCGTATCCGCGCGCAGCAGCGCGAATGCCGCCACCATCACCGAACCGGCGATGGCGCTGCCGATCAGCACGCGATCGAAGCCGAAGGCGCGCAGCAGCTTTATCAGCACCCGGCGTATGGAAAACCCGCTCAGCGCACCGACGAAAGTGAGCGAGCCGGACACCACCGGACTCACGCCAAAGCCGACCTGCAACATCAACGGCAACAGGAACGGCACGCCGTTGAGGCCGACCCGGCACAGTCCGCCGGTCAGCGTGCCGATACGGAACGAACGCTGTTTGAACAGCGTCAGGTCCACCGCCGGCGCCGTCACCGTGCGCGCATAGCGCCCGAATCCGAGCAACAGCAGCACGCCGACGCCGATCACGGTGACGATCGCCAGCACCGGGATGGTCGGCCGGCCCACGTTCTCCATACCGTACTGGAGCAGCACCACTGCGATACCGACCATCAGGAAGCCGGGGAAATCGAAACGCGAAGGCGATGGCTCGCGGAAATCCTCGAAGAAGCGCAGCGCCAGGATCACGCCGGCAAGGCCGAACGGCACGTTGACGAAAAAGATCCAGCGCCACGACGCGTACATGGTAAGCACGCCGCCCAGCAACGGACCGATCACCGGCCCGAGCACCGCCGGCAGCGTCATGTACATCATCGCCGTCACCAGCTGGCTGCGCGGAAAACTGCGGATCAGGATCAGCCGCCCCACCGGCGTCATCATCGCGCCGCCGAGACCCTGCAGCGCACGCATCGCGATCAGCACGGGGAATGTCGTCGCCATGCCGCAGAACACCGAGCCGATGGTGAACACGATCAGCGCCAGCGCGAAGATGCGCCGCGCGCCGAAGCGATCGGCGAACCATCCGCTCACCGGGATGAACATGGCCAGCGCCAGCACGTACGTAGTCACCGCCAGATTCATGCTCAGCGGCGTCACGCCGAGGCTGCGCGCCATCGCCGGCACCGCGGTCACGATGATGGTGGAATCGAGCTGCTCCATCAGGAAAGCGACGGCGACGATCGCGGGGATCAGCAGGCGCAGGCGCGGATCGCGTTCGACCGCGAACATCGGAGTTGCCTGCAGCGTTTCCTGCGGGACTTCCAACTCGCCCGGATCGGAACTCATGTGCGCGGCTGGCCGCTTTCGATGAAACGTAGGGGATGCACGAGCGGCGCCTTGTTGCAGGCTTGCGATTTATGAAGGAAACTCACAAACATAGTTTATGAGGGAGACTCATATAGTGTCAATCCAGCCACCGACCGCGAAAGCACCGCAGCGCGAGCGCGGCAGGCTGCGCGTTGCCGCCCTGCTCGATGCGGGCGCCACGCTGTTCACCGCAAAAGGCTACGAAGCCACCACCATGACCGAGATCGCCGCGCACGCCGGCGCATCGATCGGCTCGCTGTACCAGTTCTTTCCCTCCAAGGAAGCGCTGGCCGAAGCGCTGTTCGCCCGCTACGCCGACCACGCCGCACGTACGCTGCAGGCGCTGGTGACGCGCGCGCCAGGCATGTCGCCGGCACAGCTCGCCGACCTGCTGATCGACCGCATGCTCGCGCTGCGCACCGATCGCGATGCCGCCATCGCATTGACCCACGCCGTGGCCGGCATCATGGAGCGCCGCATGCCTCTGCGCGGCGCCATGCGCCAGCAGGTAGCAACGATCCTGCGCGCAGCCAACCCCCGGCTTACGGCGCGGCAGGCCGATGCGGCTTCGGTGCTGATTGCGCAAGTGATGAAGACGGTGCCGGCATTGAAGACCGAGCAGGAACAAAGTCGCAAGCCGCTGATTGCGGAGGTGCGGAAGATGCTGGCGTTGTATATCGGACATGTGGTTGGAGAATGATCCGGGCCACTGTGCCTGGTGAAATGCACTTCAGCTTCATCGTCCAGGTAAAGACCGGATTCACGCGCTTCGGCATTCTTCAAGATCTTTCGTGCCGCTACGCGGCCGAGTCACTAGCGATATCCCGAGAGACATCCGCGCCGCCGGCGGACTGTCCACATGGAGTCCCGGACCGGTACAGCCATTGGGACCGGCCACCCACTCACGCGAACTGTGGTGCTACCTCAAGCAGTGGCCGGACCATCCGGCACGAACGTAGGCCGTGTGGCTGGCATACGGTACCAGCGAGCGCCTGCGCTAACCGATCGAACTGATGGAGCCGGGCAATCACGACTGGACTCTGTGGAAGCGTGCGATAAGCGAGCTGCTGCAAGCGAGCACTCCAGCGGCGCCAAAAAATAGCTTGCAATCAAGTAGCGCACTATGTAAATTTCCGAGCCATGGTCACCGCACGCAGAACGACAACCTCCGACGCCACTCCGAAGCTGGACGCGCAATTGTGCTTCGCGCTCTACGCGGCCGGGCTGGCGATGAACAAGGTGTATCGCAGCAAGCTCAAGCCGCTGGACATCACCTACCCGCAATACCTGGTGATGATGGTGCTGTGGGAGGACGAGAGCCTCAGCGTGTCGGAAATCGGCGCACGGCTGTTCCTTGATTCCGCCACGCTGACCCCCTTGCTCAAGCGGCTGGAGGGCGGCGGGCTGGTGACGCGGCTGCGTTCGCGCGACGACGAGCGGCACGTGGTGATCACCCTCACCGCGCGCGGCAAGGCGCTCAAGGCCAAGGCGGGCAAGGTGCAGGAGTCGGTCTTCTGCGCCACCCAGTGCACGCCCGCCGAACTGAAACACCTGAAGGACGAACTGCACCACTTGCGCAGCCGGCTGTCCAACGACGATTGAATTGTTTCTTTTCCCATATAAATAGTGCGCTATTCAATAGATTGCTATTTATATTTTTAACCACTGTCCACCACGGAGTAACACCATGTCCATCGAAAAAGTCCTGTATCGCTCCAAGGTCACCTCCACCGGCGGCCGCGACGGCCGCTCGGTCTCCTCCGACAACGCGCTCGACGTCAAGCTGAGCACGCCGAAGGAACTCGGTGGCGCCGGCGGTACCGGCACCAACCCCGAACAGTTGTTCGCCGCCGGCCATTCCGCCTGCTTCCTCGGCGCGATGCAGTACGTGGCATCGCAGCAGAAGCTGAAGCTGCCGGCGGACACCCAGGTGACCGGACAGGTCGGCATCGGCCCGATCGCCACCGGTTTCGGCATCGAGGTCGAGCTGACCATCTCGATCCCCGGCATGCCCCGCACCGAGGCCGAAGCGCTGGTGCAGAAAGCGCACATCGTGTGCCCCTACTCCAATGCCACCCGCAACAACATCGACGTCAAGCTCACCATCGTCTGAGTTCGATGGTCGTACGAACGACGACGGCGGCCATGGGCCGCCGTCGGTTTCGGGAGCATCCGTTTCGCTTCCGGCGCATGCGTCATGCAGTGAAACGCCAGCCGTCGGTACGCACCATGTAGAAGACGCCGATGCCGCAATGGCTCAGAACATCGACAGCAACAACGGCACCACGATGCCGGCGGCGAACACCGCTCCGATCAGCTTCGGCTTGCGGCTGAATCGCCACGCCATGTAGAGGCCGGTAAGCGTCGAGAGCAGCAGGCTCAGCGAGACCAACGCGAAGAACAGCTTCATCGGCAACAGGTTCTTTTTCGGTTTTTCCGTAGCACGACCGGCCGGCCGATCGGAGGCCGGAGCTGCGCCCCCCGTCGGCGGCACATCGGTTGCAGCGGTCGGGCGCGCATCCGCACCGGGACCTGCAGGACCTGCATCGGCTGGGCGCGCACGCCGCACCGGCATCACCGTCGTCTGCTTCTTGTGCAGTTGCGCTGCGCTGGCCAGCCATGCCGGAGGCTTGTAGTCGCTGCCGCGCGTAGTCTCGTGGAAGCTGAAGGTCTGCAGCCCACCGGTGATCGCGAAAAACAGCAGCGCCGGCGCCGTAAACACGCCGAGATAGAGGTGAATCGAGCGGGTGATCTTCAGGAAGCGATGCGTGAGCGACATGGAGTCAGGCTTTAAATGGGAATAGTTCGCATTCTAGCCGAATGCAGTGCCGTCGCCAACGCGGTTCAGCGCGGAAGAAGTTCAGCGTAGAAGCGGCCCACCTCGACGCATGATCGCATCCGAGCTGATCATTGCCTGGCGTACCCGGCACCATGCCGACGACGTTGCCGGAGAATAATTCTGCCGCCTCATGGGTGGAGCATGCCGCAGCGAACCTGCACGCCTGCAAATACTTTTGGCGTACGCCGTTCTGAGACACTCGTCGTGAACTCGCCGCCACGGTCAGCGGCGAGTACGGACGACGGATTCAGGGGTTTACGTGATCATCGACTATCCGGATGGGCGGTTCCATCCAAGATCGAAGCGGACGTATGCATCATCGGCCCGGGCGCAGCCGGCATCACCGTGGCCCATGCCTTCCTCCACACCGCGGTGCGCGTGTGCATCGTGGAGAGCGGCGCCCTGCTGGGCGAACACGAGAACCAGAAGCTCCACGACTGCGCGTCGGTCGGGCCGACAACGTTCGATTCTTCAACACGCGCATGCGCGTGCTCGGCGGCGGCTGCATCCCGCTGGACCGCAGCGATCTTCCTCGCCGGATCGCGTGACGCACCCGTACGACCATGAGCATGGCGGAGGCCGGGCGCCCTTGTTCTCGCAGATATGCCTGTCGCCGCAGGCGCAGCGCGCGCGGCGGATTCGGAGAGCATCGCAAGGCTGACATTGCGTGTCGGTCTTGGCGTGGGCGACATCGCCCACGCGTGGATGCGCAAGTTGTCCGCGCCGGCCACCGTGCCCAGCGACCATATCTAACGGGTCGGCTACTTCGAGCAGGCACCCAACCCGCTCAGCTGGGTCGCGCTGGGCGACGATATCGACGCGCTCGGGCAGCTCAAGGCCTGTGTCGACTGGCGGCTCACTCCGCTGGATCGCCACACCTTCTGCAACGTGGCAACGCTGTCCGGCGAAGAGATCGCGCGCGTCTGCAACGGGCACTTCGAACCGAACCGGTGGCTGGCCGACGACGATCTGCCGGCAAGTGCATGGCACCGGGCATCGCCTTGACGCCACGCGCATGGCGGACGATCCGCGCGAAGGGGACGTCGACCGGCATTGCCGCGTGCATGGCGTCGACGACCTGCATATTGCCGGCAGTTTTCGGTGTTTCCCACCGATGGCCTGCCGAAACGCTGCAGGCGGTACTCTGAGCCGGGCGATAGCGTCTCGCTCAGGTTTCCTGGCCGGCCACCACCACACGGTCGCGGCCACCCTGCTTGGCTGCATACAACGCCTGGTCGGCGCGCCGGATGAGCTCGTGCATGCTCATTGTGCCGGCGCCGATCCACGCCAGCCCCACGCTCAATGTCACGCTGAAGCTCGTCTCGCCCCACACATGCGGCAACATGCCCGCCTCTCTGCGCAACGTTTCGAGCCGGCGCGTCGCGTTCGGTTCGTCGATGTTCTCCATCATCATCAGCAACTCTTCGCCGCCGTAGCGGCCGAGCATGTCGCTGCTGCGCAGGTGCGTGGCAAGCCGCAACGCCACGGTGCGCAGTACGGCGTCGCCGGCCTGGTGGCCATAGGTGTCGTTGACGCGCTTGAAGTGATCGAGATCGATCAGGGCCAGTGCGAACCCCTTGCGCCGATATGCACCGCTGGCAAGCACGGCCTCGAGCTTTTCCAGGATCGCGCGGCGATTCAGCAACCCGGTCAGTTCGTCGAAAGTCGCCTGCACGTAGAGTTCGGCACGCACGCCCTCCAGTTCGCTCTTCTCGCGCTGCAATTCGGCGGTACGCTGCTGCACGGTCGCATCCAGCCGGCGGTTCTGCGCCATCAGCGTACGCACCCGCCAGCGCCAGACCAGCATGAACAGCAGGCCGACCACGACCAGCACGCCGAGCAACGCCCACCAGTGCCTCCACCACGGCGGCGGCATGGTGAAATCGAACGTGGCGCTGGGCGAGAACGTGCGCTGGTCGTCGTCGATCGCCTGGACTTCGAAGCGATAGTCGCCGGAAGGCAGGGCCGCCACGTTGACCTCGTTGGCGGAGGAGTCGACCCAGCCTGCCTCGGTGCCGATCAGCCGGTAGCGGTAATGCGGTATGCCCCCGGCAGCGGCGCCCATTCGCGCAAAACGGAATTTCAGCGGTGCGTGTTGCGTGCCCGACGTGATGGTGGCGCCGTTGAGCAATTGGGTGTCGCCATGCGTGGCTGCGGTCATCAGCATGGTGTGCGTGCGCGGACGGAAGATCGCTTCCGGGTGCAGGATGTGGCTGGCGCCGATCGCCGTGCCGATCCAGATCGATCCGTCATTGTCCTCGAAGAATGCGTTCTGCCCGGTTTCGTCCCACAGCAGCCCGCTGTCCTGCGACAGGTGCACCCAACGAGTGCCGTCGTAGACATCCGCACCGGCGCCGCCGCCGACCCACAGCCAACCGCGTGAATCGTGGCGCACGATGTAGGCCAGCGTGTTGTCCAGCCAGCGGTCGGCGACCCTCGTGACATCGAGCATGTCGCCGCGTACTTGGGCGCGGAACAGGCCCGGCTCGTTGGCGCCCAGCCACAGGTCGCCACTCTTGTCGGTCGCCACCGCGATGAAGCCGCCGGGCACCACGGCGCCATAGGTTCGCAGCAGCATCCCTTCGCCGTGGGCGTAGCGCAGCAGGCCGGCGTTGCAGGCGAACCAGAGCGTGCCGTCGTCGCCTTCGGCGATGTCCGAACATGGCGTGACCGGCAACTGCGAGGCCGGCAAGGAGTGCGGCGTGTCGCCCGCATGTTCCATCACGTACACGCCCTGCATGGTGGCAAACCACAGCCGCCCCTGCCGGTCGAAATGGATTGCCTTGATGAACACCGGCAGCCGCGCCACCTCGCTGATCGCGCCGGTATGCGGATCGCCGCGCAGCACGCGGCCGCCGTACAGGCCGATCCATATGGAACCGTCGGCCGCCTTCTGCATGCTGAGGTTCTGCCGCGGTGGCGGGCTCACCTTCGACGGCCACGCGCGCAGGCGGGTGGCGCCGGGATCGAGCAGGTTGCCGCCTAGCTCGTTGCCGAACCACATGCGCCCCTGATTGTCGCGCAGGATCGACCAGTTCGGCACGGTATCCATGCCTTGCGCGCGGCTCCAGCCTTCGACCACGCCATAGCCGCTCCACAGGTACACGCCGCGGCCGTAGGTGCCGAGCCACAGATCCCCGTCGCGATCGAACAGCAGCGCGGTAATGCCGACATCCGGCAATCCGTTGTCGGGTGTGTAGACGGTCCAGTGGCCTTTCTGCCAGTAGGCGAGTCCGTTGTTGGTACGGGTGAGGATGCGTCCATCGGCGTCCTCCGACACGCCCATGTCGTCGGTAAGGACGTCCATTTCCGCGCCGGGGATGTCGCGGTTCTCGAAACGCGCCGCCCCCGCCGGGCGCGCACGGATGAAATGCGTGCCGCGCAGCCACACTGCGCCGCTGCGATCGATGTCGAACCCCGACCAGACGTCGCCGGGCACGCCGTCCGCGGCACCGTAGACGCGCACCACGCCGTTGTCCGCTTCGCACACGTTGCTTGCGCAACCCAGCCAGACGCGTCCCTCGATCACGCGTATCGCGGTGATGTCGGTGAGCTGGGGATATGCGCGGATATGCGCCTGGTCGAACAGCGGGGACACCTGCCAGTCGCCGCCGGCATTCTTCGAAAGCACCTGCACCTGGCTATCGCGCACCAGCAGCAGGCTGCCATCCGGCCGCGCGGCAATGCGCCGGCCCGCATCGGAAATCAATGGCTGGCCGGCCACGTTGATCGCATGGAAATGCATGCTGTCGCCGACCCGCATGCCGGACTGCGTGGCAACCCACAACTGGCCCTCGCGGTCCTCGGTGATCGCATTGACGAACTCGCCGGTGGCGAAACCTTCCTCGCGCCCCATGCGCTCGAACGACGATCCGTCGAAACGGTACAAGCCCATCTCGGTGCCGGCCCAGATGAAGCCGTGGGTGTCCTGGAACATCACGTTGACGGTCTGGCTTTCCAGGCCCGATTTGCGGCCATAGGCCTGCATCGAGAATTGCTGGGCAGGCGTTGCAGCCATCCAAAGCACCCCGACCCACGCCCACAGCACGACCAGCAACCACTTCCGCATGCGAGTACTGCCCCCTCGTTCCGTCCATGACATCGTCCGGCACAGCAACATTCTGACACCGATCTCCTCCGTATCGGCCAGCCGGCGGTCGTCGGCCGATCCGCCACGGCCGGCTGCTCAGGCGGATCGCATGCGGCACCGTTGACGCAGCAATCCACCATCCTGATAGGCTCGCCCGATGCCGTACGCCCGAATGCTCCACCGATGAGGGTATGCGCTCCAACCATAGATCCAGTCCGACGGTGTTGATGCGTGGCTTTTGAAATCGAAGAACGACGCATGGATGTGAGCGATCTCCAGGTAGGCATGTTCGTCTGCCGGCTGGATCGGCCGTGGGAAGCATCGCCTTTCCCATTGCAGGGCATCGAGTTGGCCAGCGAGGAAGATGTGCTCGCCGTTCGCCAACTGTGCGATTACGTCTATATCGACCTGCGCCGGCAACTGCCGAATCATCCGCGTCACACGCTGACCCGCACCTCGCTCTCCGGCTCGCGCTTCAGCACGGCCGTACGCTATGTCGACAAGGCACCGATCGACGAAGAGGCGCCGCGGGCGCGGGCGGCGATGGACAACGCCTCGCTGATGGTCGACCGCATTTTCGAGGACATCGTCAGCGGCCGCGAACTCTCCGTCGAGCGCGTCGAACAGGCGGTACGTCCGCTGGTCGCCAGCGTGCTGCGCAGCGCCGACGCCTTCTTCCTGGTCGAGGGACTGCGTCACCGCGACAATTATTCCTACAACCACGCGATCAGCTGCAGTGCGCTGGCCGCCGCGTTCGGCCGGCACATGGGTTTCGCCGAGGAGACCATCCTCAGCCTGGCCGCCGGCGGCCTGCTGATGGATGTCGGCAAGACGCACCTGCCGGAAGCGCTGCTGCAGTATCCGGGGTCGCTCTCGGCCGCGGAGGTGGATGTGGTGCGTTCGCACGTCGTCGAGGGGATGGCGATCGTGGCCAATTCCAACATCACCGACCAGGATGTGATCGACATCCTGCGCACGCACCACGAACGCCACGACGGCAGCGGCTACCCCGAAGGACTGGTGAACAAGGCGATACCGATCGCCGGCCGCATGCTCGGCATCATCGATACGTACGATGCGATGGTCAGCGCGCGGCCCTATCGCGCGGCCAGTACCCGCTATCAGGCGCTGCGGCAGATCTATGCCTCCCGCGACACCTTGTTCCAGGCCGAGATGGTCGAGCAGTTCCAGGTCTGCCTCGGCGTGTATCCCACCGGCTCGCTGGTCGAACTGAGCACCGGCGAAGTGGCCGTGGTGATGGCGCAGAACCAGGTGCGGCGGCTGCGACCGAAAGTTGTCCTGCTCACCGCCGCGAACAAGCAGCCAACGAGGGATTTCCGCCAGCTCGACCTGATGCACCAGAATGATGACCGGGCACCGATCGATATCGTCCGCAGCCTGGCCGCCGGCGACTTCGGCATCGATGCCTGCGAGCTTTTCCTGCAATGACCACGTTCCGCGTCCACGCATCGCGCATCGCATCCGTGCGGATGGCCGGACCATGCTGAACCGGGCGCAGATATTCAATGCGATCCAGCAGCGGCTGGATCATGCGGACGTGGCCGGCGGTCATCTGGCCGTGATGTTCCTGCGCGTTCCCGGCCTGCACGAGATCAACCTGCGTTTCGGCTACGACCAGGGCGAACGGGCGGGCGAAAAAGTACATGAGCTCATCGCCACAGCCCTGCGCCCGATCGACCAGGTATTTCGCGCAGGCGACGACCGCTTCGTGATCGTGCTGCCCGGCATGCTCAACCGCAACCATGTGTTGCTGGCCAGCACGCGGCTTGCACAGGCCTTCGAGCAGCCACTCGGCGGCGGCACGACGCCCTGGCAGGTACGCGCCGTCATGGGCGCCTCGATCTACCCGGAACACGGACTCAACGCCGACCTGCTGTGCCGGCGCGCAGGCATGGCGCTCGACGAGGCTCAGCGGCGCGGCGAGCCGTGCGCGATCTACCAGTTGCACGACACCCAGGTGGAAATCTTCTACGAGGAACTGCGCGACGCGATCGAAGCCAACCGCCTGCAGGTGTTCTTCCAGCCGGTATGGAACCTGCAGTCCGGCCGCATCTGCGGGATCGAATCGCTGGCGCGCTGGACCAGTGCAAAGCATGGCGAAGTCTCGCCTGCGAGCTTCGTGCCGTTCTCCGAGCAGAGCGACCTGATTTCTGCACTGACCCGCTGGAGCGTCAACGCCACCCTGCGCCAGGCGGCGAACCTGCCCACCGATGCCGGACTGAGTTTCGCCATCAACTTCTCGCCGCGGGTGCTGGCGCGGTCGGGCATGGCCGAGCAGCTCATCGGCGCACTGGACATCTGGAGCGTGCCGCCGACCGCCGTGGTGGTCGAGATCACCGAAACCGCCCTGGTCAACGACCTCGAGTCGAGCATGCAGGTGCTGCGCCGGCTGCGCGATCTCGGCGTGCGCATCGCCATCGACGATTTCGGCGCGGGCTACGCTTCGATTGCCTACCTGCGGCGCTTCCCCGCCACCGAACTGAAGATCGACCAGTCGCTGGTGGGCGCGATGCACGACGATCCGCATACCGGCAAGCTGGTCAGCGCCATTGTCAACATGGCCCATCACATGGATCTCGTCACCGTAGCCGAAGGCATCGAGGATCAACCGACGCAAGACCTGCTCACCGACATGGGCTGCGACCTCGGCCAGGGCTACCATCTCGGCCGTCCGGAGCCGGCAGCCGACTTCGTCGCGCGATTCAACGCGACACACTGACGACAAAAGTGAAAAGCGAAGTAGACGACGCGAATGTCACTGGTGAATTCATGCCGGTCAAATAGCGCACGTCAATCAGCTGATACCGGGCAATTTTTCGGTGCTGCTAGAATTGTACGGCATGAGCGTCGGGCTTCCGGCCTGAACCATCGGGCATCGCCCATGTAACGGATCGGCCGAGCTTCAAGGCTGATCTGCCCTTCGCGACCAGGAAAAACGCAGGATGCCAATGACGGGGTCGAAACCTGCGTATTTCCCATACATCGACGGACTCCGCGCAATAGCAGTTGCTGCCGTGATCGCGTATCACCTGAAAGCTTCGTGGCTTCCGGGAGGATTCGCTGGCGTAGACGTTTTCTTCGTCATTTCCGGCTTCATCGTCAGCGCATCGGTCGGCTCGCTGGAACGCATGGAGCTGATTAAATTCATTCCCTTTTTCTATGCCCGCCGACTTCTTCGCATAGGTCCGGCGCTGGTCGTATGCCTGCTTCTGGTGAGCCTTGTCTCTGCCCTGATCATTCCATCCGCCTGGCTCAGCCGCACGAATCAACAGACCGGCATCTACGCTTTTTTCGGCTTGAGCAACTTCGTCCTGGCGAGAACCAACAACGACTACTTTTCTCCAACGACCGATTTCAATCCGTTCACGCATACATGGTCGCTGGGGGTCGAGGAGCAGTTCTATTTCATTTTTCCGGTACTGTTCTTTGCATGGACCCTCCGTGGCAGACAGCGACGACTTAACATGGTGCTGCCCGCGGCGGCGGTCGCTGTCTCGCTGGTGTTTTCTTCCTGGCTAGGCCAGACAGACAAGGTCGCTGCTTACTACATGATCGGCAGCCGTTTCTGGCAGCTGGGCGCAGGCGTGCTGCTCTATCAGAGCATGACTCTTGCGGGGCAAAGGTTTGACGTGGCGGATCAACCATCCCCAAATTGGTTCATATGGGGTGCGGCAGCATCCCTGGTTGCATTTGGCTACGGGCTACTGGTTTCCGATCCATCCGGATTCCCCTTTCCGGGATCGCTTTGGGTTGTGCTTGGCACGCTGGGGTTACTCGGATTTCTGCATGGAAAATCGCGTGCAGTGCCATTGGTCAAGGTTCTCGAATTCGGGCCGGTACGCTTCGTGGGGCGGATTTCGTATTCGCTCTATCTATGGCACTGGCCAGTGTTTGTCTTCTTCCGATGGACCGTGGGTCTTGATGCACCGCTCTTCCAGTTTATCGCGATGCTACTGGTCTTTATCTTCTCGGTTGCGTCGTATCGTTTTGTCGAAACGCCAGTCAGACGCTTGCGCGTGGCTCGGCATGCGCCACGTCTCACAGTAGTGGCGGTCGCTCTCGCATTGATAGCCACAGCGAGTTGGGCGACCCGACGGATCAATGCGGCTCAACCGCGCATTTCCCTGACCACGATCGCCCGCCATGCACAGGACTGGTATCCCGAAGGTGCCAACAGCGACCCCGCCTATCCCGGCTGTACCGTCAGCCTGTCCATCGAAAAGCTGGGAAGTGGAACGGTGGCGACCTATTCGCGACGGAACTGCAACCATGTCGCGACCGCACCAAGGGTTTTAGCGATCGGCGACTCGCACGCGCTCGCCTATACCCCCATGTACAAGGAATACGTGCTGGCAACGGGCGCCTCTGTCATTTTGTACAACAACAGTGGCTGCTCCTTCATGAGCCTGCAGCCCTGGCGCGAGGAGAGTGCTGTCTGCACCGGCAGTACCGCGGCTACCACTGCGGACATGTTGAAGCGCTTGGCGCCAGGCGATGTCATCTTTCTGCCTTCACTACGGCTCCCGCGATTTGCAGATCAGTGGGTGCGTTTCCCCGACTCGACAGTCAGAGAGGATGTATTTTCCGCTCAAGCGATGAAGTCGCGCGCTCAGGCGACTGAAGCTGCGGTCGAAGTGCTGACCGAATTTCATGAGAAGCAAACGCGGGTGATCATCGAAGGACCGACACCGATTTTCAAATCTCCCATCTATCGTTGTGCCCAGAGTTACAACCGCAGCAATCCGATCTGTAGCGGTGGAACAACGATCAGCCGTGTTGAAATGATGGCTCTGAGAAAACCGGTTCTTGATGCCTTGACCAACCTGACGACTAGGGTCCCCAACGTCCACATATGGGACCCATTCCCTGTCCTCTGTCCTCCAGGCCCAACCTGCGATGCTTTCGCAAAGGGGCGACCGTTATTTTTCGATGGCGATCACATCAGCGGCTATGCAAATCGTGTGCTGTTGCCTTCTTTCACGAAATCAGTCCGGTCGCCCGAATAACGAGCCTGTCGATCGAAGCGGAGTCATGTTTCACCTCATGCAGCACATGAATGCATTCTAATCATGCGACACGCAACGCTCGCAAATTCGAATCGAGGCAAGTTTGCAAAATCGTGAGGAAATCGCCGGCATCGCCTTCGCCATCGACAACGCGAGCAAGCGTTACGGCGAACTGGTAGCGCTCGACCGGCTCAGTCTCGACTTCGCCGCCGGCAGCACCACCGCACTGATCGGCAGCAGCGGCTCGGGCAAATCCACCGTATTGCGCCTGCTGCTGGGGCTGGACTGGCCCGAACAGGGACAGGTGCGGGTGGACGGCCAGACGCTGCGCGTCGCTGATGTGCTCGCGCTACGGCGCAGGGTCGGCTATGTGATCCAGGACGGCGGATTGTTTCCGCACCTCACCGCGATGGGCAACCTGGCCCTGCTGCCGCAGTACCTGGGCTGGAGCAAGGAACGCATCCGGCAGCGTGCGCAGGAACTCGCCGCACTGACCCATTTGCCGCAGGGCGTGCTCGAACGTTATCCAGCCGAATTGTCCGGCGGGCAGCGTCAGCGTGTGGCCCTGATGCGTGGCCTGATGGCCGACCCCGACGCGCTATTGCTGGACGAGCCGCTGGGTGCGCTCGATCCCATCGTCCGCAACGAACTGCAGGACGAGCTGAAACAGATCTTCGGCCAGCTCGGCAAGACGGTGATCGTGGTAACCCACGACCTGGCCGAAGCTGCGTGGTTCGCCGAACGACTCGTGCTGATCCGCAGGGGTGCCGTGGTGCAAGACGGCAGCTTCGCGGATCTGCGCGATCGACCGGCCACCGAATTCGTGACCCGTTTCGTCCAGGCGCAGCGGCGCCTTCCGGAGGCGCCGTGATGCGTCGCCTGCTGCTGGAACTGATCCTCTTCGCGCTGCCCTTGCTGGCGTTGGCCGGACCCGTGCGCATCGGCTCCAAGCAGTTCACCGAATCGGTGGTGCTTGGCGAACTGGCACGCGCCAGCGCGCGCGCGGCCGACATCGAGGCGCTGCACCAGCGCGAACTCGGCGGCACCAGCATCCTGTGGCGCGCGTTGCTGCAAGGCGATATAGACGTCTATCCGGAATACACCGGCACCCTGACACAGGAGCTTCTCAAGGGCATGCCGGCCGATGCGGACATCGCCACCCTGCGCGCGCGGCTGCTGCCACTCGGCATCGGCATCACCGATTCGCTCGGCTTCGACAACACCTATGCGATCGGCATGCGCGAGGATGCATCCGTGCGGATGGGCATCGCCACGATTTCCGACCTGCTGAAACACCCCGAATTGCACTTCGGTTTTTCCAACGAGTTCATGGATCGCGGCGATGGCTGGCCGGGGCTGCGTCAGCGCTACGGCCTGCCGCAGAAGAACGTCAGCGGGCTCGATCACACCCTGTCCTATCGCGCGGTTGCCAGCGGCGCGGTGGATGCCATCGACCTGTACAGCACGGATGCCGAAATCCCCTACTACCACCTGCGTACGCTGGTCGATGACAGGCACTACTTTCCCCGCTATGAAGCGGTGTACCTGTACCGGCTGGCGTTGAACCGGAGCGCGCCGGCGTTCGTGCGGGTATTGCAGAAGCTCGCCGGGCACATCGACGAGAGCGCCATGCGCGCGATGAATGCCAGGGTCAAGCTGCAGGGGGAAAAGGAAAACGTGGTGGCCTCGGCCTTCCTCGGCATCCGCGCCGAACGCAGCGACAACGGCCTGTGGCAACGCCTGCTCCAGCGCAGCGCGGAACACATCAAGCTGGTGGCGATCTCGCTGGGGCTGGCGATGCTGCTGGCGATTCCGTTGGGCGTGTTGGCCGCACGGCTGAAACGCGCTGGACAGTTGATCATCGGCGCGACCGGTATCCTGCAGACAGTGCCGTCGCTGGCGATGTTCGTGTTCATGATTCCCTTGCTGGGCATCGGTACGTGGCCGGCGATCGCCGCGCTGTTCCTGTACAGCCTGCTGCCGATCGTGCGCAACACGCATGCGGGCCTGGTCGGCATCGCGCCGGAACTGCGCGAATCCGCCGCCGCTCTCGGACTGCCGCTGCGCGTGCGCCTGCGCCGGGTGGAACTGCCGCTGGCGACGCGCTCGATCCTGGCCGGCATCAAGACCGCCGCAGTGATCAATGTCGGCACCGCGACGCTGGCCGCGCTGATCGGTGCCGGCGGCTACGGCCAGCCGATCCTCACCGGCATCCGGCTGGACAGCGTCAGCCTGATCCTCGAGGGCGCGATCCCCGCGGCCGTGCTCGCGCTGCTGGTGCAGGGCGTGTTCGAGGGCATCGAACGCTGGCTGACGCCGCGCGGCTTGCGGCTCGAAGCGCGGGAATAGCGTTCACTTTCACGGTCGCCCGCATCCATGGATGACCCAGGCTCGATGCCTCCAAGCCGACCGAAGTCCATACACTCGATGCGGACAAGACGATGATGGGCTTGCATGTCGCCCAACGGGCAACGTTGGTGCGACCGAAATAGGCCTCGGGGAAATCAGCTGCATGGAGGTGAGGCGATTTTCGACATGCCATGCCACCGGCATACCGAAACTTCGGCATCTCGCATCGCGCGGCCTCCGCTAGATGGCCTGGTCGAGATGTGGCCGGAGTACCTGCGTCATCCATGCCATGAATTCCTGCACGCGCCGCGGGAGATTGCGGCGATTGGCGTAGAGCAGCGACACCGGCATCGGCTCGGCCTGGTATTTCGGCAGCACCTCCCTGAGCAGCCCTTTTTCGATCAGCGGACGCAAGCCCACCGCCGGCGCCTGGATCAGGCCGAGACCGGCGATACACGCCGCCTGATATGCCTCGGTGTTGTTGACGGTGAGTGCGCCCGGCATCGGCAGGCTGGCGTATCCATTGGCCGTCGGATATTCCCAACCCGGCGATTTCGCACCCAGCGTCGACACGTAATGGATGAGCTGGTGGTTGACCAGGTCGTCCAGCGTCTTCGGTGTACCGTGGCGGCGCAGGTAGGCGGGGCTGGCGCAGTTGGCGATGCGGAACTGGCCGAGCGGGCGCGCGATGAGCGTGCTGTCGGCCAGGTTGCCCACGCGCAGCACGCAGTCGAAGCCTTCGCGAACCAAGTCCACCAGCCGATCCGTGCTGCTGAGTTCCAGCTCGACCAACGGATGCTCGCGCAGGAACTCCGGCAGTCGTTCGATGATGAAATGACGCGCGATGCCGCTGGGCATGTCCACCCGCAAGCGCCCGCGCAACGATTTGGCACCGTGCTGGAACATCGACTGCAGTTCGTCCATGTCGGAGAGCAGATCCTTGCTGCGCTCGTAGAACGCCTGACCGTCGTGGGTGAGCTGCACCTTGCGCGTGGTCCGGTGCAGCAGCCGGGTACCGAGCGAACCCTCGAGTTGCTGCACGGCAGTGGAGGCGCTGGCCTTGGGTATCGCCAAGCTGTCGGCGGCGCGAGTGAAGCTGGACAGCTCGGCAATCCGGACAAAAATCTGCATGGCGTCGAGTTGGTTCATGACGGGGGCTTCCGATAGCCATGGCGTGAGGTCGAAGCAACCCATTGTTCGCCAATCGCGAACATATAAATCGCATGCAACCAATCTATCGTGAATTTCCAGTGCAATACAGTGCGTTCACCATTGCATGCCCGCTAGCGACCTGCCACGACACCCCAACCAAGGAAACCCATCATGAGCGTTTCGAACCCCATCGCCATCGTCACCGGCGGCAGCCGCGGACTTGGCAGGAACACCACGCTTGCACTGGCCAGGCAGGGGGTCGATGTGATCCTCACCTACCGCAGCCGCCGCGACGAAGCCGATGCCGCCGTGGCCGAGATCGAACAACTCGGCCGCCGCGCGAAGGCCTTGCCGCTGGACGTGGGCAACAGCCGCAGCTTCGACGCCTTCGCTGAAGCCGTGCGCGAGGCGCTGAAACGCCAATGGCAAAGTGAGCACTTCGACTATCTGGTCAACAATGCCGGCGTCGGCCTGCATGCCAGTTTCGCCGAGACCACCGAAGCGCAGTTCGACGAGATGGTGAACGTCCACTGCAAGGGTCCGTTTTTCCTCACCCAGAAACTGCTGCCGCTGATCGCCGACGGCGGACGCATCGTCAACATCTCCAGCGGGCTCACGCGTTTCGCCCTGCCCGGCTACGCGGCATACGCGTCGATGAAGGGCGCCATCGAAGTGCTGACCCGTTACCAGGCGAAGGAACTGGGTGCCCGCAGCATCGCGGTCAACGTGGTTGCGCCCGGTGCCATCGAAACCGATTTCAGCGGCGGCATGGTACGCGACAACCCGGGCCTGAATGCGCAGATCGCCTCGCAGACCGCGCTGGGCCGCGTCGGGTTGCCGGACGACATCGGCGGCGTCATCGCCTCGCTGCTGTCGCCGGCCAACGGCTGGGTCAATGCGCAACGGATCGAGGCGTCGGGCGGCATGTTCCTTTGAACTTGCGATGAAAGAATCCGGCGCAGGTGTCGCTTTTGCCTGCGCCGGACTCCGATTGCTACACGCGTGCGCGATCGATCAGTGACCCAGGTCGTGCAGGAAGCGGTTGGTGTACTGCAACGCGGTGCTGCCGCTGACCGAATTGCAGGTCGGCGAAGCATAGCCCGTCGCGCCGCCTGGACATGGTGTATCCCGATCCAGAGACCAGAAGTGCACGCCCGCCATGCCCTGGCTATTGGCGTAGCTGGTGACGGTATCGACGTCGGTCAGCGTGGTGGTTTCGCTGCTGGCGTCGTTCTGGCCGATCATCGGCGTGAGCTCGATGCGGCTGGCCGGGATGCCGTAGGTGTGCTCCAAGTTAAGTGCCGCCTGGATCGCCGACTGCCCCATATTGCACGTGCCGTTGGTGACCACGCACAGATAGCTGGCGGCCGATGAACCGAAGTCCATCGTCATCAGGTTGATGGTGTAGTTCGGCAGGTTGGCCGCCGTAACCGCACGCACCACCATGTCACCCAGGCTGTTGACGCCACCGAAACTGCCGTCCGATGCACCCAGCGTGGCCAGCGTGAATGAGAAACGCAGGTTGGGATACAGCGTGTGCGCATAGGCGGCGTTGGAGATCAGGTTGTTGATCTGTGCCTGGGTCTGGCCGCCCTCGATATCGAAATCGACACCTGTCAGGTAGGCCGAGTTGTAGCGCGCGAGGAACGCCGCCATGCCGGCGGGGCTGCCGCAGGTGAAGGTTCCCGCCTGTCCGCCGGTGGACACCACATAGCGGATACCCGCGTTGGCCAGCGCCTGGACATTGGCACTGGCGAAGCTCGCGCCCGGAACGCCACCCCAGTTTTCGCTACCGCACTCGCCGGTGGCGAAAGCCAGCGTGATCGCGCCGAGATTCGGCACGGCCGTCGACACCAGGCTACCGCTGCCCACCACCGGGATCGGCGTGCCGGTGACGGCCGTGCGCATGGTGTTGGTGTTCCAGTCGAGATTGATCGTCACATCCTTGTACGGACTGAACAGCAGGCTGCCTGACGGCGGCGGCGGCGGGGGTGGAGGCGGTGGGGGCGGCGGATTCGTGGTGCCGCCACCGCCACATGAACCTTGCGACGTCCACGGCTGGCCGGAGCCGCTGCCGCCATTGTTGGTGGCCGGGTCATTGCCCTGCGTCCACCAGTTCGCCTGGTAATTGATGCCGTTTTCGCTGGCGGTGTTTCCGCCGGTATAGACAGCGCCTGCGCTCCACGCGGCAGCGCAGGCGGGAAGCGTCTGCGCCTCCAAGGTCTCCACGGGTACCGCCGCCAGGGTCGTCACGGCCAGCGCCGTGGCGACCGCACTGCCAAGCGCGCTGAAAGCCAGGCGCGGCCACACAACCGATCGTTTCTCAAACATGGATTTTCTCCTGATGGGACGACGTTGTTTCGGGTGAGTTGACCAAGGCGAGCGCTGGCCGTTGTCCGGTCGGCCAGTTGGGGAATGGAACGCCTCACAGCCTCCGTGCTACCGCTTGTTATGGATGTAACTGTCTTGTCTTAGTCCTGAATGACAACGTTGTCTATTCGACTCATCCAGAAGTGTGACGGCCGACGTGAAATGCATTCGAACTGGTAAGCGTAAGGTTGATGGACCTCCAGTCTCCCAGACTCGTGACTGGGGACAACTGTTGTCGCCGCATGAATCACCCGCAGTTCAGACCTTCCGCAGCGAATGCGACCCGTGCATGACATCGTTGTCTGATTCCGTGCAGGCGTGGCGCAGCTTGGGACCGCACGGCTCCAACAGCGGAACCACTCGCGCGATGCGACTTGCGGAAGCGCTCTTCCAGGTTCGCGATATCCATCTGCGCCTGCACATCGGGCAGCAAGGCAAAGAAACAGTTGATGCCGCCGGTGAGTGTGCGATGTGGTGCTGGCAAGGAAATGATCCGAACTCCCGACAGTGGCAGTCACCTTGCGGATGCGATCGAACATCGTCACGGCATGGAGCAAAGGTCGATCGCGCCGCGCTTCGATCGATCGCCGGCCAACGACCTGGCGGCACCTTGCAAGACCGCCGGTTGAGTTCCACAGCAACGTCACTCGGGTAAGCTGATCCCGCCCGGCTCACCAGATTCACCCCGGGCTGTCGACAATCCGTATCACGGTGGTCGAGGAGAAAGAACCATGGCTTTTTCTGCACGTGTTTCCGATGATGCCGTCTCGCAGATCAACGTCACGCCGCTGGTCGATGTGCTTCTCGTCTTGCTGGTTATCTTCATGATCACGGTGCCGGTAGTTTCGCACCGCGTCAAACTCGACCTTCCGCAGCAGAGCAACAGAACCCAGAGACCCGCCGAGCCCGTGCATCTGGCCATCCATGCGGACGGTACGATGAGCTGGAACGACGTGCCCATCGACGCTGCTGCATGGCACGCCGAGTTGAGTGTGGCCGCGCAGAACGCCAGCGGCTGGTCGATAAATATCGACGCTGCGGATGGCGCGCCGTATCAGGTGAGCGATGGCAGTTTCGGACGCCAAATCCAGCGGCGCTTCGAGCATCAACTTCAGCTACCCCAGAACCGGCGATGCCAAGAGAAAGGGGCCGAAACGCCCCCTTTCTTTATCGCTTTCTTGATGGCGGGCCGAACAGGGGCAACCTAGAAAAGATGCCGGAACAGCATGAACAGGCCGCCGGCCAGCAGGATCGACGCAGGCAGCGTCAGCACCCATGCCATCAGCAGGCTGCGCACGGTGCTCCACTGCAGACCGGAGCCGTTCGCGGCCATGGTGCCGGCAACGCCGGAGGTCAGCACGTGGGTGGTGCTGACCGGCAGGTGGTACATGTCGGCCGCCTGGATCAGGGTCATCGCCACCAGTTCCGCCGAGGCACCCTGCGCATAGGTGAGATGCTCCTTGCCGATTTTTTCGCCGACCGTCACCACGATGCGCTTCCAGCCCACCATCGTGCCGAGACCCAGCGCCAGCGCGACGGCGACTTTCACCCACGGCGGGATGAACTGCGTGGCCTGCGTGCCGAGGCCGCGCCATGAAGTGAGTGTCGCGCGCTGCGAATCGGAGAGGCCTGGTTGCTGCAGCACCAGCGGAATCGCCGCGTCGGCCAGGTAGATGTCGTTACGCACGTTGCCCATCTGTTCCTGCGGCACTGCGCGCAGCGAGGTGCGGTCGCCGAGTTGCTTGTCGATCGCTGCCATCAATCCGGCAAGTGCCGGCGCGGTGGTGGGCAGCAAAGCTTTCTGCTGCACCGCCGTCGTCACCATGGCACGCGGATCGCCGTTCAGTGCCGTCGTGCCAGTGAATGATCCAAGCACTTTCTGTGCGTCCACCGAAACCTGATGGAAGGTCTTCACCTGTCCGCCGGTCACCGCGCCGTTCAATGCGTATGCCGTCGGCACCGTGCCGATCAGGATCAGCATGATCAGGCCCATGCCCTTCTGGCCGTCGTTCGAGCCGTGGCTGAAGCTCACACCAGTGCAGGTCAGCACCAGCAGCGCGCGGATCGGCCACGGCGGCGGCTTGTTGCCTTCCGGCGCGCGATACAGCGCGGGGATCTTCACCGCCACCTTGAGGATCACCATCAGCAGGCCGGCAAGCAGGAAGCCTGCGATCGGCGAAAACACCAGGCCCTTGAACACGCCTGCGGCAGCCGTCCAATCCACGCCGCTGGTGCCGCTATGGCCGGACATCAACTGGTTCGCCAAGCCGACGCCGATGATCGACCCGATCAATGTATGCGACGAGGAATTCGGCAAGCCGAAATACCAGGTGCCGAGATTCCACAGGATCGCCGCGATCAACAGCGCGAACACCATCGCGAAACCGGCGTGGCTGCCGACTTGCAGGATCAGCTCCACCGGCAGCAGCGCCACCACGGTGAACGCCACCGCACCGGACGACGTCAGCACGCCAAGGAAATTGAATGCGCCCGACCAGATCACCGCCATGTTGGCCGGCATCGAGTTGGTATAGATCACCGTCGCCACCGCGTTGGCGGTGTCATGGAAACCGTTGACGAATTCGAAACCCAGAGCGATCAGCAGCGCCACGCCGAGCAGGATGAATGGTGCCGAGGCGGTGGATTTGACGATCGAAAGGTCCTGCAACAAGTGGGTGAAGGCATAGCCGCCACCCGCCAGCAGGATCAAGGCGAACACGATCAGAAAAATGCGTCCCGATCCCACACTGGGACTAGGCAATGTTGCAGCGGAAGTTTCGGTGGACATCGGCATCTCCTTAAGCCAGTTCTTTCACGCTACTTAAGGCATGGGACAAATTCGTGACACCTGTGTGTCAAGCCAGCACGCATGCAACGGACATGGGTGACCTCTGGCAGGGGATGGGGCGTGACCTTCGACCTACCATCGGCAGTCCACGCATCGCTGGCCGCGTCAGGACAACGGAACCGGCAACGATGCGCCGCCCTGCCATCACCCACCCGGAATGCCCTCCTTGAACATGTCCATGCCTCGCTGCCGTCTGCTTGCCCTCGCCGTCACCTCCGCGCTTTCGATATCCGGAACCTTCGCAACATCGGCCACCGACCTGCCCGCACCGCTGGACCAGCCGTATGCCGGCACGCTTACGGTCGCGGTCGACCTGGCCGATGCACCGAAGAAGATCTTCCGCGTGAACGAGACGATCCCGGTCACGCCCGGCCCGCTGACGCTGTACTACCCGAAATGGATTCCCGGCGAGCACGCGCCGTCCGGCCCGATCCAGAACGTGGCCGGCGTGGTGATCAAGGCCAACGGCAAGCAACTCGCCTGGCGTCGCGACCTGCGCGAGATGTATGCACTGCATCTCGACGTGCCGCAGGGGGTGAGCCAGATCGACCTCTCATTCCAGTTCCTGTCGCCGGGCGATGGTGGCGAGTTCGGCGCCAGCGCATCGTCCACGCCGAACCTGGTGGATATCGAGTTCAACCAGACGGCGTTCTATCCAGCCGCGCACTACACGCGGCAGATCACCATCCAGCCCAGCGTCACGCTACCGGCAGGATGGAAGTTCGGTACCGCGCTGCAGATCGCCAGCCAGTCCGGCAACACCACGCAATTCAAGCCGCTGACCTTCAACAACCTGGTCGATTCGCCGCTGATCGCCGGCAAATATTTCAACCGCGTCGATCTCGACCCAGGCGCCAAAGTGCCGGTGCATCTCAATGTCATCGGCGACGAGGCCGACGACGTCAAGATCAGCGACAAGCAGCTCGCCGGCCAGCGCGCCGTGGTGCAACAGACCGCCAAGCTGTTCGGTGCGCATCACTATGACCACTACGATTTCCTGCTCACGCTGTCCGACCACACCGGCCACTTCGGGCTCGAACATCATCAGTCCAGCGACGACCGCCTGCCAGCGAATTTCTTCACCGACGACACCATGCACACGCTGGCGGCGAGCCTGATGCCGCACGAATACGTGCACTCGTGGAACGGCAAGTTCCGCCGCCCGGCCGACCTGTGGACGCCGACCTTCATGGAGCCGATGCAGGACGACCTGCTGTGGGTCTACGAAGGCCTCACCGATTACTGGTGCGGCGTACTGACCGCACGCGCAGGCCTGTGGACGCCTGCGCAATACCGCGATTCGATGGCCTCGATCGCCGCGCAGATGTCCTACCGCACCGGCCGCTCGTGGCGCTCGCTGCAGGACACCGCCGATGCCGCGCCGCTCACCTACTTCGGTGGCAACGGCTGGGGCAACTGGCGCCGTGGCACCGACTTCTATCCGGAAGGCCAGTTGCTGTGGCTGGACGTGGATACGCAGATCCGCGAACTCAGCGGCGGCAAGCACTCGCTGGATGATTTCGCGCGCGCGTTCTACGGCATGGACAACGGCAGCTACGTCACCAAGACCTACACGTTCGACGACGTGGTCGGCACACTCAACCAGGTGCAGAAGTACGACTGGGCGAAGTTCCTGCGCGACCGGCTCGACTTTACCGGCGATACCCTGCCCGAGCGCGGCATCGAGAACGGCGGCTGGCAGTTGGTCTACACCGACACGCCCAACGACACCGACAAGGCCGCCGACAAGATCCGCCACGGCGCCAACCTCGCCTACTCGCTCGGCATGTCGGTCTCCGCCAAGGGCGAGGTCCGCGACGTGCAATGGGGCGGTCCGGCCTTCAATGCCGGCCTGGTGCCCGACCTCACCATCGTCGCCGTCAACGGCAAGGACTTCTCGGCCGACGGCCTGAAGGATGCAGTCACTACGGCGAAAACCGGCAGCGCACCGATCGAGCTGCTGGTGAAGAACGTGGACGTCTACAGCACGGTCAAGCTCGACTACCACGGCGGCCTGAAATATCCGCACCTGGTACGCACCAAGGGCAAGGACCTGATCGGGGATATCACTGCCGCGCGCAAATAAGGCGCAAGCCCGCCCCGCTCCACGGGCATCGCATGGTCTGATCCACGAAAAAGCCCGCCATCGGCGGGCTTTTTCATCTCGACGCTGCGCATCCGTGCCGGTTACGGCGTCACCTCGAAATCGGCGTGATCGGTTGCCAGAGAACTGCCGCCCACCCACACGGTGTAATGCGAGGCTTCGATGACCGGCTGGCTTTCGCTGTCGTAGAACGAGAGCTCCGGAAACCCGAGATCGAATGTCACCTGCCTCGACTCGCCGGGCTTCAGCGTGACGCGCTGGAACCCCTGCAAACTGCGCACCGGTTGTTCGACGCTGGCGCCGAGGTTGCGCACATAGGCCTGGACCACTTCGGTGCCTTCGCGCGAGCCGGTGTTCTTCACCGTGGCGGTCACACTGATCAGCTTCTTCGCGCCGCTGCGATTCGCTTCGGCCAGCGGCAGCGAAGGGCGCGACACACGGACGCCGGAGTAGCCGAAGGTGGTGTAGCTGAGGCCGAAGCCGAACGGGAACAACGCATCGTTCGGCACGTCGATGTAGCGCGAGATGAAGCGCGTGTCGCCCAGCGGCGGCTTGCCCAGGTCGGCGTCGCCGGCGGGGCGGCCGGTAGGAAACTGGTTGTAGTAGAGCGGCTCCTGCCCGACCGCGCGCGGGAAGCTCATGGTCAGCTTGCCGGTGGGAACCGTGTCGCCGAACAGCACGTTCGAGAGCGCCGAACCCGCCTCGGTACCGGGAAACCACACGGCCATGATCGCCGGCACATGTTGCGCCGCCCAGTCCAGCACCAGCGGGCGACCGGAAAACACCAGCAGCACCACCGGCTTGCCGGTCGCAGCGATCGCCTCCAGCAACTTCTGCTGATTGCCAGGCAGATCCAGATGCGCGCGCGAGCCGGCTTCGCCGCTCATGGCGCTGGATTCACCCAGCGCCATCACCACCACATCGGCCTGCTTCGCCACGCGCTGCGCTTCCGCGAAACCCGCTTCGGAAGTGCCATCGGTATCGGTGCCGCGCGCATACAGCAGCGTGCCACCGATTTTCTTCATGCGCTCGGCCAAGCCATCGCGCACGGTGACCACGTCGGCCTGATGTTGCGCACCGCCCCAGGCGCCCTGCATCTCGCTGGCGTCGTCGGCGAGCGGGCCGATCAGGGCGACCGTCTTCACCTGTGACGACAGCGGCAATACCGGCGCACCGCTGGGCGCGCCGTTCTTCAGCAACACGAAAGATTCTTCCGCGGCGCGGCGCGCGAGCGGACGATGCGCGTCCACCGCCTGCGTCACTTCGGTACCCTGTGCGTACGGATGCTCGAACAGCCCGAGCGCGAACTTCACCCGCAGCACGCGGCGCACCGCCTCGTCGACCACGCTCATCGGCATCTTGTGGCTGGCCAGCAATTTCGGGATCTGCGTGTCGTAGTAGTGGGACATCATGTCCACTTCCACGCCCGCTTCCAGTGCCTTCTTGGTGGCGGCGGCTGCGTCGAGCGCGATGCCGTGATGAGTGAGTTCCATCACCGCGGTGTAGTCGCTGACCACGAAACCGTTGAAGCCCCATTCCTTGCGCAGGATCTCGTCCATCAGGTACGGATTGGCCGTCGCGGGCACGCCATTGAGCGCGTTGAACGAACTCATCATGGTGGCCGTGCCCGCTTCCACCGCCGCCTTGTACGGCGGCAGGTAGTCCTGACGCAGACGGATGTCCGACATGTCGGTGGTGTTGTATTCGCGCCCGGCCTCGGCGGCGCCATAGGCTGCGTAATGCTTCACCGAGGCGGCGACACTATCGGGCCTGGACAGGTCATCGCCCTGGTAGCCGCGGATATATGCACGCGCCATGGCTGAGCCGAGATACGCATCCTCGCCCGCGCCTTCGGTGGAACGACCCCAGCGCGCATCGCGCGTGATGTCGACCATCGGCGAATAGAACCACTTCACGCCGGCGGTAGTCGCTTCCACCGCGGCCATGTGCGACACCTCGGACACCAGCGCAGGATCCCACGATGCGGACAGGCCCAGCGGTACCGGGTAGATGGTGCGGAAGCCGTGAATCACGTCGGCGCCGAACAGGATCGGAATGTGCAGCCGGCTTTTCTCCACCGCCGCCTGCTGGAATGCATGGGTCTTCGCGGCGCCGATCACGTTGAGCATCGAGCCGAGCTCGCCCTTGCCGGCGAGTTCCATTGCATCCACATGGTCTTTCGTTTCGGGGTTGGCTGCCAGCGCGGGCGAGGTGTCGTCGTCGGTCGCGGTGGGTGCGCTGGAACCCTGGTCGTTGTATTGCATCAACTGGCCGATCTTCTCCGCCAGAGTCATCTTCTTCAGCAGCGCGTCGACCTTGCGCTCGATCTCCGGCGAAGCGAGCTGGGCGTTCGATGGCCTGGCGGCGATGGCGTGCCGCGGTGGCGTCGCTGCCTGCGCGCCGGCCGCGGAAACGCCGATCGGACCGATGGCCAGGGCACCTACCAGCACGCTCGAGAGCAACAGCGTCACGGGACACACAGCAGACACGTTGTAATGCTTCATCGCTTCCCCAAGGAGCAAGTCATGCGGTTCAAGCCGCATCCGAACGGAACTGTACAAATGTAAACGTTTACATCAACAGATAGAACCCCTGGTGTCCGGAATCGTCGAGTGCGACTCAGACCGCGCTGCCCGACCCTCATCCCGCTCGCACACTCGATCGGCCGAAGTCATTCGACGCAGGCATGACGAAAGCGGTTGCGCCGATCGCGTCTCCACCCGTCGCGATCCCTGCGGTCGCGTCCGACTTATCGCAATTGGCTGTCCTTGCTGCCTCGACGGTTGTAGAGGCTGGCGCCAGCCTCCTCGTCATGGGCTTCCTGGCAGGCCACGCACAGGCGCACGCCGGGCACCGCCTTGCGCCTCGCCTCGGGAATGTCGGCGTCGCACTCTTCACAGCGCAGCAGGCCGGGGCCCTGCTTCAACTGTCGGCGTGCGCGCGCCACCGCATCGTCGACGGTCGCGTCGATCTGGTCCTGCACTGCGCCGTCGCCGGCCCAACCGGTTGCCATGGCTGCCTCCGCGATGGAGTTCGGAAAGAAAAGTCACGCCACGTGAATGAACTCCACCTTTTGAAAGATGGGGTTGCTGCCTGCGGCATCAAGCCGCCGCAGTCGCTCCATCCGGCCGGCGCGGCATGACGAGCAACGCCAGCAGGGTCAGTACGCCGGCTGCCGCCAGGTAGTAGCCGACATAGGCCAGGCCGTAGTTTTTCGCCAGCCAGGTGGCGACATACGGCGCCAGCGACGCGCCGAAAATCCCCGCCATGTTGAACGCCAGCGATGCGCCGGTATAGCGCACGGCAGTGGGAAACATCTGCGCCAGGATCGTACCCAGCGGCCCGTAGGTCAGCCCCATCGCACCCAGCCCGAGCGCCAGGAAAAGCAGCACGCTGCCGCTGCTCCCGGCCGCGAACAACGGCGCGAAACCGATGCCGAAAGCGATGATCAGCAGCGTGGAAAGGATCATCGCCAGACGCGCGCCACGGCGGTCCGCGAACATCGCCGACAACGGGATCGTCACTGCGAAGAACAGTACGCCGACCATCTGCAGCAGCAGGAACTGTTCGCGCGAATAGCCCAGCTTGCTGGTGGCCCAGCTCAATGCGAATACCGTCATCAGGTAAAACAGCACGAACGTGGCCAACGCGGCGAAGGTGCCGGCGAGCAACGCCTTCGGGTGCTCGGTGATCACCGTCAGCATCGGCAGCCGCACGCGTTCGTGATGCGCCATCGCACGGGCGAATGCCGGCGTCTCGTGCAGCTTCAGGCGCATCCACAGACCGATCAGCACCAGCACCGCGCTGGCGAGGAATGGCACGCGCCAGCCCCATGCAAAAAACGCCGCGTCGCCGATGCCCTGGGTCAGCCACAGGAACAGGCCGGTCGAGAAAAAGAAGCCGATCGGCGCGCCGAGCTGCGGAAACATGCCGTACCACGCACGCTTGCCCGGCGGTGCGTTCTCGATCGCCAGCAGCACCGCGCCACCCCATTCGCCACCCAGCCCCAGGCCCTGGCCGAACCGGCACAGCGCGAGCAGCAGCGGCGCGAAGACGCCGATGCTGGCATAGGTCGGCAGCACGCCGATCGCCACCGTGGAGATGCCCATCGTCAGCAACGCCGCCACCAGCGTGGCCTTGCGGCCCACCCGGTCGCCGAAGTGACCGAACACCGCCGAGCCGATCGGCCGCGCGAAGAACGCCAGCGCGAACGTCGCCAGCGATTGCAGCATGGCCGAGGTGGGATCCGCCGATGGGAAAAACAGCTTCGGAAAAACCAGCACCGCCGCCGTGGCGTAGATGTAGAAATCGAAAAACTCGATCGTGGTGCCGATCAGGCTCGCGAACAGGATGCGGCGCGGCGAATTGGCCGGCACGGTTTCGGCAACAGGCATCTCGATTCCCACTGGGCAGATGCATCGATTCTGCCAGAGCCGATGCCACCTGTGGCCGGCGGCCCACGGTCGCATCACCGCCCCTGCGCACGCGCGCTTTTCCGCTGGATCCTGCGCGCGGCGACCCGCTGCCTTTCGCACTCCCAAGCCTGGCCATATCCGAGTCGTTGTGCATGGCCGCAAGCTGATTCGCCGAAGCTCGCCGGAAAACCAGCATCGTGCCTCGCCGCACGCGAGCTGCGTTTGCAACACGGCGCGCCCGGTTGCCGCTGATCGGTGGAAAGGACTGTGCCTGTGCCGAGGCTTTGACGCAGAATCGAAGTTTTACGACAGGCGCTCCGATGGCGAACTTGGCGATCCGTTTCCGGCTGGTCTGCGTGATGCTGCTTTGTTCGCTGCCACCCACCATGGCGCTGGCCCAAGCTGATGCCACCGCCGCCGCGGTCGGCCGGTCGGACATCGCGCTCGGCCAGCCGAATGTCCTGCCGATCCAGTCGGTCGGCCTGGGCAACGGGCGGCTGGGCGCCGCGTTCTGGGCCGCCGATGGCCTGACCCTGCAACTCAATCGCTCCGATACTCTTCCCTACCGCCGCTCGCCTGGACAGGTGAGCTTTCTCGACCTCAAACCACTGACGGCAGATCGGGCATTCCATGGCCGTGTGAATCTCTACGGCGGCACGCTGGAGGAACACGGCGGCGGCATCACCCTCAAGGCGTGGGTGGATCACGCGTCGGATCGGGTGATCGTCGAGCTGGCCGGGCTGGCGCCGGAGAAAGTCCAGCGCATCCGCCTTCGCCTGTGGGAACCGCGCAATCCTGCCGCTTCGACGCATGGCGCCGTCGGCATGCTGGCGGAAAGCTGGCACGACGACAGCTTGCCAGGCGCATCGGGCCAGAGGTTCGGCTCGCTCGCAGCCATCGAGGCGATCGGACGCGATGCGCAGGCACGACGCGTCGACGACCGATCGGTAGAAGTGGCCGCACGCCCGACGATGGACGGCCACCTCACCGTGGTGATCGCCGCACCGGCCTTCGACGGTCGGCCATCGGCAGCGGATGTGAGTCACGATGTCCTCGCCCTGCCGGTCGATGTGGCGGCGACTGCCGCGTGGTGGCATTCGTTCTGGTCGCGGGCGTACATGGTCCGTGCGGAATCGGCCGATGGCGCCGCCCGCTACGCCGAAACGATGCGCACGCTGTACCTGTTCGCCGCGGCTGCGCACAGCGGTGGCAATATCCCCGGATCGCAAGGCGGCATGGCGGATCTGTTCTCGTCATCGGGCGACGATCATTTCTGGGATCCTGCGGCGTTCTGGTTCTGGAACCTGCGCATGCAGGTGGGCGCCAATCTCGCCGCGCATGTACCCGAACTCAACGCGCCGGTGTTCGCGCTGTATCGCGATCATCTCGATGCCATCCGTCGCTGGACCATCGAGCACATGGGCGGGCGCCCCGGCATCTGCGTGCCAGAGACGATGCGCTTCAACGGCCAGGGCGTGGAGTACGAAAGCGACCGCTTCCGGCCGTTTCCCATCGTCACCCACAGTTGCGACCTCGGCTGGACGGCGAGCTCCAACGCCCGCACCCTGAGCACGGGTGCGGAGATCGGCCTGTGGGTATGGCGCACGTGGCTGCACACGCACGACAAGGCATTCCTGCAGGCCAACTATCCGCTGATGGCGGAATCCGCCCGCTTCCTGCTTTCGTACCAGCATCGCGGCAGCGACGGCCTGCTGCACACGTCGCCTTCGAATGCGCACGAAACCCAGATGGATGTGACCGACCCGACCACCGACCTGGCCGCGATCCGTGCGCTGTATCCCGCCACCATCGCCGCGGCCAGGCTGTTGCAGCGCGATGCGGACCTGGTCGCACAGATGGCATCGGCACTGCAGAAGACGCCGCAGTTGCCGGTGGTCGCCGCCTCGGCTGTCGCTTCTCCTTCGACGACGGCCCGACCCGGCGACCAGGTGATCGCGGCCAGCTACATGCCCGCATCGCCCTATCGCAACGGTGAAAACATCGGCCTCGAGGCAGTGTGGCCATACGGGCTGATTGGCCTCGACGATCCGCTGTTCGCCATCGCACGACGCACCTACGCGCTGCGTCCGTTCGTCTATCAGGCCACCTGGAGCTACGACCCGGTGCAGGCGGCGCGGCTAGGCTTGGGCAACGACGTGGCGCAAGGCCTTTTCCAGCTCGTGCAGCTCTACCAGGTCTATCCCAACGGCATGTCGGCATTGATCCAGGGGCCGCCCAACGAGTTCTATCTCGAGCAGGCCGGCATCGCCGCGCTCACGCTTTCCGAAGTGCTGGCGATCCAGGACGACAACGGCCTGATCCGCATCGGCCCGGCAATACCGCCAGGATGGACGATGTCGGGAACGGTAGCCTTGCGCGATGGCGTTGCGGCCGATGTGGAAGCGGTGGACGGCCAGTTGAGCAGCTTCGCAATTCACGCTGGCGACGGCACGCCGATGCATTTCGCCACACCCTGGCAAGGGCGTCGCATGCAGATTCTGCAGGATGGAAAAGCACTGAAAACGGTCGACGGCGGCCGCTTCGATTTCACTCCACTTGCCGGCCACAGCTATCGGTTCGAGCCCGTCGGCGACAGCCATGCTGCAAACTTCTCCTCCGACCATCAACCCACGGTCAAATCGCTGGGACGTGCCGCGATCGGACTGGGGCCGCCATGCTGCACCGCGCCTGCAGGCTACGACATCCACTCGGACAGGCAGCATTGATGGTGGCGCAACGAATCGATGCACGCGCAAAGGGGGTTGAAGCATGAAGTGGGTTTTCGATCAGGCAACCGTCGACTGGAACGAGCTGTCGCAGCTTTTATCGCATCGCGCCGCTGGGCGAAAAGAAACCCGCGGACCTGGAGACGGTGTTTTCCAACAGCCGCTACAAATGCTTCGTCTACGAAGGCGACCGGCTGATCGGCGCCGGACGCGCGCTGGCCGACGGACTCGATTGCTCGTACCTGTGCGATATCGCGATCCATCCCGACCACCAGGGAAGCGGGCTGGGCAAGGCAATCATCGCGAAGCTCCGCGAATTCTCGACGGGCCACAGGAAAATCATCCTGTACGCCAAGCCGGGCAAGGAAGGTTTCTACCGCAAGCTGGGTTTCCTGCGCATGCGCACGGCCATGGCCATCTTCAGCAACCAGGACCACGCGGCCGAAGCCGGATTGCTGGGCGACACCTGATCCAGCATTCCTTTCAAGTCTGGCGCCGGCACGCCCCTATCACGGACTTTGGCATAAACTGCGACGTCGGCCACAGCAATAACATGCCAGGTACAGCGGTCACCGGACGCTGTCGCCGCGCAAGTTCACCCATCCGCAAGCATTCGATATTAGCTCAATGCATGCGATCACCGTGGCATCAGTGAGGAGGACACTTTATGACTCACACTTCCAGAACTCCGTTGTACCGCCGGATCGCCGTCATGTTCCTTGCGGTGGCAATGACGGCCACCGCCCTGCCCGCCGCCGCGCAGCACCGGCATGGCGGATATCACCGGCCGCCGCCGCGTCACGACTATCGTCGGCACGGGCACGGCGGTGGCGGTGGCAGCCTCATCGCGGGCGCGCTGCTTGGCGTAGTCGCCGGCGCAGCCATCTCGAATGCCTCGCAGCGACCGCCGCCGAATGTCGTCTACTCCAACGCGCCGCCGCCAACGCCGCCGGGCGTCGTCTACTACGACGACAACAATCCGCCGCCGCAGGACGACGGCTACTGAGCGAGTGCCGCGGCGCTCCGCTTCGGAACGCCGCCGATCCGACCACCTCTATTGGAGTTCTTCATCCATGAAAAAAATCATTCGCAACATCGCCACACCCGCCATGTTCGCGTTCGCCCTGCTCACCACCTCGGCCTGGGCGCAGACCACGGCAGCACCGGCATCCGCGTCCAGCAGTGCGCCCGCCACGGGCCATCACGGGCAGAAACGGGCGGATATCGTGGAGCAGCGCATCAGCGATCTGCATAGCCAGCTCAACATCACCGCGGACCAGTCGAAGCAGTGGGACGCCTTCGCGCAGACCATGCGCGACAACGCCCGAAAGACAGGCCAGGCCTTCCACGATCGTTCGAGCAAACTGTCGACGATGAATGCCGACGAGTCGATGAAATCCTATGCCGCGCTCGCGCAGGAGCATGCGGAGAACATGCAGAAACTCTCGTCCGCAATGAGCGACCTCTACGCCGTGCTTACTCCCGAGCAGAAAGAGACCGCGGACGCGCTGTACCGCAACCAGACGCCAAAGCGGCATCACGGTCACGGCACGCACAAGCACAAGGATGGCGCACCGGCGAGCGCTTCATCCGCTGGTTGAGTTGCCGCCGCTGAGCGACTCAACGCTGTCATGAAGAAGGGCCGGAAAGCAGTTTCCGGCCCTTCTTCATGACGCTGCCATCATCACTGCCGCGAACAGCATGCGGTCAGGGAGTTTCCGGGAGCGCCGGCATGCCGTTGCGCGGCAAGGTCACGCTGAACTCGCTGCCAAGCTCCTTGCCCGCGCTGTAGCCGGTCACGGTGCCGCCATGCGCCTCGACCAGATCGCGCACCACGGCAAGCCCGATGCCGAGGCCGCCATTGGAATGCGTCAACGCACGTGCATCCTGCACGAACAATTCGAAGATATTCGGCAGCGCTTCGGAGGAGATGCCGATGCCGTTGTCGGACACGGTGATCGTCACTGCATCGTCGAGCACCACCATCGTCAATGCGATCTGGCCGCCATCCGGCGTGTACTTCGACGCGTTGTCCAGCAAGTTGCTGAAAATCTGCGCCAGGCGCACCGCATCACCGTGCAGATCGACCGGCCCTGCCGGCACGTCCCATAGCAGATCCTGTTTTCGCGACTCCATCGCAGGGCGACAGGTTTCGCTCGCCGCTTTCAGGATGCCGACCATCTCGACCGCCCCCTGTTCGAGGCGAAGCTTGCCGGTGCTGATGCGCGACCCGTCCAGCAGGTCGCCGATGAGCCGCGACATGTGCGTCACCTGACTGTCGATAATGACCTGCAGCCGGGCCAGTGACAGCTCGTCGTGACTCTTGCGGTCGACAAGCAGGCTCGCCGCGATGCGTATCGGGGTCAGCGGGTTGCGCAACTCGTGGGCGACCATCGCCATGAACTTGATCTGCTGGCGATGCGCCTCCTGTGCATGTGCTTCCAGTTCCTGCGCACCCAGCACCGCCATCACCAGTTGCTCGTTGGCCTCCTGCAAATCGCGGCCTTTTTCGGCGGCACGCACGGCAACGAGTTCTTCATGCCGCCGTGCCGTAGCCACGCTGCTGGCGAAGCGCTTGACCAGCACCGCACGGTCGGTGGTGTGGCTCAATGCATCGCGCTGGCTGGAACGGGTCAGCTCGGTCAGGTTGTTGATCGCGGTTTCGGCAATCGATTCCGCACTGAGCAAGGCAAGCACCAGTTTCTGGTTGGCTTCCAGCAACTGCGCGTTGCGATTGCGATGGACGTCGCGCTGCAGTTCCGCCAACTCCAGCCGCAAGCGTGCAAGATCGGCACGCAGTTCGTCAGCCTGTCCGTTGAGCACGGCAAGCGTCTGCGTCGCTTCTGCCTCGGTGTGCGAATCGGTGAGGTCGTTCATGGCAGGGACGTCATGGCGTAACGCTCATTCATCGTCCGTGACTTTCGGCAATATCTGGCCGCGAGTCGGCCGACCACCCAGCAGACCTTCGTAGCCAGCGAGCATCTCGTCGATCTGGATGCCGTCGTCGTCGATGTGGAACAGCCGCAGCTCGTTCGAATGCTCGCTTGCCCGCACCTTGACCACCGCCATCACCCGCTGCAGCCGGCTGTCCACCTCGATATAACGCTGCACGATGATCGCATCGGTCAGGAATGCCGTGCCGTACGGGCTGAAGCGAAGCTCGCTGTAGCGATCCTCGAGTTCCGAAGTCATCAGCACGGTCACCCCCATGCTGGTCAATACCGACACCAGACGCGACAGCGACTCGCGGAAGTCGTCGCGGAAGGTGGGTGCCAGCGCAAGCTCGAAGCCGGACAGCGAATCGATCACCACGCGGCTCGCCTTGAGCCGGTGGATTTCCGCGATCAGCAGCATCGCGATCTCGTCGACCGACAGCGACGAGCCGAGCGTATCTACCACACCGATGCGATCATGCGCGATGAGCTCGGCAATAAGCGGCCCGCGCGACCGGTGCGAGCGTTGTTCGAACGCCGCGATCACCCCGGTTTTGCCCAGCCGCGCGCCTTCGGCCAGGAAGGCCGACGCGAGGATGCTCTTGCCCGAACCCGACGGGCCGGCGACAAGCAATGAATAGCCGCCCGGAAGTCCGCCACCCATCATGGCGTCGAGGCCACGCACGCCCATGCTCACGCGTGGCCCGTCAGGCGAGCCCGTTTCCGAACGGTTCGGCACCGCCAGCGGCGGCGGCGCGAACACGCGGATGCCGTTGTCGCTGATGCGAAACGTGTGCAGGCCCGGAAGCGTGGGCTGCCCACGCATCTTCATGATGTCCATCTTCCGGACGACCGAATTGCCCTGTACGCTCTGCCGCAACCAGATCAGCCCGTCGGCCACCGTGAACACCGGGCTCGGATCGTTTTCGCTGAAGTATTCGCCGAGCAGGAAGGTGGTCGCCTGCCAGCTCGTCATCAGCATGCCCAGTTGCTGGACAAACTGCTGCAGGCTGATGAACGCATTGCCTTCCGTCTCGCTGGCGAGGATCACCGAGCGGAAAGAGTCGACGAAGACCAAGCCCGGATCGTGCGATTCGACCTCGCTGACGATCCTCTGCAAGACCTTGTTCAGATCGCCGGTTGCCGTTTCGTCGGCAAGGTTGATGAAATGGATCGATCGGTTGATCTTCTCGTCGTCGAAAAAATCGAACTGCTGCTGGTAGCGCAGCATCTTCAGCGGCGGCTCGCCCAGCACGGTGAAGTACAGCGCCGGACGTTTGGGCGTCGCCAGCGCAAACATCAGCTGGTGCGCCAACGTGGTCTTGCCGGAACCCGGTGGGCCGGCCAGAAGATTGAACGAAAACTCCGGCAAGCCACCGCCGAGCACTTCGTCCAGCCCGGGTATGCCGGTCGGCAGGCGGTTGATGGTTGCTTTGGCCGTGATCATGACGGAATGTCCTGTACGGCCTGGCCGCTTGAATGGTTGTCCCATGCGGACCGAAGCAACCGCTCGGTGAGCGATTCGCCAATGAGATGCGTCAGTAGCCCATGAAAGGTATGCAGGAGCCCGCGAACGGCGGCAACCGCATCGACCGTCGTCTGCTGCGAGAGTGCGGATTGCAGGGCAACGTATTCGCCGGGCGTGGACATGGCTTCATAGACATCGGCCAGGCAAGCATGCTCGCTGCGGGCGAGATAAAGGCTGCGCTTGTAGAGCGCGGCGACGCCACCCCGTCCGATGATCGGCGACAGCGCGCCGTCGATGGCGCGCCAGACCGAAGCGGCGCCCGCTGCGATGCGCGCGGCATCCATACCCTCCCCCGCCAGCCGCGCCAGCGTTGTCGAAATCCCTGGGGTTTCAGGTTGCATCGTGCTCCGGGATGCCCACATGCACACAGTGCAGGGCACTCTGAGCTTACGCGCTTTTGTGTACGGCCCCGTTATGCGCCCGCTGAAGCGGAACGCATGGCCAACCGGCAATTGAAGTTTTATCGGCCTTTCAAACCTGCATGCGCGCGTGGCAAGGCGGCATTGGCCAGTTCATGAAGGACTTTGCCTGGAACTGATGACGGGTCGTAGCCAATATCCTCCCGGCATTCGATGGCGTTCGCCCAGGCATCGACCTGATCGGCACTCAGCTCACCGCTCAAAAAGCGATCGAGTACGTCGACGATGTGCTCCGGCAGAAGCTGCACCAGAGGCGAATCGCAGTCCCATCCGTAGGGCGCAAGTTCCCTGAGTATGTCCGTTACGGCACGCTCATGCCGCACAAGCTCGGTGACCAATGCCGCACGACTCACCGGATTCTTCCTCTCTCTACAATTCCCTAAGCTTGATGTTGCGGAACCACAGGCGGATCGGCGCCTCGCCCTTGTCTTCGTTGCCCTGCAGGGAGATGTGGCCTTTGCGGAAAGTCGCGAAGTCCGGCCATTGGGTGAACTTGGTATGCGCGACGAGTTTCTTCCAGGCATCGTCGCCGATCTGCGTCTCCACGACCTTGTGTCCGTTCTGGAAGAACTGCAGGTGGCCCTTGTTCGAGATGATCTCGAACTGGTTCCACTGGCCGGCCTCGTTGACCCATTCCACGTCGGAAGAGATCAGGTCGAACAGGTCGCCGGAGCGCTCGTACAGCACGCGGCTGTCGGGTTTGGTGCAGGCCAGGTCGGCGATCTGCATTTCGGGGCCGGTCTCGTAGGTTTCGTGGTACTTCGGCGACTCGTGCACATGGAACATGATGCCGCTGTCGGCGCAGGGGCTCATCTTCCATTCCAGCTTCAGGTCGAAATCGGCAAACTCGCCGTCGGTGACCAGATCCTCGAAATCTTTCTCGTCGCCGCCACGATTCTTCTCCATCAGGATCGCGCCATCGCTGACCTTCCAGTCCTTCGCCGGCGCGCTCTGCAGATACGAGTGCCAGCCGTGCAGGCTGTTGCCGTCGAACAGCAACTGCCAGCCATCCGCTTTTTCCTGCGCCGTGAGCGTATTGAGTCCCTGCGCGCACGCCATGCCGGCAAAGAGACAACCGGCCAGCGCGACGGCCGCGAGTTTCAGAAAACAGGTGGAACCCATGATGCCGTACCTCATGCAATGAAAGCCGGAAAGAATGGCCGGCCCGCCGTTTTACCACGCGGACACTTTGCTACGACATCGCGTGGAGGAAAGCGTAGCGCGCTTGCGCCGAGGCGGCCCGACCCTGCACGCCGCGCCAGTGATCGCGGGGCATGGGCATGCGAGGAACACCGGTATGCTTGCCTCCCTCGGACGGCCGATCTTTGCGGCCACCGGCAATGATCCATTCGCGATTCCGACGCACGCCGATGAATTCAGCCACGTTCACCCTGCAAGATCGCGATGCCGTGTCGACCATGGGCCGGGTCGGCCGCGCATGGCGCGAAGCCGTGCTGACCATGCTTGCCGCGCTGGCCACGCTGTTCTGTGCCATGGCGATCGACCCGGAACCGGGGCCGATGGTGCTTGCGGTGGTGCTGTGCCTTTCGCTGTCGCGCAGCCATCTCGATCGCGATCTGCGCGGCCGGCTGGAGGCGGCGGTGGCATTGCCGGTAGTCGGACTTGCCGCGGTCGGCGTGGGTGCACTGCTGCATCGCGCGCCGTGGCTCGGCGCCGCGGTTTTCATCGCCGGCATGTTCGTGTCGATCTGGCTGCGCCGGTTCGGCCCCATGGCGCGCCGCGCGGGTTCGCTGATCGCGCTGCCGCTCGTCGTGCTGCTCACCATGCCGCATGTCCCGTCGAAACACGCGGGGCATCTGATGGGGTTGCTGGTGCCGGTGATCGTCGCCTTGCTGGCCCTGCTGTGGGTGGCCGTGTTCCACGCGTTCGGGCGGCGCATGCGCTGGCTGCCACCGGTGCGGCAGAAAGAAGCCTTGCCTGCCGCGCCGGCAAACACCGGCGTGCTGGACATCGCCGCGAGCACCCGCATGGCCGTCCAGATGGCTGTCGCGCTCACCGTGGCTTTCACGGTGGGCTACGTCTTTTTTGCCGAACGCTGGGCGTGGATCGTGCTGACCGCCTTCATCGTCAACAGCGGAAACCGCGGCCGGCTGGATGTCGTGTACAAGAGCGTGCTGCGCGTGCTGGGAGCTGCGGCCGGAACGATCATGGCACTGGTGTTTGCGCTGCACATCGGGTCGCATGACGTGACCACGACCGTGCTGATCCTCGCCGCGATCTTCGTCGGCACATGGCTGCGTCCGTTGGGTTATGCGTGGTGGGCATTGTTCGTGACGCTCGCACTCGCCTTGCTGCAGGGCTTCGAAGGGTCGTCGGCACAGCACATCCTGTGGCCGCGTCTGGAGGAGATCGTGATCGGCGCGATCATCGGTGTGGCCGCCGCATGGTTCGTGCTGCCGGTGCGCTAGACCGGCGTGCTGCGCCGGCGCATCGCCGATGCGCTGGCAATCCTCGGGGACGCGCTGGACCCGGCCACGCCGGCGCGCCGATCCAGCGAGTTCGTCGCCACGCTCGACCAGGTGCAACTGGTCGCTCCGGCGTTTCGGGCAAGCCGCCTGGCGACCCGAAGCTTTCGCGCGATGCAACCGGCAGATTGGGTGGATGTGCTCGCGGCCTGCCGGGAACCCGCGGTCGCCCTGATCGACCTTGGCGCAGCGCCGGGCGCCGTGCGCAAGGCCGTCGGCGCCGCCCGCAAGTCCCTGCGCGAACCGGTGGAACTGCTGCCGGCATTGCAGAACCTGCAGCACTCGCTGGCAGTTGGTCCCGACGACCAACCCGCCGAAACATCCTGAGCGTCCCGAACGCCCGGCGCGTCTTTCCGGCACATACCGTCATACTTCGCGCGACCGGGACCGCCCTCTTCCGTCTACCCACCCCAGAAGGATCACGTGATGACCATCAAGCTGTATTACACGCCGGGTACCTGCGCCATGTCCGATCACATCGTGCTGCAATGGATCGGCAAGCCGTACGTCGTGCAGAAGATGTCACGGGAAGACATCAAATCGCCCGAATATCTCAAGCTCAACCCCGCTGGCGCCGTGCCGGTGCTGGAGGTCGATGGCTGGGCGCTGACGCAGAACGTGGCCATCCTCAACTACCTTGCCGATACCTTTCCGGAAGCCGGGCTGGGCGGCGACGGCACGCCGAAGGGTCGCGCCGAGGTCAACCGCTGGCTGTCGTTCCTCAACTCCGACGTGCATCCCACGTTTCATCCGTTGTTCGGCACTCCCGGTTTTCTGGACGCGGCGGCGGCGGAACTCACCAAGGAAAACGCACGCACCAAATTGCGTGGATATTTCGGCCGCATGGATCAGCAGTTGCAGGGCCAGGACTGGCTCGCCGGCTCGCGTTCGATCGCCGACCCTTACCTGTTCGTGGTGCTGCGCTGGGCCCACGCTTTGAAGGTGGACCTTTCGGGCTTCGACCATCTGGCCCGCTTCGTCGAACGCATGCTGGTCGACGCCGACGTACAGAAGGTGCTGACAGACGAAGGCCTCGGCAAACACTGAGGCTGGTGTTTCGCATTTGTCCGGAGGGGAAGGCCGCGCATGGCGCGGCCTTCTGATCGGCGATCAGCACGAGGTGTCACGGCACCCTTATTGCGCTACGTTCACGACAGGTCCGCTGCAATGGCGGCCATCGCTCGGGCACCTCGCCCCGCACGGAGAATGCGCATGCCGAAGAAATACCCGAGCCCGCAACAGCGACCCGCACTGCTCACTGGACTTCGCGAGCTGAAGATGGCCCGCTCGGCACACGCGTTCGTGCGCGGTAGCACGGCACGGTTCTACGAATGGCTGGCAGCAGCGGATCAGCAGCTGCCCCAAGGGCCACCCGTATGGATCTGCGGCGATTGCCACGTCAGCAACATAGGCCCGGTGGCCGACGCCGATGGCCATGTCGACGTGCAGGTTCGCGACTTCGACCAGACCGTGGTGGGCAACCCCGCGCATGACCTGGTCCGGCTCGGGCTGTCGCTGGCGATGGCCGCTCGGGGATCGGACCTGCCCGGCGTGGTCACTGCGAAGATGATGGAGCAGCTCATCCAGGGTTACGAACAGGCACTGAGCGCCAGGCCTGGGGAATCCCGGACCATCCGCAAGCGGCCCGAAACCGTTCAGTTGGTGATGAAGCGGGCGATGCGGCGAAAGTGGAAGCATCTGGCGGCCGAGCGCATTGAAGGCATCGAGCCGAACATTCCGCTGTCGAAGAATTTCTGGCCCATCTCCGGCGCCGAACGCAAGGCGCTCAAGGCACTGATGTCGACGGAGGAACTGCGCTTGCTGGTGACCTCGCTGAGCCACCGTGGCGACAAGGACGAGGTCGAGATGCTGGATGCCGCGTTCTGGGTGAAAGGCTGCAGTTCGCTGGGATTGTTGCGCTACGCGGTGCTGCTGCGCGTGGGCGATTCGAAGGATCCGGAAAGCAGCTTATGCCTCATCGACATCAAGGAAGCGGCCAAAGCGGCCGCGCCACGTACGAACAAGGTCGCGATGCCGCGCGGCAATGCGCAGCGCATCGTGCAGGGCGCCACTGCGTTGTCGCCCAACCTCGGCAGCCGCATGCGCAGCGACTCGTTCATGGGCAAGGCGGTGTTCCTGCGCGAACTGCTGCCGCAGGACCTGAAGCTGGACATCGATCGGCTCAGCCAGAACGAAGCGATGGACGTCGCCGGCTACCTCGGCAACGTGGTCGGCCGCGCCCATGTGCGGCAGATGGATGACGATGCACGGGTCCGCTGGCTGGACGAATTGAAACGCAACCGTTCGAAATCCCTCGATGCACCCTCATGGCTCTGGCGTAGTGTGGTCGAGCTGGTACGGGAACACGAAGGCGGCTACCTCGAACATTGCCGCTGCTTTGCCAATGTCGAGGCCTGAATCAGGGCATACGGTGCCGGCCGCCCGGCACTTGATCGACGACGCCTAAGCCGGCACGTCCCACGCATGCGCCGGCCTGCCCTGTGAAGTAAATATCCCCCGGCACAGCCGGGGGAACTCCCTTGGCGGTCTAGATCAGCGCCGCCGCGTAATACGCGCCGTGCCGCGATACGCTCACCGGCATGCCGAAGGTGGACGTAAGCGCCACATCGGTGAGGGTCTCGGGCTTGCTGCCCTTTTGCAGAACCTGACCGTCGCGCAGCAGCACGATGTGGTCGATCTCCGGCACGATCTCCTCGACGTGATGAGTGACCAGCACCAGGGTGGTGCCGCCGGCCGCCAGGGTGCGCAGGCTTTCCATGAAATGCCTGCGGCTGGCCATATCCAGACCGGCGCATGGCTCGTCCAGCAGCAATGCGCGCGGACGATGGACCAGTGCGCGCGCGATGAGCACGCGGCGCGCCTCGCCGGTGGACAAGCTGGCCATCATGCGCCCGGCCAGATGGGCGGCACCGACCTGCTCCAGCACCTCGTGCGCGCGTTTGTGCATGGGCGCGGTGACATGATGATGTCGGGCAACACCGCGCGCAGCGAAGAAGCCCGACACCACCGCGTCGAGCACCTCCACCGGCGTGTCGCTGGTGTAGTCCAGTTGCACCGCCGGCGACACGATGCCGAGCAGGCTGCGCAGTTCGGCGACGGCCCAGCGCTCGCGTCCGAAAATGCGCACCGTACCTGGGGCTTCACCGGACGCCAGCGGATAGAGCTGCCGCGCGATCAGCTTCACCAGCGTCGACTTGCCCGAGCCGTTCGGCCCGAGGATGGCGGTATTCTCGCCCGCCGCGATGCGCAGGCTCAATCGGTCAAGCACCAGCCGATCGCCCTGCATCACGCTGGCCCGGTCGATTTCCAGCAACGCGGCATCGGCTGCAGAATGGACGTCTATATCGGTAGTCATCCACACACCATGCCCGCAAACGCGGCAGGCAGCAACCGGTGGGGGCATCCTGGCATGGCGTGGTTCGCCACGCGATGGGATGCGATTGCCGTTCAGTGGCGTTCGGACATCCGGGCCATGACGCGCCATTGCTCGACCGCAGCGACCGATACGGATTCTGGCTCCAGGCCTCGTGCCGACGACACTACTGGATGCCCTGCCCTCGTTCACGGGCGAGGACTCGCGCCAGCCCGACGAAATCCGCCTGCAGCGGCGTCGGGCGCCAGTCGCTTCGCCGGGTTAGCGCGATGCGTCGGCGCAACACCCGTCCCGGCGCACCGATTTCGGCAAGCTCGTCCACCTGGCGCTCGAACAGGAACTGGTCGCGCGACATCAGCGTCAGCCAGTCGCCCTTGAGCATGAGTCCGCGCATGATCAGCACGGAGCCGCATTCGATGCGCAGCCTGGGCGGCTCCGCGCCTTGGTCGCGGAACATGCGCTCCCAGTTCGCGCGCATGGGTACGCCGCGCGACGGAATGACCCAGGGAAACCGCAGCAGATCGGCCAGTGCGAGCTGCCGCTTGCCGCGCAGGGGATGCGCCGAGCGACCCACGATGACCGGCTCGTCGTCGAACAAGCCCTCCTGCACCACGTCGTTCGCGGGCGACGGATCGCGCTGCGCACCGATCAGCAAGTCGATGTCGCCATGGCGCAGCGTCGCCAGCAGCTCGACATAAGGCGCCTCGACCACTTCCACCGATGCCGCCGGATGGGCCGCGGTGAATCGCGACAGCAGTTCGGGCAGGAACATCGCGCGCGCCATCGGCAAGGTGCCCAGGATGATGCGGCCACCATCGCCGCCTTCGCCGAGCGCGCCGATCTCATCCATGCCGGCGCGCAATTCGGAGAACATCAGTCGTGCGAAGCGCACGAAGCGGCTGGCAACGTCGGTGGGACGCACCGCGCGTCCCACACGCACCAACAGGGCGAGGCCGAGAAATTCCTGCAATTCGCGCACGGCGCGATGCACGGCGGGTTGCGACAGGCCGGTGCGTTCGGCCGCCAGCGCATAGCTGCTGGTGCTTTCCACCGCGATCAACGCACGCAACTGCCCCATGCTCACGCGCCGCTCGATGTGGGTGATGGGCGCCAGCCGCGCGGATCGCCGGACCAGCCGCACGCCCTGCACCAGATAGCGCAACGCGCGCTCGACGCGGATGATCATGATGCGGCCGGCCGCGGTCGGCGTCATGCCGCCGGGCTGCCGCTCGAACAGCCGTTCGCCGAGAATACGCTCGATTTTCCCGATCGCCTGCGCAAGCGCAGGCTGCGAAAGATTCACCTCGTGCGCGGCAGCGCTCATGCTGCCCGCGCGGCCAATCACACTCAGCGCATCCAGGTGCCGCAAATTCAGTACAAATATCTCACTCATGCGCAATCAATAACCTTTGCTTATGGGGTGATCATAATTTGAATTTGGCAAAGCGCCATACAAAGGTCACATTTCGGCGCCATCCGAACAAGGTTCCAGGCATGTCTGCAGTCAATACCAAAGTCGAAAGGGTCAGCCACGCCATCGTGGATGGTCTGGCACGCCTCGGCGTGGCCACTGTTCACGAGGCGCAAGGTCGCAGCGGGCTGTTTGCGAACCACCTCCGGCCCATCTATGCCGGAGCGCGCATCGCCGGCACCGCCGTGACCGTTTCGGTGCCGCCGGGCGACAACTGGATGCTGCACGTCGCCATCGAGCAGTTGCGCGAAGGCGATATCCTGATCGTCACACCGACCAGTCCGTGCGACGACGGCTACTTCGGCGACCTGCTCGCCACTTCGGCGCAGGCGCACGGGTGCCGCGGGCTGGTCATCGACGCCGGCGTGCGCGACATCCGCGACCTGACGGCGATGCAGTTCCCGGTCTGGTCCAGGGCGATCAGCGCGCAGGGCACGGTGAAGAAGACATTGGGATCGGTGAACCTGCCGATCACCTGCGCCAATGCCCATGTATGCCCCGGCGACGTCGTGATTGCCGACGACGATGGCGTCTGCGTGGTTCGCCGCGAAGATGCAGCAGCCGTGCTCGAAAAAGCCAAGGCACGCGAAGCCCGCGAGGAAGCCGTGCGCGAACGTCTTGCCAAGGGCGAGCTGGGCCTGGACATCTACAGCATGCGCGAAGATCTGGCCCGCGAAGGACTCCAGTACATCTAGGCGATTCGAGCAGAGCGAGCCCATCATTGCCGGGCATTGCCCGCTGCCACCCGCAAAATACCGTACGGAATATTGAGAGCACGATGAAGATCATCGACACCCACACCCACGTCATCTCGGCGGATACCGCCAGCTACCCCACCGACCCCATCGGCGGGCACCAGTCCGAATGGTCGCGCGATCGACCGGTGGATGTGGCCGGCCTGCTGCGCGCGACAGACGAAGCCGGCATCGCCAAATCGGTGGTGGTGCAGGCGTCCACGGTGTATGGACACGACAACCGCTACGTGGTGGACGCCGTGCGCGCGCACCCGGATCGCTTCGTCGGTGTCTACTCGATCGATGCGCTGGCCGCGGATGCGGTGGCGCAGATCGACCGGTGGCAGGCCGAGGGCCTGTCGGGTTTCCGCCTGTTCACCACCGGCAGCACCATGCCCGGCCAGTCCGACTGGCTCGGCCACGAGGATTCCTACCCTGCCTGGGCGCATGCCGAAGCACTCGGCATTCCGGTCTGCCTGCAGATGACGATGGAAGGCCTGCCCGCGCTGCGCTCCCTGCTGGAACGTTTCCCGAAAGTGCACGTGCTGCTCGATCACTGCGCCCGGCCCGAACTCGCCGACGGCGCGCCGTATGCCGCGGCCGCCGCGCTGTTCGACATGGCGGCATTCACCGGCGTGCACCTCAAGCTCACCAACCGAACGCTCGCCGCATCCACCGCCGGCCGTTCGACGCCGGCGGCCTTTCTCGAGAAAATCGTAAGCGTGTTCGGCGCGGACCGCATCGCCTGGGGCTCGAATTTCCCCGCGGCGGAAGGTTCGCTGTCCACGCTGCTGGAAACCGCGCGCACCGTACTCGCCAGTCTTCCCGATGCCGAGCAGGCGATGATCTTCGGCGGCACCGCCGAACGAATCTACCCGGCACTCTCGACCGGTCGCGTCCATGACTGAGTCGTTCGCAACCTTGCGCACGGTACTGGCAACCTCACCGCTATCGGCACCCTTGAAGAGCGGCGAACTGACCAGCTCGCGTGTCAAACTCGATTTCGTCGAAGTGTCGCCGGTGCACAAGGCGTTCGCGCCGATGGTGCGGCAACAAGCATACGACGTGTCCGAACTGGCCATCGTCACCTGCCTGCAGGCCATCGAATCCAAGCGTCCGGTGGTGCTGTTGCCGGCCGTGGTGGCGTCGCGGTTCCAGCGCGGCTGCATCATCGCGTACCGTCCGCGTGGCGTACTCGCACCACAGGACCTCGCCGGCAAGCGCATCGGCGTGCGCTCCTATACGCAGACGACCGGCATGTGGGTCCGTGCACACCTGGTCGAGGACTACGGCCTCGCCACCGAGAGCATGCACTGGCTTACCCACGATCCCGCGCACGTCGAGCAATACCGGGATCCGCCGTTCGTCGAACACATGAGCAGCGAGAAAAGCCTGCCGGACATGCTGCGCGATGGCGACATCGACGCGGCCATCCTCGGCAACGACCTGCCGAAGGGCGACGAGTTCGTTCCGGTCATCCCGGATGCCGCCGCGAAGGATCTCGCATGGTGGCAGCAGCATCGCTTCGTGCCGATCAACCACATGGTGGTGGCCGGCAGCGACATCTGCGCGCGCAATCCGGATGCGGTGAAGGAGGCCTACCGCCTGCTGATCGAAGCCGATGGCCTTGCGCATTCGCCGGGCGAAGGACCGAGCACGACGGTATTCGGATTCGAGCGACTGCGCCAGCCGGTCCAATGGGTGATCGACGCCTGCGTGGAACAGGGCCTGCTGTCGCGCCGGCTCAGCATCGACGAGGTCTTCGGGCCTGCCGAGAAGATTCTTGGAGCACTGCACGATTGAAGCAGGACGCCAAGGTGCCGGGTCGGCTCGAAGCCGATCCGTCGCCACCGCCACCCATCTTGAGGAAGCTGCAGTCATGAGCAAGTCGATCGCCAGCGATACGCCGCCGGAGCAGCGACAGCGCCGCCCCTTCTATCGGGATCTCACGTTCCAGGTGCTGGCGGGCATGGCGCTCGGCGTGGCGGTGGGCGCGTTCGCACCCAACATCGGCAAGGCGCTGATGCCGCTGGGCGACATCTTCATCCGGCTGATCCAGATGGTGGTGGGGCTGATCATCTTCTGCACCGTGACGCACGGCATCGCCAGCGTGCGCGACCTGGGCAAGGTCGGCCGCATCGCGATCAAGGCGATGGTCTATTTCGAAATCGTCACCAGCATCGCGCTGGTGATCGGCCTGGTCACCATCAACATCCTCAAGCCGGGCATCGGCATGCACGTCGATCCGGCCAAGCTGCATGCGGCGGTCGCCTCGGGCAAGGCGGTCGCCGCGCAACCCGAAGGCGTCGGTGCGTTCCTGGTGAACCTGGTGCCCAAGTCGGCGGTGGATGCATTCGCGCAAGGCGAGATCCTGCAGATATTGGTGTTCTCGGTGTTGTTCGCCTGCGGGCTTGCCTCGCTGGGCGACAAGGCGCAACCGGTACTGAACATCGTCGACAGCGTGTCGCAGACGCTGTTCTGGATCATCCGCATGGTGATGAAGATCGCGCCGATCGCCGCGTTCGGCTCGATCGCGTTCACCGTTGCCCAGTTCGGCCTCGCCTCGCTGATTCCGCTGGGTGCGCTGATCGGCGAATTCCTGCTGACCTGCGTGCTGTTCTTCGCACTGGTGCTGGCGCCGATCTCGCTCTACGGCGGCTTCAACCTGCTCAAGCTGATGCGCTACATCCGCGAGGAACTGGTGCTGGTGCTCGGCACCAGTTCCTCGGAAAGCGTGTTCCCGCAGCTCACTGCCAAGCTGACCAAGCTCGGCGTCAACGAATCCGTGGTGGGCATGGTGTTGCCCACCGCCTACAGCTTCAACCACGACGGCACCTGCCTGTACTTCGCCGCCGTCGCGGTTTTCCTGGCGCAGGCCACGGGCACGGCACTGGGTTGGGAGCAGCAGTTGGGACTGCTGGCGATCCTCCTGCTGACGTCGAAAGGCGGCGCCGGGGTGTCCGGTTCGGCCATCGCCGTGCTGACCATGACGCTGGCGGCGACCAAGACCATCCCGGTGGGCAGCATCTACCTGATCCTGGGTATTCACCGCGTGCTGTCGGCGTTTTTCGTGTTCACCAATATCGCCGGAAATTGTGTTGCGACAATCGTGGTCGGCAAATGGGAGAAAGCCGTCGACCACGGGCAATTGAAGAGAGAACTCGACGCGGGCTATCACGCCGTTTGATCCGCCGTTTGGCCCGCGCCGCCTGACCGACTACCACCATGAATAGCAAATGCCTCGCGAAGCCTTCGGGTTTCGTGACGGGGAGGATCATGCACATGAATCGCTTTGCTCTCAGCTCCGCCATCCTTGTTGCACTAGCGGCAACTTTCACCACTGCCGCCGTGGCGCAAACCACCATCGCAGCGCCAGCCACCACGAACGTGGATGCAGCGGCCAAGCCGGCAGCCGACACCTCCGACGACACTGACGGGTCCAAACCGGCGGCATCCAAAGGCCCGCTGGCGCCACTGGCCCAAAAGCTGAAATCCGAAGGCATCGTCTTTCGCAGCGCCCTCATCAACCAGTACGCGAACAACGTCAGCGGCGGCATTCATCAGGGCCACACCAACGTCGGCCAGTTCAACATCGGTGCCGACTTCGACCTTGGCACGCTCTGGGGCCTGAGCGGCGGCTCGTTCCACTTCACCGTGTATCGCGACTACGGCCAGAGCCTCAACAAGTACGTGACCGGCACCTTCACCAAGCAGCAGTACATCTACAAGAACGAGTTCTACCGCTGGCACCTGGGCCTGTTTGCGTACGAACAGAAATTGTTCGACGACAAGCTCGACATCGTGGTCGGCCGGTTGGGCACCACCACTTATTACGGCCATCTCGTCACCAACTGCCAGTTCGAATCGGCCGACACCTGCGGCGAGCCACGCATCCTGGTTTCGGAAGCCGGCTTCAGCCTGCTGCCATCGGCCACCTGGGGCGCGAACGTCAAGGTTCATCCGACCGAACACACCTACCTGGAAACCGGCGTGTTCGAGGTCAACCCGACCACCTCCGCCAGCAATGGTCTGGACTGGTCGATCGCCAACGCCAACGGTGTCACCGTGCCGCTGGAATGGGCCTGGCAGAAATCCGACCCGGGTACCTATCGCTATCCGTTCGAACTGAAGGCCGGCGCGTTCCTCAGCACCGCGCCGCTGACCGATCCGTACTTCAATACCGTCGGCCGTTCGAAGGCGCTGTACGGCGGTACCGCCCGTACCGTGAACAGCAGCCGCGACGGCGTGTACGTGATGGGCGATCGCGTGGTCTACCGTCCGTACGACGGCAGCTCGGAGAGCCTCAACGTCTTCGGCGGCATGGTCCAGCAGCTCGACGAATCCGAGATCATGCGCCAGCAGATCTATACCGGCTTCGTCTGGACCGGGCTGTTCGCCGCGCGCCCCCACGACACCTTCAATTTCCAGGTCTCGGAATTCGAACTGACCCCGCGCGAACGGGAATTCCTGCGCGACGCGCGCATCAAGAAAGGCGGCCACGGCACCAACGCCGCCCACCAGACAGCGTACGAGCTGAGCTACGGCTGGCATGTCGCGCGCGGGCTGGAGCTGATGCCGAGCATCCAGTACATCGTGCACCCGGACAACTCGAGCATCACCACGACCAAGATCTTCCCGAAGAACATGTTCACGTATGGCGTGAGCCTGCGCATGGACATCGGCAACATGCTTGGCTTCGAAAAAGCCGCCGCAGGCGACTGATCCCCATCCCTCAAGAACGGAACTGAGCATGACGAACAAGACAGCATTGGTCATCAGCGCACACTCGGCCGACTTCGTCTGGCGTGCCGGCGGCGCGATCGCACTGCACAAGGCCGCCGGCTGGGATGTCACCGTGGTCTGCCTCTCCTACGGCGAACGTGGCGAATCGGCCAAATTGTGGAAAAAGCCGGACATGAACCTCGCCAGAGTCAAGGTCGAGCGCCAGAAGGAGGCCGAGAATGCCGCCAGGCATCTGGGCGTCGCCGATATCCAGTTCTGGGACCTGGGCGACTATCCGATCACGCTGGATCGCGAGTCGCTGTTCCGGCTGGCCGATCTGCATCGCGCGGTACGGCCCAGCTGGACCACGACGCACTCACGCATGGATCCCTACAACGCCGACCACGTCGCGGTCAGTGCGTTCGCCCAGGAAGCGCGCATCGTCGCCCAGGCGCACGGGCATCAGCCCGAGGTGCCGGTGATCGGCGCACCACAGGTCTACCTGTTCGAACCGCACCAGCCGGAACAGTGCGGCTGGAAGCCGAACACCATCCTCAACATCACCGAAGTCTGGGAGCAGAAACGCGCCGCGATCGAATGCATGCAGGGCCAGGAGCACCTGTGGGAGTACTACACCCGCGTCGCGCTGCAGCGTGGCGTGCAGGGCGGGCGCAACTCGGGCGTGCCGATGACCTATGGCGAAGCGTACGAAGCCATCTTCCCCTCGGTGGTCGCCACGCTGGGCTGATCGACGGTTCGCGTGGAACACCGCGCGAATCCGCCTAGACACAAACCACCCGCCGGCGTAACGGACGACGCGTCACCCTCGCCTGTTACGCCGACGGCGCATCGAACCTGTACGGCGTGTCCTGTGCCGACGCCCGCATGCCGAACTCGCGCGCGAAAAGATTCAGGCGGCCATACGGTTGCAGCGGAACCACCGATGTCGGGCGAAAAGCGAGGTGTTCGATGAGGCAGAACAGCGACGCTTCGAACATGCTGATGTCATGCGGCGGCAATGCATCGATAACCGATGGCGCCCTTTCGTCGAGCCACTCCAGCGAGTTGCGCAAACCCGCGGCCGCCTTGGCGAAGTAGATGCCGTCGAACGGCAGCTTGGCGATCTGCGTACCGAAGCCGAGTTGCACCTGCGCCTGCATCGCGTGCCAGACAAGCTCCTGCGCATTGCGCGCCGGCACGTCGAGCGTGTCCTCGGGCCAGATGATCCGCCGCGATTCCGGCGCCAGTTCCGCCAGCATGCGGCAGATGTTCCCGGCACCGAAGATCGTCGCGCCGCCCACTTTCAGCACCGGCAGCTTGAGCGCCGGATTGCCCGCGTAATCGTCCATGTCCAGCGACGAAAGATCGAACACCGGCTGGAATTCGCAGGCGACACCCAGCTCCACTGCGAAGACACGCACCAGCCGGGTGAAGTGCGAGCTGCTGCGCCCGACGATGCACGGAGCGGACGCTTCGCTCATGCTGCCGTGTTGCTTTCGCCGGCGGCTGCCTTGCGATGCGGCAGTTTCCAGCCCGGCCGCACGAAATGGCAGGTGTAGCCGTTGGGGAAATGCTCGAGGTAGTCCTGGTGCTCGGGCTCGGCTTCCCAGAAATCGCCGGCGGGCGAAAGCTCCGTCACCACCTTGCCGGGCCACAGTCCGGAGGCATCGACGTCGGCGATGGTGTCCTCGGCGATTTCCTTCTGCGCCTGCGAGGTATAGAAAATGGCCGACCGGTACGACGGACCCAGGTCATTGCCCTGCCGGTTCGGCGTGGATGGATCGTGGATCTGGAAAAAGAATTCGAGCAGCGTGCGGTAACTCAGCACCGACGGATCGAAGATGATCTCGATGCCTTCGGCGTGATTGCCGTGGTTGCGATAGGTAGCATGCGGCACCTCGCCGCCGGTGTAGCCCACGCGGGTGGAGACCACCCCCGGGTAGCGGCGCAGCAGATCCTGCACGCCCCAGAAGCAGCCCCCCGCCAGCACGGCGCGTTCGTTGGTCGTGGTCATGCGTTGTCTCCCTCGATTCCTGTGTGAAACGGCAGGCGATCCGATGCTGCCGCCGCGTCCTTCCACAATGCGGCTACCCGGCCGATGTCTCAAGGTAGTGGACTCCACGCCGTGGAGACTGGATGCCTTTATTTCATCCACGCTTTCCCGTGGCGTCGATCCACGTCGAGAACCGATCGAGATAACCCTTGAAGAAAATCCGTGCGCTTTCGTCCGCCACTTCTCCCTGCTCGTCGATCGCATCCGGCTTGAATACGAAATAGACCTCCGGCTGCCCCATCAGGATCATCTGCAGCGGGATGACGATGCTGCGCAGATGCGCCTGTGCCGCCGCCGAGCCGATGCTGCCGCCGGAGCTTCCAACGATCCCGGTCGGCTTGGCCGTCCACGAGCTCTGTCCCCACGGGCGCGATCCCCAATCAATGGCGTTCTTGATCACCGGCGGAATGGACCGGTTGTACTCGGGCGTGACGAACAACACCGCGTCGGCGGTTTCGATGTCCTTCTTCATGCGCAGTACGCTGAGGGGCGGCTCCTTCCACAAATCCTCGTTGTAAAGCGGCAGGTCGAGGTCCGGATACCGGAACGCAAAACTGCCGGCGCCGAGCTTCTCTAGCGCCCTGGCAAGTTTGATGCTGTTGGATCCGTGACGGAGACTACCGACCAGAACGGCTACGTTGTGCATGTGGTATCCCGCAATGATGTCGTTCAGAAGGAACGGGCAAGGTTACACACTACGCTGCATCGGATCCTTGTTTCTGATATCGCCAGGGTAAAGCAGTTGCAAGCGCTTCGGCAGAGCGCATTTCGATTCAGGCCGCCGACCGCAGCAGTTGCCGGAATCCGTCGGGCGATCCATCGACGAACTGTTCGGTCAGCATGCGGATGAACGCGGAGACTTTGCGGCTGACATGACGGTGCGGCGGATACAGCGCCCATACTTCGATGCCGCGTCCCACGGCATTGCCCCAGTCGAGCAAGCGGCCGGCATCCACGTCGGGCTGCACCAGCGAGCGCGGCATCATCGCGATGCCCGCAGCATCGAGCACGGCATCGTGCACCATCGTCATGGACGACAACCGCAGCGATGCGCGCGTATGCAATGCCTGCGTCTGGCCATCGCGCTTGATGTTCCAAAACATATCTTCGGACGTGCCCGACAGGATCACCGCGGGTATCGGGCCGGCATCGGCGCCGGCATCGGGGCGGCCGATCGACGGATGCGCCACCACGATCAGCTCGTCGCGTAGAAAGCAGCGGCCGGCCAGCTCGGTGGTCGGCTTCGGATTGGCGCGGATCACCAGATCGTAGCCTTCCACCAGCGGGTCGATGAAGCGATCGTCGGCGGTGATTTCCAGTTGCACGTCGGGATAGGCCGCGGCGTAGCGCGCCGCGATGCGGCCCAGCCCGCGTTGCGCGAAAAGCACCGGTGCATTGATGCGCAGGCGACCGTGCGGCAGGCCGACGTTGCCCATCAGCGCCTGCTTGATGTCGTCGATGCGATCGAGCAGCTCGGAGGTCTGTTCGTGCAGTGCGGTGCCTTCTTCGGTAAGCCGCAGCGTGCGGGCACCACGTTCGATCAGGCGCACGCCCAGCGTGTCTTCCAGTTGCCGGATGCGCCGGGACAAGCTGGCCTTGGGGCGGCCGGTCGCCCGGCTGGCATGGCTGAAACCGCCGTGGCTGGCCACCGCATTGAAATCGACCAGGGCTTCAAGATCCATACGCGTTCCATTCTTGGTACGTGGCGTATCAATTTTGCGCCTTTCGTTCCTTCGATGAAACAGTCAAGGTAGCTCCGTACCTGATCCAAACCCCCTTCCCAGATACAAAAGGAGTACCGACATGAGCATTCTCGTCACCGGAAGCACCGGCGCCATTGGCAGCCAGGTGGTCAATGGGCTGGTCGCACGCAACGCCACCGTCCACGCGCTGACCCGCAACCCCGACAAGGCCAGCTTTCCCAAGGGCGTTCGCGCCGTCGCCGGCGAAATGACCGACGTGGAATCCATGCGCGCCGCGCTGAAAGGCATCGACACGCTGTTCCTGCTCAACGCCGTGGTCGCCGACGAAGTGACCCAGGCACTGATCACGCTGAACCTCGCGCGCGAGGCGAATATCCAGCGCATCGTCTATTTCTCGGTGCATAACAGCGACGTGTTCACCGATGTGCCGCACTTCACCGGCAAGTACACGGTGGAGCGTGCGATCGAACAGCTCAACCTGCCGGCGACGGTGCTGCGTCCGTCGTACTTCATGCAGAACGACGCGATGATGAAGGGCGCGCTGGAGAACGGCGTGTACCCGATGCCGCTCGGCGACCGCGGCGTGTCGATGGTCGATACGCGCGATATCGCGGATATCGCGGTCGCCTCGCTGCTGCGCCGCGAACAGTCCGCCACGCCGCTGCCGCGCGAAGTGATCGAACTGGTCGGGCCGGACGCGCTCACCGGAAACGACGCCGCGGCGATCTGGTCCGAAGTCCTCGGCAAGCCGGTCGCCTACGGCGGCAACGACCTGCCCGGCTTCGAAAAGAACATGGCCAGCCGCGCGCCGTCGTGGTCCGCCTACGACATCCGCCTGATGCTCACGCGCTTCCAGAGCGACGGCATGCTGCCCAAGCCCGGCGCCATCGACATCATGACCGGCATCCTCGGACACGCACCGCGCGCGTACCGCGAGTTCGCCAGGGAAACCGCAGCGTCGTGGAAAGCATCGAGCTGAGGTACGGCGATCGCCTGTAAGAAAGCCCGGGTTCGAACGTCAACAGGAGTAACACCCACACCAGGAACGCACATGTCGAACATGCCGGCTGAAACAGAGATGGCTACGCGATCGCATGGTCGCTGCGGATCATCGATCGTCCGGCGATTACTGCTGGGCATCGCCACCAGTGCCGCGATCGCGCTGCAGCCAGCGATCGCAGGCACGCCCAGTTCTGCGCAACTGGATGCCGAGGTCGCAAGCGCGATGACCGCCACGCACGCCAGGGGCCTGGCGATGGCGGTGATCGAGGACGGCCGGGTCGCCTACGTGCGCAGCTTCGGCGTGCGCAACGCTGCCGGTGATCCACTGCAGACCGACACGATCATGTACGGCGCGTCGCTGACCAAGGCGGTATTCGCGTATACGGTGATGCAACTGGTCGACAAGGGCGTGCTGGATCTGGATCGCCCGATCGCCGACTACCTCGATCGCCCCTTGCCGAGCTACCCGGATGATCCCCGCTACGCTCCGTGGCACGGACTCGCCGACGACCCGCGCTGGCGGCAGATCACGCCGCGTATGCTGCTGACGCACAGCGCCGGTTTCGCCAATTTCGCCTTCCTCGAGCCCGACGGCAAGCTGCGCATTCATTTCACGCCGGGCAGCCATTACGCCTATTCGGGCGAAGGCATCATCCTGCTGCAGTTCGTGCTGGAGCGCGGACTGGGCCTGGACGTCGGTGCCGAAATGCAGCGCCGCGTGTTCGACCGTTTCGGCATGCGCGACACCAGCATGATCTGGCGCCCGCGGTTCGCCGCCAACCTGGCCGATGGCTGGGACAGCGACGGCCAGGTGCATCCGCACGACCAGCGCAGCAAGGTGCGTGCGGCCGGTTCGATGGACACCACCATTGCCGACATGGCACGCCTGGCCGCCGGCTATGTGCGCGGCGAGGGGCTCACGCCGAAGAGCTTCGCCGCACTGCGCGCGCCGCAACTGCCGATCACCACCGGCAGCGAATTTCCATCGCTGCAGCCTTCACTGCCACCGGCGCGACGGCGAGCCGGCCTGGCAGCCGGCCTGGGCGTCGTCGTGTTCGACGGTGCGCAGGGCCGCGGCTTCATCAAGGGCGGTCATAACGACAGCACCGGCAATACTTTCGTGTGCGTGCAGCGCCGGCATCGGTGCGTGGTCATCCTCTCCAACGATGTACGGGCGGAAAGTGCGTTCCCGCAACTGGTCGAGTTCGCGCTTGGCGCCACCGGCGCGCCATGGCGGTGGGCCTATGGCGATATGCGCTTCTGGTCAGACCGCAGCACCACGACGCCTTTCGTGCCGAAATGACCTTCTGCCAGGCGCGCGTTCTTTTAGTCGCACTCAATATCCACCTGAGCCACATGACTCACTGCATGAGTCGCCTCCTGGAATAGAGCCGAGTGCAAATCGCGGGCTCGTCGCAATAGGAAATCAGCGACGGCGGAAAGCAGAACCGATCAAATGACCTGAGGAAATCGGACGCGTGCTCAAGGCGAGCTGATTCCCAAAGACAATCAGGCCTTTTTCAGGAAGCACACCTTCAGCACCAGCCCCTTGATCTTCTCCGAATTGCCTTCGATATGCTCGCTGTCGCCATCCACCAGCCGAATGGAACGGATCACGGTGCCCTGCTTGAGCGGGATCGAGGAGCCCTTCACCTTGAGGTCCTTGATGACCGTCACCGTGTCGCCGCTTTTGAGCACGTTGCCGTTGACGTCGCGCACCACCGTCTCGCCATCGCCGGCCTCACTGGCCGGCACCGCTGACCACTCGTGACCGCAGTCGGCGCATACCAGCATTTGGCCGTCCGGGTAGGTGTTTTCCATGGAACACTGCGGGCAAGGAGGAATGTCGGCCATCATCGTTCTCTGGTCATCCGGTGGGCTGCGAAGTATAGCCGCGGGCGCTCTTTTCCGGACTCGCCAGGCTTCGTCACCGCCATCCCGGCGACTCCAGACCGCGCATCGGAGAGACTTCGCCCTCCGCGGTGGCGACACCAGTGGGTTACGATGCCGTCCCTTCGCCACGTTGCGGCCAACTGTCGCCGTTCAAGGAGATTGCCCGACGTGTCGCACTATGCCGGCCCCCTGCTCACGCGCCCGATGGCCGAGGCATTGCTGCACGCGCGCGATGCCAGTGCAGGGGAATGGACCGGCTCGCTGGACCTGGGAATCTCGACCGGCAATGCAACGCTGGAGGCGGAGGCCTGGTGCTGGCGCGGGCAGCGCTATCCGTATCCGTCCACGCTGAAGGACCGTACGATCCACTACTGGGACGGCGACGACTTCATGCCCGTCTCGCGCTTCTCCGGCTCGCTGATCAAGCTGGTGCCCACCGAATGGGGGGCGCCCACCTTCGAGATCGACGGCATCAAGATGCTGCCGACGTCGAAGGAGTCGCCGTTCGAGGACGCACGCCGCAAGGTGGCGCTGATCGAGCCACGCGACAAAGTGGTGCTCGATACCTGCGGCGGCCTGGGCTACTTCGCAGCATGCTGTTTGGCATCCGGCGCGGCGCGCATCGATTCGTTCGAGAAGAACGCCGATGTGCTGTGGCTGCGAACGCTCAACCCGTGGTCGCCGGATCCGGACGCGCCCTCCCATGGCGGCCGTCTGCGGCTCAACCACGCCGACGTGTCGCAGGCGATCACGCAACTTGCCGACGCATCGGTGGATGCGCTGCTACACGACCCGCCGCGCTTCGGCATCGCCGGCGAGCTTTACTCGCAGGCGTTCTACGATCAGTTGGCGCGCGTGCTGCGCCGAGGCGGGCGCCTGTTTCACTACACCGGCAGCCCGAACAAGCTCACCAGCGGCCGCGATGTGCCGCGCGAAGTGGCGAAGCGGCTGGAGAAAGCAGGCTTCAAGGCGCAGCTGGCGCTGGACGGGGTGCTGGCGACACGGCGCTGAACCGAAATCAGAGCAAGGATTGGGGGCGACTTGTTTGAGAAAGTGCACTCCATCCCCGGGCCTCCCCGTCGTACTCCATCGCCGGAGTTGCCCTACTATCAGCCGATGAATACAACGACTCCCCTAGCTTCAAACGTCCCTCAACGCGGCAGCCTGGCCTGCGTCGGCATGGGCATGACCCTAGGCTCTCACCTCACGCCGCTGGCGCGCAACCATATCGAACAGGCCGACGTGGTGTTTGCGGCACTTTCCGATGGCGTCGTGGAGTTGTGGCTGCAACGCATGCACCCGGATGTACGCAGCCTTCAGCCTTACTACGCCGAAGGCAAGTCGCGAATGAAGACCTATCGCCAATGGGTCGATCTGATGATGACCGAGGTACGCGCCGGCAAGAAGGTCTGCGGGGTCTTCTACGGTCACCCCGGCATCTTTGCATGGTCGCCGCACAAGGCCATCGAAGTAGCCCGTGCGGAAGGCTTCCCTGCGTACATGGAACCGGGCATTTCCGCCGAAGACTGCCTGTATGCCGATCTGGGCATCGATCCGGGCCGTTTCGGATGCCAGCACTTCGAGGCTAGCCAACTGCTTTTCTATGAACGACGGATCGACCCGGCAGGCTATCTGGTGCTCTGGCAAGTCGGGCTGGTGGGCGACCTGTCGTTGAAGCGCTTTTCGACTGGAGCTGCCTACAGGCAAGTGCTGGTGGACGTGCTGAGCCGGGACTATCCTCTCGACCATGAGGTGATCGTCTATCGCGGCGCGACCTTGCCGATTCAGCGGCCGGAGATCCGTCGCATGATACTGCGCGACTTGCCTGGCGCCCGGATGACCACAGAGGAGACGGTGGTGTTGCCGCCTGCTACTCCGTTGAAACAGAATCTCGCCATCCGTGCACGGCTGGCGGTTCTGGACGAAGAAACCTCCACGATCTGACACACATTACGTCGGTCTGCAACGTACCTCAGGCACATGCTTTAAATTCAGGAAAACAGGGGAAAACATGTCAAATACGATCGAACTTCTGGAGCTCATCGGCCAGAACGCGGCCTTGCGCCACGCATCAGTGGATGAGCTCGCGCACGCGCTGGAACATGCGCAGGCATCCGAGACCCTCAAGGCTGCGATAGCCTCGGGCGATAGCTCCTTGCTTTGCGAAGAACTCGGACATAAGCCAATGGCGGTTCCGCATACCCAAGGTCCCGGGCATGAGGAAGATGAGCCGGATCACGAGAAGGAACACGAGAAGGAGTATGAAGAGGATCCACAAGATCCCGCGACTCCCGACCACGACAAGCCGTCGCTCCCAAGTTAGGCGAACGCAACATGCCTCGGTGGTGGCAGTGCTGCTCCAAGCCATGGCTCGCACTTGCGGCCATGGCTTTTTGCGCGATCGTTCAGGCCACTACCACCAGCGCAGCGACATCTGGCGCAGATGAATTGCTCAACCGCACCGAGAGCCTGCGCACGAAGGATCACCCGCAGTTTGTCCGCATGCTGGAACAGATCCGTCGTGAAACACCACATCTGTCCCCGAACGAGCAATGGCAACTGCGTTACCTCGACGCATGGGAAACGGCATTCCAGGGCGATTACGGCAGAGCCGAGGCCCAACTTCGGGATGTCATCGACCACTCGGGCGACATGAACCTCGCTACCAAAGCGTCGGCCCTGCTCATGAGCAATATGGGAATCAACAACCGCTACGAAGAAGCTTTCCAACTGGCCAACCAACTGGCAGCCGACCTGCCGAATATCAAGAACAGGCTAGCCCGCTTTACCGTGCTGTCCTATCTGTCGCAGTTGCTGGGATCGGCCGGCCAGAACGATCTAGCGATCCGGTATGCGCGAATGATGGAAGACTCGCTTCCTCCCGGGGAAACACTGTGCAACCCGCTGACCCAAGAGGTTGACGCGCTCTACTACAGCAAACGGCTGACCTCAGCCAGCTCCGAGCTGCAGCGGGCCATCGATAGCTGCCAAAATTCGGGCCAACCGGTATATGCCAATTTCACGTGGCTGATCATGAGCAGCCTCTATCTCGACGAGGGGCATCCAGACAAGGCGCTGACCCTGCTCAACCGCATCGCCTCCAGCATCCAAAATACGCAGTATCAAGCGCAAATACTGGCCTGGCAGGCAGGACTCGCTCAGACCTACGCCAACTTGGGCGCCGTCGCCAAGGCCCGCAAGGCAGCCCTTGCCATCGTGCCCGCGAGCGGCTTGGGCGAGGATAGCGAGCCATTGCGGAATGCGTACGAAGTGCTCTACCAGATCGAGAAGAAGCGTGGCCACGCCGCCGCCGCACTCGCGTATTACGAGCGCTATGTCGCTCAGGACAAGGGGTATCTGAATGACGTTAGCGCCCGCGCGACGGCTTACCAGATGGCGCAACAGCAGGTCCTGACCAGGAAGCTCGAAACCGAGGAACTCAGCAAGCAGAACGGCATTCTGCGACTGCAACGGGCACTGGACACCAAGGCAGTGGAGACCAGCCGGCTCTACATCGCCTTGTTGCTGGCGACGCTCGCATTTATCGCGTTATGGCTTTACCGGCTCAAGCGCTCGCAGCTTCGCTTCAAGCGGCTGTCCCACTGCGACGGACTCACCGGCATCTTCAACCATCAGCACTTCATCAGCGAGGCCGATCGCGTCTTGCACCTTCTGGAGAAGAGGCTCGGCCATGCCTGCCTGATGTCGATCGACCTGGACCATTTCAAGCAGGTCAACGACACCCATGGGCACGCCATGGGCGATGCCGTATTGAAGCGCACCGTCTTCATCTGCCAGCAGCAGTTGCGTTCCGCCGACGTGTTCGGCCGCCTGGGCGGCGAGGAGTTCGGCATCCTGCTGCACGGCTGCAGCCGCGACCAGGGCATGGACATCGCCAATCGCATCCGGACGGCCATCGAAGCCACCCCGATGATGGAGAACGGCTGCGTCGTCTCGATTTCCGCCAGCGTCGGCCTGGCATCCAGCGACGCCTGCGGCTATGAACTGCAGCGGCTGCACATGGAAGCGGACGCCGCGCTCTATCGTGCCAAGCGCGCCGGGCGCAACTGCGTCATCGCCGACATCGAGAACGGCAGCCTGGTCGAGGCCTGAATCTCGACACAACCGCTGCGGCATCCGAATGCTGCGTGGCCGACATCCCATGTAACCGTCCGGGTACTTCTGGCGTATAAATCGATAGACCCGTCAGCCAGAGCAGGAAACGCACCCATGAAATCGTTGTTGAAATTTGCCGCGCTCGCCCTCGTCGGCAGCACTGTGCTCGTATCGCCGGCATTCGGTGCACTGAAGGAAGGCACGCAGGCGCCGGACTTTTCCGCGCCGGCCTATCTGGCCGGCCAACCCTTCACGTTCAAGCTTGCCGACGCCCTGAAGAAAGGCCCGGTGGTGGTCTACTTCTTCCCCGCCGCTCACACGTCAGGCTGCAACATCGAGGCCCACCTGTTCTCGGAAGCCATCGACCAGTTCAAGGCGCAGCACGCCACCGTGATCGGCGTCACCGCCGGCAACATCACCGAGCTGGCGGATTTCTCGAAGGAAACCGAGCACTGCGGCGGCAAGTTTCCGGTCGCTGCCGACGACGGCGCGAAGATCGCCAAGGAATACGACGCCCTGTTGCTGATGCGGCCGGGCTGGTCGGATCGCACGTCGTACGTGATCGCCCCGTCGGGGAAGATCACCCATGTTTATTCCAGCCTGAGTCCGAAGAAGCACGTGCAGGAAACACTGGACGCGGTAAAGGCGCTAGAGAAGTAAAACACCCAGGCGGCGCCGATCCGGCATTTCTTGTGTAGTGCGTACGGGCTGGCGGATGACTCTCATCGCGCATCCGCCAGCCTTCCATCGCGGCAAAGCCTTTCTACTTGCGCGGCGCGCCGATCTCGCTGAGGTAATCCGGCGTGCCCTCGACCCGAACCAGATGCGGGTACTGCAGGCCGCCGTGGTAATCCACCGAGACCATGCGATAGCCGCCCTGATATTTCAGCAGGAGCCGGATCGGCGATGAGCTGCCTTTAGCCGCCACGATCGCTCCCTTCAGCACCTCATCCGAATAATCCTGGCCGTTCACTGCGACAAGGACCGAGCCGCTGCTGACACCGGCCTTGAATGCCGGACCATTCCAGTTCACGTCGTTCACCAGGCCCTTGTCCGCCATCGTCAGGCCGATCGACCAGGCGAAGTTGTAGAGATGACGCGGCGGTTCCGGCCGGCTGTTGTACTGCTTCTCGTAGTCGCTTTCCTTGTCGGTGTAGACCAGCTTCCAGCCGCTACCTTCGATGCCATCAAGCGGTGGGTTGAGCGAACTCACGCGCGCATGCAGAAAGCCCGCCCAGTCGTACGGCGCCACGCCGTTCAACGCCGATACCACGTCGTCGAAAGTGTAAGTCTTGGTGACGTAGCTGCCGTTGTCGACGCCGAAGAACGCATGGGCGAAATCGTCCAGTGACTTGCGGTCATGGGTCAGCGTGCGCAGCTTGCTGTCCACCTGCAGCCACACCATCTGCCCGGCGCTGTAGTAGTCCTCGCTCATCTGCCAGCTGCGATACGGCAGGCTCGAACGGTGCGCGGCGGTAGGGTCGTTGGTGGTGTCCTCCAGCGTGCGCCACTGGAAGCCCGGCCGATTGCGCTGGTAGTTGGCCGCCGTCATGGCAAGCGCATCGCGGAATTGCTGTTGCGACCAGATGCCGGAACGCGCGGTAAGCACGTAACCCCAGTACTGCGTCTGGCCCTCGTACACCCACAACAGCGAATCGCCCATCGGCACGTTGAAGTTCGGTGTCCACAAGTCGGCCGGACGACGGAACTTGCCGTTCCACGAATGCGTGTACTCATGCGCGAGCAAATCGCGACCGGGCGCGTTCTCGCTCCATGCGGTGAAGTAGTCGGCACCCAGTCCGTCCTCGCTGGACTGATGGTGCTCGGTACCGTTGCCGCCCAGCTCGTCGGACAGTGAGAACAGGAAGTCGTAGTGGTCGTAGTGATGCGAACCGAACAGCGTGGTTGCCTGCGTCACCAGCGCGCGATGCACCTTCAACTGTTCCGGCGTCATCTCCAGATACTTCGGCGCATCCGCCACGATATCCATGTGTACCGGCGCGCCACCGGCAGGCGTGAGATCCACCCGCTTGAAGTACAGGCCCGCGTAGATGGGCGAATCGACCAGGTTGTTGAATGTCACCGGCTTGAAGGTGGTGGTGTCATTCGACTTTGACGCCGTTTCAAGGGCAGTACCGAGCTGCCATCCGTGCGCCAGCGTGAGGCTTGGCATGAAAGTGATGCCGCGCGAGAAATACCCCGCCGGATACAGCGACACCTTGCTCCATTCCATGTCCATCATGCGGTCGGTGATCTCGAACCCGCCACTGCGTTCGGACAAGTACTGAAAATCGGCATCGATGCTGGACACGGCCACCGGCACATCGAGGTGGAACGCGTACACGTTGTACTTGTCGCGCTTCCACATCAGCGGCTGGCCGTTGGCGCTGAGCCTGAGGCCGGCAAGCATGGCGATCGGGCCGCTCGGCGAGTGGTCGCCGGGAATCCACTGCGGATAAAGCAGTGTCAATGCGCCCGCCTTCACCGGGATCGTTTCGTGGACGCGGAAGACGCCCTGCACCGTATCGCCGGCATCGACATGCAGCGCGATCGTGCCGGGATACGGCATGTCTTGCGGCGGCGGCACATCGTCGGTTCTCACCTGTTGGGCGCCCGCCGCACCGGTGGCGAACGCGATCGACACCGCCAGCGCCAGACGCGCATTCCTGAAATGCACGGCTGCAGGCGAACCAGAGAAAAGGACACGTGACATGCGAAGCTCCTGCACAAGAGGGGAAAATCACAGCTTAGCTAGAAGTATTGCGCTGAAGACACACCTCCCGGTGCCGCGTGCCGACATGACGTAGACACCGGAACCGCTAACTTGCGTTCTTGCAGGTACACGGACCAGACTTGGTAACGGCAATTCGAATGCCCCGGTCCCGCGTTTCTTCCAACCTTCTATCGAGGCAGCAGCCATGAGCTTCCGTGCCGCACCCCATCGCTCCGTGGTGGCCAACACCATCTACGGACTTTTCAACCCGATCCCGTTCGGTTTTTTTGTCGCCGCGCTGATCTTCGACATCGTCTATGCCCACGGCGCGGATGTGCAGTGGGGAAAAGGCGCAGCCTGGCTCATCGCTATCGGCCTGCTGTTCGCGATCGTGCCGCGGCTGGTCAACCTGGTACAGGTGTGGATCACCTCCAGGCGCTTCGCCACGCGCACGGATAAGGTCGACTTCTGGCTCAACCTGCTTGCCATCGCCGCGGCGGTCTTCAATGCGTTCGTACACAGCCGCGATGCCTACGCGGTGGTTCCCGCCGGCGTCTGGCTCTCGGCCTGCACGGTCATCCTCCTGTCCGTTGGCCACATTTTCATGGCCGTGCAGGACTCCGCATCGGGAGATTTTGTCCATGAATAAGCTCATCCATCGCAGCGCGATGGCGCTGGCATTCGTGGCTACCCTGGGAGCGTGCAGCGAAAAGGCGTCATTCGAACCCGCTCAGCAATCGGGCGGCGACCCGACACTGCCCAAGGCTCAGAATTTCCTGCTGCCGCCCATCCAGGTTCCCGGCAGGGTCGGCTGGAAGCAGGGCCAAACGCCCAAAGCGGCGGCCGGACTGAAGATCGAGAACATCGCCAGCGGTTTGATGCATCCTCGCCAGCTCTACGTCCTCCCCAACGACGACGTCCTGGTAGTGGAATCCAACGGCCCCGGCACCGAACCGGTAACCACGCCCAAGCAATTGATCGCAGGCCTGGTGACGGCCCGCTCGGGCAAGGGTGGCAAGGGCGGCAACCGGATCACGCTGCTGCGCAAGAGCGGCAGCGGCGGCGCATGGGAAAAACACGTCTTCATCGAACACCTGAATTCGCCCTTCGGCGTGCAGTTGATCGGCGATTCCCTCTATGTCGCCAACACCGACGGCATCGTGAAGTTTCCCTACGTGACGGGAGAAACGCAGATCACGGCGCCCGGCGTGGCGTTCGCGGACCTGCCCGGCACCATCAACCATCATTGGACCAAGTCACTGCTGGCGAGCCCGGACGGCAAAAAACTGTATGTCGGCGTCGGCTCCAACAGCAACATCACCGAGAACGGGTTGGCCGTGGAATACCGGCGCGCGAACGTGCTCGAGGTCGATGTCGCCACCGGCGCCAGCCGCATCTACGCATCGGGCATCCGCAACCCGACCGGACTCCAGTGGGAGCCGACCACCGGCAAGCTGTGGGCGATCGCCAACGAGCGCGACGAAATCGGCGCGGACCTGGTGCCGGACTATCTGACCTCCGTCCAGGAAGGCGGCTTCTACGGCTGGCCCTACAGCTATTACGGCCAGCACGTGGACACTCGGGTCAAGCCGCAACGGCCGGACCTGGTGGCCAAGGCGATCAAGCCGGACTATGCGATCGGATCGCACGTCGCCCCGCTGGGCCTGCTGATCTCCGCCGACAACGCACTGCCCGCGAAGTACCACAACGGCGCCTTCATCAGCGAACACGGCAGCTGGGATCGCTCGCCGCTGAGCGGCTATGAAGTGGCATTCGTCGCGTTCGAGAACGGCAGGCCGGTCGGCAAACCGTTGCCGGTGGTCACTGGCTTCTACTCGGATGACCAGTCGCAGCTCTATGGAGCACCGGTCGGATTGGTGCTCGACAAAGAGGGCGCATTGATCGTCGCCGATGACGTTGGCGACGCCGTGTGGCGCGTCACTTCGGCTACGCACTGAGGTTCGTCTTCAACACGAACCTATGTCACCCACCAGCGGCCTGTCTCCCGATAGGCCGCCTTGCACCGGCCCGCGACGGGTCGATTGGCTGCAATCGAAATAGCGGCTGCACAAAAAACAGGGCCGCGGACGCGGCCCTGTTTTTCCACTATGTGACCGGCCCCTTTACGAGCGTTGCGATCCATCCGGTACCGCAAGATCCGTCCTGCCTTCGTCGGGTATTTCGCTGCCCAGCTTGTCTGCCATGAAGGCGTTGGCCAGCTGCGCCAGCGTCGACAGCGCATTGCCGCCATCCGCGCCGAGCGCAATCTTGGGCACGATGGCGATCTTGCCTTCGCGCAAGGCATCGGCAAACTGCCGGCCGAGGTCGTTGATCAGCTGCATGCGTGCACCTTCACCGGTCAGCGCATCGGCCTTGGCCTGGATCGCGCTCGCCTCGGCTTTACCGACCGACTCGATCGCCGCGGCCTTGCCCTCGCCTACCGCGATCTGGCGTTTGCGCTCCGCTTCGGCGTTGATGTTGATCACCTGCGCCTCCTTGCCGGCGGCAGCGATCGACGCATCGCCTTCGTTGGTGCGGATCTTGACGCTGATCTCCGACTTGGTCAGCTCGGTCTGGATCTGCGTTCTCGCCTGTGCCTCGCGCAGCGTGCGTTCCTTGTCGGCGGCCTGCTGTTGCTGGTCGTAGGTTTCCATCTGCTCCTTGGCTACTTGGCGATCGCGCAGCTGGTTGAGGATGGTGTCGATGCGCTGGCCGGAGGCATCGCCCGTGTTGCCGTGCGGCGTGCCGATCAGCACCTCCTGCAACTCGAGGTTATAGGCCTCGAAGCGTCCGCGCATGTCCACGCTCGCCTTTTCCTGGATCGCCGAACGCTCCTGCAGCAGTTCGATCAGGGTCTTGGTCTGCCCGGTGTTCTTGAAATACGCCGACACCATCGGGTCGAGCGTCTGGTCGACCAGACGCTTGATGTCGCCGAAGCGCTGCACCACCAGCGGCGCCTTGCGGTAGTCGATATGCACCACCACCGACAGCGGCATCAGCGGCTCGAACGCATCCTTGGTAATCAGCGCGACCTCGTAGAGGTTCTCGTCGTACTTGTGCGCGTTGGTCACTTCCTTCGACCACTTCAGGATGAAGTTGGTCGTGGGTACCAGTTGGATCTTGCCGGCGTAGGTATTGAACGCGTACTTGCCCGGCAGCAGCGGCTCTTTCCAGACACCGCGGCAACCGTTGTCGACCAGCTCACCGTGCGAGTAGCCGTCGCCCGAACGGTCGGTACCGGCTTTTCCAAAATAGGACACCACCACGCCGGCGCTGCCGACCGGCACCACCGTCTTCTTGATGAATTCAACGGTAGCGAATAGCCGATTGAGATAGTACGTACCTTCGATCAACACCTGATGCTGACGGCCGCGATTGCCACCCGCGCGAAGAAACGCGTTGATGTTCTGGAAATTGTTGTGGAACGTACCCGGATCGGCCGGATTCTCGCCGACACGCGGCGCGACGATTTCGTCAGGCGGCAGCACTGGGCCGTCCTGGATGGTGACGATACCCAGCACATCGCTGGCGTCATCGTTGCCGCCGTCGATCTTTTCGCCCTGCGCCACTTTCGAGGCCACGCCACCGATCACCACCGGCGTAAAGCCGTTGCGCACGCCGAGCACGCGGCCCATATGCTCGATGGTGTCGCGTTCTTCATTCGACAGCAGCAAGCCGTGCACGCGCGACGCCGTGATGATCGCGAACTGTGCGACGTTGATCGCATGCGTACCTTCACGAATGATCGCGCGTTGCGGCCCCTTCTGGCCGCCTGCGCGCAGAAACGCGGCAGCGTCTTCGATACTGGCGTCGACGATTTCACCCAGCGCCTGACCGTCGGTCAGCTCGCGACCGTCACGCGCGAAGATGTAGCCGATCTCGCCCTGCGGGATGGTCACCAGGTCCGCCCGATGCACGCGGAACTGGAACGGTACGAAATAGTGGATACCGCCGCGCAATACCTGCGGCTGGTAACCCACTTCACCATTGAGCGCGATCAGTCCGCGCGTCAGCGACGGCGCGCCCCACAGCCGCTCCACGATACCCACGCGATCATTGGGGATGTAGACGAACGCATTGGAAAGGTAAATCAGCACCACCAGCACAACAATGGCACTTGCGATGACGATGAGCGAAATCATTTCTGTCTGTCCTTTGATTAAAAGAGAACCTGACCTCGGTCAGGGGATACGTTTGCAACGGGGAGCTAGTTCATGACTTCCGGTTTCCTGTGTGATGGTCGAGATGTGTTGGAATGCAATCGCCCGTACAGCCGATGGCTGCATGGAGGAATGAGGTGGCGCGTGTGTTGTGCTCGATGACCCTGTCGCAACCCAGTCATGGGAGGACAAAGGAAAAATCGGAGGCGCGTGATCCCTAGATGGGACGGATTCCGATGGCGCCGATCTGCGCACTATTCGTGCGCGAGGCGACTGACGGTGCAAGACACTGGAAGATGTCTTTCATGTTGGCTGGTCTGCGACCCGATGGATCCATCGACTGAAGTGCGCGAATATTACGCCGAAAATTTCGATGTGCTTGCCTACGAAAATATATTTTCGTAGCGGCAATTCCTGACTGGAATTTCACCGATTTTTAATCATCGGCCTGTGCGAAGAAAACCGGAAGCCGTACACCGCATCTTCCGGCATATCTCATTTTCCGGATGACTTTGCGGCAGTTTTCCTGCTCGCTGTGCTTCGGCTCGGCTTCGTTGAGCGCGATGGCGCCACGGACCAGTGCCTTAAAAGCCTTTCGTTGAACTTGTCGTTCTCGTGGATGTCGATGGCACGACGAACGTTGCCTTCGAGACTCGAATTGAAAAGCCCCGATGGATCGTCCAGTGAGGCGCCCTTGGCGAAGGTCAGCTTCACGTAGCTCTTGTACGTTTCGCCGGTGCAGAGGATACCTGCGTGCGACCACACCGGCATCCCGCGCCATTTCCATTCCTCGACGACTTCGGGATCGGCCTGCCTGATGAGCGCCTGCCTGATGAGCGCCTGCCTGATGAGCGCACGGACCCGCGCGAGCGTCTCGCCGCGCCAGTCACCGAGATCCTTGATCCGCGCATCGATCAGCGTGGAGGGTGTATCGCCCACACCCGCTTCTTTTGTGCCGCTTTTCGCGCTCTTCATGCTGGCTGTCCTTTCTTCATGGTTGCCCGCTGGCTCAGCGCTGCTCCTGCACGCGAAGTAGGTTGCCCGCGGGATCGCGGATGGCGCAATCGCGAACGCCGTACGGCTGGTCGGTCGGCTCCTCGACGATCTCGGCGCCGCTGGCCTGTATCCGCTCGAAGGCGGCGTCCAAGTCTTTTGTGGCCAGCAGCATGATGGCGTACGTGCCTTTGGCCATCATCTCGGCGATGGTGCGCTTCTCGTCATCGGTGACACCGGGGCTGGCGGCCGGCGGATACAGCACGATGGACGTGCCGGGCTGGCCAGGCGGGCCGACCGTGATCCAGCGCATGCCGTTGTAGCCAACGTCCTTGCGCACCTCGAAGCCGAGGGTGTCGCGATAAAACGCCAGCGAGGCGTCTGGATCGGTTTGCGGAAGGAAGCTGGCGTGAATGGAAATGTCCATGGTCGTCATGCTCGCTTTGAGTCGGACTCGGTGTGGAAGGAGCCGTCATGCTAGAGGCGGCTCGCGACCGGCGCTTCTCGATTCCTGACCGGTCGCGTCACCTGCCGCGCCACGCAGGACGGCATGCCCGCCGTTACACGCGACGCATCGCGCCGATAGATGCTGGGCGGCACGCCGACCAGCTCGGTGAAGCGCGTGCTGAACGTACCCAGCGACGCGCAACCAACCGCGAAGCAGACCTCGGTGACACCGAGGTCGCCACGCCGCAGCATCGCCATCGCACGCTCGATGCGCCGGGTCATCAGATAGCTGTACGGCGACTCGCCGAAGACAAGCCTGAACCGACGGCTGAGGTGCCCGGCCGACATGTGCACGCCGCGGGCGAGCGCCTCGACATCCAGCGGCTGCGCGTACTCGCGGTCGATGCGGTCGCGAACCCGTCGCAGCCGTGTGAGGTCACGCAGGTGTTGATCTTCGGCGGATCGGCCGTTCATTGGCGCGATCGTCCCACGTAGCTCGGGAGTGCTCAAGCCTACTGGCCAAGCGGAACCGGTTTGTCGGAAATGTCCCGATGCCTTTCGCCTGCCGGTCTTGTCTGCGCTGTTTGTCATGCGCATCCGCAATCGCCGTCGGCTCGACGCCCGCCGAGCCGATGGTCAAATTGCCGAGCGTCCCCAGCAGGAGTGCCGAAACCGCGGCGCGATAGTCCGCGTCGTTGGGATGCAGATGGTTGCCGATGTCGTAGGCCGGGAGCAGCCGTGCGAGATGAGACGGGCCGTGCAGAATCTTGTCGAAGTCGAACACGGCGTCGAATTCACCGCCATGGCGTATCCACGCGCTGACCTGCTGGCGCACGACATCTTTCGCGGGCGTCGAATAACCAGGAATGGCGGCGTCTTCGAAGAGAGAAGATGGTGCCGATGATGCCCACGCCGCGCTGAAGAACCTGCTGCTCGCAATTGCAGTGGGCGTCGCGTCTGCCTGGATCGTCGCGGCCATCACTCTTGTGCCGGAATCACGTCATGAACGGATGTGGAGCAAACCGCGCCATTCCGGCCCGGCTTCAATGCCGGCCAAAGCCGCGCGCACCGACCTTCACGCGAATAACGTACCATCTTCCTTGAAAAGTGCACTTCGGCCCTGATGCTGTTGATTCTGCGACTCCCTCCGGCATGTGGCCATGTTCGACAAAATCAGAAACTGGCGCATACGACGCATCGTCGCCCGGCATCCGATCGCCGAATCGCTCTGGCGAGACGCGCTGCAGCGTTGTGCCCCGGCGCGTCGGCTGGGTGCTTCCGATCAGGCCACGCTGCGCGTGCTGGCAACGCTGTTCCTGGAGAGCAAGTCGCTGGAGCCGACCCAGGGGTTGCAACTGGACGATGCCGACCGTGTCCTGCTCGCAACCCATGCCTGCGTGCCTATCCTGAAACTGGGCATGGACTGGTACGACGGCTGGCACAGCGTCATCGTGTACCCGGACGCGTTCATCCCACACCGCCAACAAATCGATGCAGCGGGCGTGGTGCATGAGAGCAACACCGTGATGGCCGGTGAGGCATGGGGGCGCGGGCCGGTGATCCTGTCATGGGCCGAAGTGCTGAACGGCGGGGAAAAACCGGGGCACAACGTGGTCATCCACGAAATGGCGCACAAGCTCGACATGCTCAACGGGGATGCCAACGGCTTTCCGCCCTTGCACCGACGCATGGATCGCCGCGCATGGTCGCGGGTCTTCTCGAGCGCGTGGGATCGCCTGAAGGAGGAACAACGCAACGGAACGGACTTGCCGATCGACCCGTATGCCCTCCAAAGCCCGGCTGAGTTCTTTGCGGTGGCCAGCGAGCAGTTTTTCGAGGTGCCTGCAAACTTGCGCCAGCATTTGCCGGATGTGTATCGGCAACTCGAGCAGTTTTACAGGCAACATCCGTTCTGAGGGTTCCAGAAAATGGACGGAGGAAGTCGAACGGGTATCATTCAATTTCCTTCGTACCGGTTTCCGATCAAGGGAACCCTGAACGAAAGAACCTGTCTACCAACGTTGGTCGCGACATGCGCTGACGGTATGTGCGGGTTGCGTGTGGTAGTTGGCTTGAATAAGGCAGTGTCATCGAACGTTCCGGGCAGGTCCGACATCGACAGGAGGGGGATCGTTCGCGCGGTCTGGCATTGCTCGACAGCGAAACACGCGAGTCCCTGGGTCGCAGGCGCTGGCGACAGCCACCGCTGACGCGCCCGGCGCTGACGCTCACGCTGGCTTTGGTCTTGGCGCTGCACGCGCTATTCGCACTGGTGCTATGGCACGAGATGCAGCTGAAGCCGCTGCGTCGGGCGGTGGCACCTGTCGATATCGAGCAGGCACTGACCGTGCGTCTGATCGATCTTCCCAGCAAGCCGCGTGCCGCGCAGCCTCCCGAGCCACCTACGCCGCCCACGTTGGCGCCCCCACAACAGATGGCGCCCCCTCGCGCTCACCCGGTGACACACGAGAAGCCGCCTCGTGACGCGATGGTCATGCAGGATCATGAAGCGACACCTGCGCCGGCAGCCTCCGTGGCCACGCCATCCGCCACCAGTCTCTTCGCGAAAGATGGCTCGGTGCGGCTAGCGCCCTCGACGGAGGCTACCCCGGCAACAGCAAGCGCCCAGGCGAAACCGGCCAAGCCCGCGGACGATCGCCAGATCATGCAACACGACACCAACCGGATGCATTACAAGGCCACCCGCTTCGAAAAATATTTCCCGCCACCGAACGAGACGGCCGGCGGTGCGGTGGGTCGTCATGTCGGCGATGCGCTCAAGAAAATCGCCGACAGCATCTGCGATCCCCACAAGAGCAGCACGGCCTCCAACCTGCTGTGCGGCGCGCCTCCCCTACCACCGGGGCCCAAGGAGGGCGACGAGCGCCTCAACCTGCCGCCGGCACCACTGGCCGCCGATCCCAATCCAGCCAAGCCACCGTCACTGGCGAGCTGCATTGCCGAGTACAAGGCCACCAAGCCGCTGTCGGACGGCTGCCCATTGAACACGCCTGCCCTGGCCTTCAAGGCCGAAATGCGTGAATGCATCGATCTGTTCCGTGAGGGCAAGCGCCTCAAGACATGGTGCCCGGTCGATACGCCCGAGCGCGCAGCGGCCGAGTCGTCGACGCCAGCGGCTTCCTCCAGCGCGGGTTCGCACTGAGCATCGTCGACCACGCGTGGCGACGGGTTTCAGAAATACGGAATACGGAAGGGAAAAACGGGATGGCTATCCGAAACCATCCAGCTTCGGTTTGGATATGCACCGTTGATCACCAACCGGAACGGCCACTGGTTTGACCAGCAAGAAATGGAGCAGATAACTCTCGGCAATGTCGTGTCGCGTGCTCGATCCTGAGGTCACGGATGATGTTGAGCCCAGACCGTGATCCGCTGCGCGAGCGAGGTGTACACGACCGCGTCGACGATCGGGTTGGAAATGAAAAAGATCAGGCCACCGATCATCGTGACGGCGAGCGGGCGCCGCCAGGTGAAAAGGTCGAAAACGAATAGCGCCAGAATCATGCCCAGTGGAATCATCCCGATCAGATAGGGATGGGCATCCATGAACGGCATGCGCCCCAACGCCGGCGGCATCAGCATCGCGTTCGCGATGAACATGATCCGCTTGTGCACCTTGGCGTTATTGCGTTTCCAGATAGCCACCGCGACGAAGGCGCCGAAGATCAGGATGCCGATGACGTTGCCGATCAGGAACGACGCCGGCGTGAAGAAGGATGGCAACTCCGCACCGCGCCGCAACGTGCCGAAGGGTGCCAGCACACCGAGCACCACCATCAGCCCGGCGATCACTGCGCCCAGCACGCCAAGTTTTCGATGAAGCCGGAGATTGCCTGCCGAGATCAGGCTCGACTGGACAACGAAAAGGATGATCCACGACGAAAACACTGCGCCGTAGAGATGCACCAGCACGCTCGGCAAATGCGCAAAGACAGCGCCTCGCAGAAAGTAGCTCGGAGCGAAGCCGACCAGGACCACCGCCAGCATCACCAAGGACATGACGGTGAAAAAAGCGTCATCCGCACGCTTTACGCCCGCACGCGCAACCAACGTAGCCATCGTGTTTCCCCTGTTGGAACTGGAATGGTCGGGCCCGGAATTCGGTTGCCGTCCCGGCAGCAGTGAACCTGTTATGCCAGAACCGAAGCCCGCCAACCATCATGAGGAAGGAATATGCCGAGCGGCGACTGCGCCCTTCCATTCTCGATATTTCTTGCGAATGGCTACGCGTTGCATGACACATGCCGTCATGCGTTGAAGGCCTGATGAGACTTTCTGCTTCAAGCGCCTCAAGACGTGGTGCCCGGTCGATACGCCCAAGCGCGCAGCGGCCGAGTCGTCGACGCCAGCAGCTTTCTCGAGCGTGGGTTCGCACTGAGCGTCGACCACATGTAGCGGCGGGGCTCGGAAAACCGGAAGAGAAAACCGGGACGGCTATCCGAAACCATCTTCGACAACAACGCGCCTGGAGCAGCGACCGCTTCCGCCAGCAGATCGAAGCGCTAACCCCCAGCGAGTCGCCAGCGTCCCCGCGGACGGCCACGAAAGCCATCCGACACTTCGGAAAATGAACCTTATTCATCTTCTGCATGTTGCAATGCGGCGTGACATCCCCGTCATTTCTTTTAACTTGTTCAACATGTAACATCGTTACAGGTGACTTGTGCGAAAGAGAAATGTCCCGGAAACCGATGTTGTGTCGTCCATTCCAGAGGCGACTCCCCGCGATGGTGGAGCGCCATCGATCGATCGGGCGCTGGCCATCATCGAGCTGTTGGCGGAATCCCCCGAGGGCTTAATCCTTAGCGATCTCGCCAAGCAACTGGACATCAACAAGGCACTGGTTCACCGGGTGCTTCAGGCCCTCGACACCGCAGGGTATGTCTACCGGGCGGAACCGGCGGGGTTCTACCGATTGACCTACAAGGTGCGCAATATTGGTTTGCGGCACATGTCCTCGAACAAGTTGTTGGATCAGAACCTGCCTGTGCTGCAGGGCCTTGCCGAAATGACCGATGAACTGGTCCGCCTGGCGGTGGTTGAGCGCGATTCCCTGACCTGGATCGCGGCGATCCAGGGAACCCGCCGCATGCTCCAGCTCAATCCGCACTACACCTTCAGCATTCACCTGCACACGCATGCGACCGGCAAGGCATGGTTGTCCACGCTGCCGCGGGAGCGTGCGTTGGATTTGGTGCAACGGGAAGGACTTGCGGCACGAACAGGTAACTCGGTGACCAACATCGAGCAGTTGGTCGCTGAGCTCGACCGCACTCGCGAACGAGGCTATGCCGTCACGTACGAAGAAGACGAAGTGGGCGTCGGCGCCGTGGCGGCTCCAATCATGCTGCGGCAGATCAGCGACGAAATGATTTGCGTCGGCGTCGTGAGTCTGGCCGCTCCTACTTCGCGCATGACCCGAGAACAACTCGATTCACAGCATCCTCTGGTTATTGCTGTCGCCAAACGACTGGCCGATCGATGGCCAGCCGATAGCCCCGGCCCCTCCTGACGTTCTTGCCGAACGGCAGGGCATCTCCACCAAACCCTGAGATCACAACCATGACACACGCTGCCGCGTTCCAGCCGGCAGGGGTTATCCCTGCCTGTCTCTTGCCTTTTCATCCCGATTTGTCCGTCGACGAAGCCTCATTGCGCAGTCATCTGCGCGACCTTGCCTCTGTCGAGGGCGTCAGTGCGATTGCCATCAATGCGCACGCATCCGAAGTGTCCTCGTGTTCGCTGGACGAACAGCGTCAGATCTTTGCGATCGCACGCGACGAACTCGGCGACCGGATGCCGCTGGTCCATGGCGTGTATGCCGAAGGCAGCATCGAAGCAGCCAAGATCGCTCGCATGGCGGACTCGATGGGTGCGGCGGCGCTGCTTGTTTTCCCGCCGAGCTGTTTCTCGCTGGGCTTTACGCCCGAAATGGTCATCACGCACTACCGATACATTGCCGAGGCGTCCAGCCTTCCGCTGATCGCCTTCGAATACCCGGTGACGAGCGGCCAGGGGTACGGCCTGGACACCTTGCTCCAATTGATCGATGCCGTGCCGTCGGTACGCGCGATCAAGGATTGGTGCGGCGAGGCACAGGCCCATGAGCGCAACGTACGCGTGCTGCAGGCCCCTGGGCGGGATATCGCCGTGTTGAGCGCCCACAGTGCGTGGTTCATGAGCTCACTGGTGTTGGGATGCAAAGGCATCGTTTCTGGCGCTGGCAGCGTGATTGCAGACCTGCAGGCCCGTTTGTTCCGGGCCATTGCGGCAGGTGACCTTTCGACTGCGCGGGGACTCGCCGATCGCATCCATCCACTGAGCGAAGTCTTCTACACCGATCCTTGGGTAGACATGCACAACCGCATGAAAGAGGCATTGGTGCTACTGGGCAAGCTGCCCTGCGCAGCGGTACGCCCCCCCTTGGTGAAGCTCGGTGATGCGGAAGTTGCACGCATCGCTTCCGCCCTGCGCAAAGCAGGTTTGCTCAACAACTGAAACCAGTGGGTCAGGAGGGTGTCATGCGCCGATTTGTATTCGGAGTTTCGTTGCTGCTCGTTCCCATCGCCGCGGTACTAGCTCAAGAGGTTTTGCCCGATAAGGCACCCGCGTCTCCGCCCAAAATTTCTCCCGGCAAGCGCCCTGCCGTCGCGCCGCTTTCGAATTTCGGCCAGACACTGCAAGAGAAAGGGATCGTATTGCGAGCCACGGTCTTCGACGATTTCGCGTCAGTGAGGAATGGCGGTACACGCCGCGGCAGCACCAATGTCATCTCGGAGACATTCGGCGCGGACCTTGACCTGGATCGGCTTTGGGGACTTCACGGCGGAAGTTTCCATCTGACCTTCAACCATGAAAACGGCGCGTCGGCATCGGCTGATCTGATCAACACGGGCATCGTGCTGCAGTCACGCTTCAAGCCGTACAGCAACCTGCGGCTTGCCATCATGACCTACGAGCAGCAACTGGCAGATGGCAAGGTGGACATCGAGGCGGGACGAACCACGCCTCTGATGTACTTCAATACGTCGCCGCTGTATTGCCAGTTCCAGTCCAATGCGTTGTGTGCCACGCCGCTGGCGGCGCCGCTTTACGACGGAAGCCTGTCGCCCTATCCGTACTCGACCTGGGGCGGCCGGGTCAGGGTGGCCACGAGCGACCACACCGCCGTCCAGGTTGGAGCGTTCGAGGTCAATGCTTCACTCATTCCAAGCAATGGCTTCGACTGGTCGACCAAGCAATCGACCGGCCTGTTGGTCCCCGTCGAATTTTCCTACGGGACCGAGCTGAAACAGACGTCGTATCCGCTCCACGTTCGCGTAGGGGCATTCCACGACAGTTCGAATATCAAGGATCCGTTCTACGACACGTCGGGCGGACATGGCGGTCCACCGCGTACTCGTCCCGAGCGCAACGGGTATTACGTCATGGGAGACAAGACGGTCTTTCGGCCGGATCCCGGCAGCACTCGGAACATCACTGTCCTTGGCGGCTTCAGTGCCGTTACCGATCAAATCTCAAAGTACCACTCTCAGGCAACGCTCGGCGTGGTTGCTATCGGCATGGTGCCCGGCCGACCGATGGATACGGTCGGTCTGTCGGCCTCACAGTTCCTGTTGGGCGATAGCGAGCAGGCATTCTTGAATTTCGAGCGAGCCCAAGTCGGTCATGCCGGTCGAGTGGCGTCACGAGAGACGCTCTTCGAATTGAACTATGGCTTCCAGCTCACGCGGGGCATCCGACTGCTGCCCGCCGTGCAATACCTGGTACACCCGGACACCTCGGTGCGCCCGGCCGTCACAGAGCAGCCACGGAATGCACTGGTGGTTGGACTGCGTTTGACGATCGACTTGCACGACCTCGCCCATTGGCCCACCCAACTCGACGGAGTATCACGATGAGCACATCCGTTTCGGTTGCGGGAAGCATCCCCGCCTATAACCGTCGACAGCGAGTCACGATCGTTGCGCTTGCGTTCTCGTGCACGGTACTGGATGGAGCAGATTTCACGGTCTTCCTGTACTTCATGGCACCCCTGGCCGCGCATTTGCACGTATCGCTCGTCGAGTTGTCCAGCATCCAAGCGTCGAGCTATCTGATCGGCATCGTCGGCGGCATCGTTTTCGGACGCTTCGCAGACCGGCGCGGACGTCGTGCGGGATTGTTCGTCACCGTGCTTTTGTTCAGCATCTTCACCTCGGTCACGGCGGTGGTGAACAGCTACGAGATGCTGTTCCTGGTACGCGTGTTGGCCGGCATCGGCATCGGCGGCGAGTCGGGCATCGCTTTTGCGTACGTGAATGAAGCGTTCCCCGGGAAGGAGCAGCGCCGGGGCTTGGCCAGCGGTTTGTTGCAATCCATGTTTCTGGCCGGCGCACTGTTGGCAGCATGGATATATCGAGGAACTGCCGGACTGGGCGAGGACGCATGGCGCTGGGCATTTGGCACGCTGGGCGCGATTGGTTTGATCTGCGCCGTGGCGACGTTGTTCATGCCCGAATCACAGCTATGGCGCGAACGCATGCAGATGCGGCCAACCGCCGGCGCCATGGGAGCGAAGCCAGTAAGCATGCGCCAACTGCTGAGCGGACCGCTGGGCAAACGAATGCTCATCGCCAGTGCGCTGCTGTCCGCGAGTTTCTACGGATCCTACGCGGTGTACACCTACGGGCCGGCCATGTGGCAAAGCGTGTATCACCTGAATGCTCGCCAGGTCGGGAACATCGGGATCGTGAGCTCCGTGCTTGGCGCCATCAGCTACATCACCGGCGGGTTTCTCGCCGATGCGATCGGCCGCCGCCGCGCCTACCTGGTGACCACGGCATTGGGTGTGTTGGCCTATGTCGTCTTCGGCGCAGCGCTCTATGTCACCTCGGGAGACATGGTGGCGCCGCGCACCTTCTGGATCATGCTTTCCGCGTATTTCCTGTTGCACATGGGCTACGGCTATTTCGGCGTCCAAGGTGTCTGGTTGAGTGAGTTGTTCCCCACGGAAGTTCGCACGACCGCTCAGAACGCCGTGTATTACATCGGACGGGCGATTGGCGCCGGAGGGGCGCCGATCCTCGGGCTGTTGATCGCTCGTGGCCTCGGCTGGAGTGTTGCCGAAGCTGTTGCATTCGGTGCGGTTGGCGCAATCGCGGCGGCGATGCTCTGTCGCCTGTTGCCGGAGACGCGCGGACAGGAGTTACAAAACTAGCGCTCAGCCGCCATCGGCACCGAGCGTGCCGGTGGCGTGTCGTGATGGAGCGATAGGGTTACGAGAAAAGCTTAAGTAGGTTGCGTTCCCCTGTTCCATTCGGCGGCATCGCATGGATCGCGCAAGGTGCCCGCCGCGTGCTACGGGAAGTCCAGGTGTTACTGAATTGAGGCAGCGATACCCGAAGTCTGCCGCCAGGAGATGATCCATTGTTCGCTGCACTGCAGATTCTGTTCCCCGTTTTTGGCCTGATGCTGTCGGGCTTCCTTTGCGGAAAGCGGGGCGTGCTCGGACCGACCGCAGCGTCTGAACTGAACAAGTTCGTCGTCTGGCTGGCGCTGCCGGCACTGCTGTTCGACATCATGGCCAAATCCAGCTGGTCCGAGCTTTACTTGCCGGGTTTCATCGCCACGTTCTCGTTGACTTGCGCAGCGGTGTTCGCGCTGGTGCTTGCATGCGGTCTGCTGCGTGGCCGTCATCTCGCCGATGCCAGCATCGATGCGCTTGCTGCGTCCTATCCGAACACCGGCTACGTAGGCTTTCCCCTGTGTCTGCTGGTGTTTGGCTCCGCCAGCCGTACGCCGACGACCATTGCCACCATCCTGGTGACCTGCGTGCTGTTTGGTATCGGAATCGCGCTTACCGAAGCAGGCCTGCAGGTCGAGCGCAAACCGCACCGTTTGGCAGCTAAGGTGTTGATGTCGTTGCTGCGAAATCCGTTGATCGTCGCTCCGATTCTTGGGGCATTGTTCGCGGCGACGAAGTTGGCGCTGCCGAAAGG
>DASWOQ010000081.1:0-40925 GCA_036398675.1 Rhodanobacter sp. | reverse complement strand
CACCGGCCTTACCCTGGCTTTCGTGGGCACGCTGGCCCTGCCGTCTTTTGCGCAAAGCCAGTACAGCAGCCTTCCGAACGAAACCCCAGCTCATTTCAGCCCTGTGCGACACGACGGATTTATACGCCGCGTCGCTGAGATTCCCATGCGCGACGGCACCACGCTGCATGCGCAGATCCTAATTCCGCAAGGTGTCACTCACGCCGGCATCCTGCTCACCGTGACGCCTTACAGCGCCGACAGCATGACCCATCGTTCCGACGGGCCGCATCTGGGCCCGACGATCAACGGCTACGACAATCCCGCCGACATCATCGTGGAGGATGGCTATATCCGCGTGGTGGTGGACGTTCGCGGAAAATACGGATCGCAGGGCGATTTCGTGATGAACCGCCCATTGCGTGGCCCACAGAACCACACGCCGGTCGACGACGCCACCGACATCTACGACACCGTCGACTGGCTGGTGAAGCACGTGCCGGAAAGCAACGGCAAGGTCGGCGTGCTGGGCATTTCCTACGACGGCTTCGAGGCATTGATGGCCGCCGTGCATCCGCATCCGGCGATGAAGGTGGCGGTGCCGATCAACCCGATGGTCGACGGCTGGCGCGGCGATGACTGGTTCCACAACGGCGCGTTTCGCCAACAGATGATTCCGTACATCTACGGCCAGGTCGCCGGGCGTTCCAGCCAGTATCCGTGGTGGTCCGGCGATCGCGACGACTACGAACTCTATCTGCGCGCCGGCTCGGCGGACGCGCTGGCCCGATCGCGCGGCATGGAGCAACTGGGCTTCTGGCAGAAGCTGATCGCGCATCCTACCTACGATGCATTCTGGCAGGACCAGGCGGTCGATCGTCAGTTGGCCGGCATGCGGCTCACCGTGCCGGTCATGTTGGTGCACAGCCTGTGGGACGAAGAAGACATCTACGGCGACATGGCCGTCTATCGCGCGCTGGCACCGAAGGATCCCGCGCACAAGAAGCTGTTCCTAGTGCTCGGCCCATGGCGCCACGCCAAGACATGGGAAGCCGCGTCCGACATCGGCCATATCGAACTTGGCAGCGATACCGGACGTTATTTTCGCCAGCAGATCCTGCGACCGTTCCTTGCGCAGTACCTGAAGGACGATGCACCGAAGGCCGACATCGCGCCAGTCAACGCCTTCGTCACCGGCGCCAATGCCTGGGAAAAACTGGATAGCTGGCCCTCCGGCTGCGCCAGCGGCTGCAAGCCGCAGATGAAGCCGTTGTTCCTGCATGCCGATGGCGGCCTCGGCTTTGCGCCGCCCGCGGCCGGCGACCCGGCTTTCGACGAATACGTGTCCGATCCGGCCAAGCCGGTGCCGTATCGCATCCGCCCGATCCAGCCGTGGAGCCACGGCCTGCCCGACCAGGTCGATTCCTGGCCGGAATGGCTGGTGGACGACCAGCGCCAGTTCGCCACCCGCACCGACGTGCTCACCTACGAATCCGAACCGCTCGCCGCACCGCTGAAGATCAGCGGCGAACCGGTCGTGCACCTGGTCGCGTCCACCAGCGGCAGCGACAGCGACTGGGTGGTCAAGCTGATCGACGTGTATCCCGACGAAGTTCGCGAGAAGCCCTCGATGGGCCAGTACCAGCTGCCGGTGAGCATGGACATTTTCCGCGGCCGCTACCGCACCAGCCTGGCCAGGGCCGAAGCCATCACACCGGATCAACCGCTGCCGTATCGCTTCGACCTGCCCACGACCAGCCACGTCTTCGCCAAGGGCCACCGGCTGATGGTGCAGGTCCAGTCGAGCTGGTTCCCACTGTACGACCGCAACCCGCAGACCTTCGTGCCGAACATTTTCCTGGCCCGGCCCGCGGACTACAAAAAGGCCACGCAGCGCATCTACCGCTCACCGCAGCAACCGAGCTTTATCGAGCTGCCCGTGGTGCAACTGCCGACATCCGGAAAAATGTAGTCATCGCCGAACGACACGGCATGCGTCCGCTCGAATCGGGCGTTCCATCAAAGCGGCTTTTGCAGGCCTGGACAACGGATATGCGCAACGCACGACGGTTTCCTTCCACCCTCCGCCACTGCAAGAAGTGGATGCCTGCACTGGCGCTCGCCTGTCTACTTTCATGCGAAGCGTCGGCTGCCGACGTCGCAGCGGCAAACACTGCGCCTGGCCGGCACACCGTCACCTACGATCGCTATTCGCTGAAGATCGATGACCGGCGGATCTATGTCTGGTCCGGCGAATTCCACTACTGGCGATTACCGAGCCCGAGCCTGTGGAAAGACGTGCTGCAGAAGATGAAGGCCGCCGGCTACAACAGCGTGCAGATCTACTTCGACTGGGATTACCACTCCGCCCGGAACGGGGTCTACGATTTCTCAGGCGTGCGCGATGTCGACCGCCTGCTCGACATGGCCAACGACGTCGGAATCTACGTCATTGCCCGACCCGGACCGTACATCAACGCGGAAACCGACGGCGGCGGTTTGCCCAGCTGGCTGACCGCCATCAAGGGCAAGCCCCGTTCGCCCGCCGCCGACTACACGGCCGCCTATCGTCAGTGGCTCACCCACATCGACGCCATTCTCGCGCGGCACCAGGTCACCAACGGCACGGGCACGGTCCTTCTCTACCAGATCGAAAACGAGTTTTACGACACCTCGCCCGGTGGTCGGCGCTACATGCAGGACCTCGAACAGAAAGTGCGCGCCGACAGCATCACCGTGCCGCTCACCGGCAACCACAACGCGGCGTTCCAGAACGGCATGGGCGCGGTGGACATTCCGGGATACGACTCCTACCCGCAAGGTTTCAACTGCAGCCATCCGCAGCACTGGAAAGGCTTCTACGAGTACCGCGACGAACGCAAGGCACTCACCCGCTCGCCGCTGTCGTTTCCCGAATACCAGGGCGGCGCGTTCGACACCTGGGGCGGCGCGGACTACGACCGCTGCCGCCAGCTGACCGGCGCCGACTTCGAGCGGGTCTTCTATGAGGCCAACATGGCTTCGGGCTCGACCATGCAGAACTTCTACATGACCTACGGCGGAACGAACTGGGGCTGGCTGGCTTCGCCTGGGGTGTATACGTCGTACGACTACGGCGCGGCCATCAGCGAGGCCCGGCAACTCACGCCCAAGTATTTCCAGCAGAAATTGATCGGCTACTTCATCCAGTCCGTGCAGCAGCTTGCCAAGACCGACCGCCTTGCCACCCGGCCACCGGACAATGCCGCGTTGCGCCTGGACGGCCGGATCAATCCGGACGATGGCACGACGATCTACATCGTGCGTCACGGCGATGCCACATCCACCACCAATGACACTACGCACCTGTGGCTCGACCTTTCCCGCCATGCCGGTGCCGCGACCGGGGATGCCACTGGCAAGAAAGCGGCCGCGACGTTCACGCGCGTGCCGCAACAACCGGGAACCGTGCTGCGCATCGATGGCCGCGACTCGAAACTGCTGCTGGCCCACTACCGCTTCGGCGCGCAGGACCTGGTGTATTCCACCTCCGAACTGCTGACCCACGTCGCCGCCGACGATCGCGATATCGCCGTGCTTTACGGCAGGCCCGCCGAAGATGGCGAAACGGTGCTGCGCTATGACACCCGACCGGACGTCCGCGTGCTCGATGGCAAGGTCGCCACGCACTGGGACGCAGGCCGCGGCGAGTTGCGGCTCAACTACCGGCATGCAGGCCTCATCCGGGTCGCCGTGCAAAGTCCGCACGCGCGGCTCCTCTTGCTGATCGGCGATAACTCGGCGGCGGAAAGTTTCTGGAAGATCGATACTTCGAATGGATCCGTGCTCGTGCGCGGCCCGCACCTGGTGAGGAACGCGACGATGTCCGCACGGCTGGACGATGCGTCCGGACGCTTCAATCCGTCGGCGACCCTCGAGCTGACCGGCGACACCGACCGGGCGACGCCGATCGAAGTGTTCGCGCCCGCGCGAGTCGGGAGGATCGTCTGGAACGATGAACCCGTCCACACGACATCGACGCCCTCGGAGAGCCTGATCGGACAACTCGCGGGCCCGCATCCCGTATCGCTACCCTCCCTGGCACACTGGAAATTCAAGGCGGGCGCGCCGGAAATCGCCGCCGCCTACGACGACAGCGCATGGCAGACTGCGGATCGCAAGAGCACGCTGAATCCCCTGTGGGACGGCCATCTGCCGATTCTCGACAGCGACGTCTACGGCTTCCATCACGGCGATGTCTGGTACCGCGGCCACTTCACCGCGCTCGGCAATGAAAAAGGCGCGTCCTTCACCGTCAGCCTCGGCGTGCATGACGGCAACAACGGGCAGTTCACCGCGTGGCTCAACGGCCACTATCTCGGCACGGCGCCGTCGGGCACGAAGTACCTCAAGTTCGACGCCGCCGACCTGCTTGCCGGAAAAGACAACGTGCTGTCCGTACTCACCGAAAGCATGGGACACAATCAGGAGGAATTCAGCGGCGCCTATCGGGAGCCGCGCGGATTGATTGCCGCCGCGCTGGACAGCTCACCGGCGGATATCGCCTGGAAAATCCAGGGCAACCGCGGCGGCGAGACGCCGATCGATTCCGTGCGCGGCCCGCTGAACAACGGCGGCCCCTATGGCGAACGCATGGGCTGGTCGTTGCCGGGTTATCCGGACGACGGCTGGCAACCTATGACGTTGCCGAACCGGGTTTCCGAGGCCGGCGTAGGCTGGTATCGCACGACATTCTCGCTCGACACTCCGGTCGACCAGGATGCGCCGGTCGGACTGTCGATCGACGACAACTCCTCGGCGACATACCGGGCGCTGATCTTCATCAACGGCTGGCAGGTCGGCCGCTATGTCAATGCCGTGGGTCCGCAGCATCTGTTCCCGCTACCGGCGGGCTTGCTGAATCCCCACGGGAAAAACACCATCGCGATTTCATCGTGGAGCACCGGGCACCATGGCGGGCTTGGCAAGGTCTCGCTCGTGCCGATGGGCAACGACCGCACGTCGTTGCGCGTCGAGCCGGTGGTGTCGCCGGAATACAGCGAGGAAACCTACGGAAAGTGAGTGTGCGACATCTTCCCCGTCGCAAAACCGGGGAAGACGTCGGCATCGGTCAAAAGTAGTTGTGCCGCCCCATTCCGAGACAAGGGAGAGCGTCAGAATTTCGGCAACCGTTGCTTCAGTGTCGCGATGCCTTCCCACGGATCGGCTTTCAATCCCGACGCGCGCTTCAGCGCCTTCTTCAGATCGAACGCCGCGCCGCTGCGAATGCTGCCAAGTTCGTCCCAGCGCAGCGGCATCGCCACCGGCGCGCCGGCGCGGGCACGCAGCGACCAGCTGCATACGCTGGTGGCACCGCGCGTGTTGCGCAGCCAGTCGATGAAGATCTTGTCCTTGCGCTGCGCCTTGCTCGCGGTGGCGATGTACTGCAGTGGATGCAGCGAAACCATCGCGTCGGCGAACGATTCGCAGAAGCACTTCACGGTCGGCCAGTCCGGCCCGCGGCGAAACGGCACCACTACGTGCAGGCCCTTGCCGCCGCTGGTGCGCACGAAACTTTCCAGGCCGGCCTGCCGCAGTCGCGCGCGGATTTCGCGCGCAGCCGCGACCACGGACTTCCACACCACGCCTTCGGCCGGGTCCAGATCGAACACGATGCGGTCGGGGGCATCCGGCTTGTCCACGCGCGATCCCCAGGGATGCAATTCGAGCGTATTCATCTGCACCAGTTCGAGCAGGCCCCGCAGATCGCGGATATAGACATAGTCGTCGACATCCCCATTTTTCGCCTTCAGCGGGATCGCTTTCACGCTGCTTCCAAACGTGGCCGCGTAGTGCTTCTGGAAAAAGCACTCCCCGCCGATTCCGCCGGGACAGCGCAGCATCGACAACGGCCGGTCGACCAGTTCGGGCAAGATCCATCGCGCGACGGCGGTGTAGTACGCGGCGACATCGCCCTTGGTGATCCTGCTGTCGGGATAGACCACGCGCGTGGCGTACGTGATCGCCACGTCCTCACCGGTCTTGTCCGCGCGTTTCTGCGCTGTCTTGGTCGCGACCTTCGCCAGCGCTTTCGCTACGACATGCTTGCGCGGCGTAACCCCGCTCGCCTGCATATCAAGATCGTCCACGTTCTTGTCCTCCCGCAAACGCATGAAACTGCCCTGACGCAGCAGGCGATGACCACCCCAGCCGCGAAACGTCACCTCGGCCACCAGCGAAAGCGTCGATCTCCACCGTCTCGTGCGATTCGATGGCGACGCTGAGGATGTCCTTCTCGTCGAGCACCACGTAATTGCCCTTGGAATACTCGAACGCCTTGACCACATCCTTCCACGGCGCTTCCTCGCCAGAGTCGGCGTTGACGCGCTCGTAGCGGATCGGCGTGTTGCTGCGCTGGTCGAGCATACGGAAATGCAGTTCGACCCGCCGCTCGGCGGTCATCAGGCGGATCGGCACATTGAACAGGCCGAACGACAGGCTACCGATCCAGATCGGGCGCGCCATGGCGGCATTCCAAGTGATGCGGTAGCCGATGGTAGGCACGGCCTACGTGCAGGAAACGGCAAAACGGTGTCGCCGGACGAACGAAGGCCCGCGCGGGGCGGGCCTTCGTGGATCACGGTAAAGCTGGGATCAGAACGGAATCTCGTCGTCCGCGAAGCCGCTGTCGGCCGGTGCCGGCGACGGGCGCTGGCTGCCGTAGTCGTCGCCGCCGCGCGAACCGCCGCCATAGTTGCCGCCACCCGACGAACGCTGGCCGCCACCGGAGCTCTGCGGGCGCTCGCGCTGACCACCACCGCTGGCGCCACCGCCACCGCCACCGCCTTCATTGCCGCCGAGCATCTGCATTTCGCTGGCGATGACGTCGGTGCTGTAGCGCTCGACGCCGGCCTTGTCGGTGTACTTGTCGGTGCGCAGCGAACCTTCGATATAGACTTGGCGGCCTTTCTTCAGGTAGTCGCCGGCGATCTCGGCAAGCCGGCCGAACAGCTTCACGCGGTGCCACTCGGTGCGCTCCTGCTTTTCGCCGGACTGCTTGTCGGTCCACGATTCGGAGGTGGCGATGTTGATCGTGGTGACGGCGGTGCCGCCGCCGGTGTGGCGCATTTCCGGATCCGCGCCGAGGTTGCCGACCAGGATGACTTTGTTGATGCCGCGTGCCATGGGAATGTCCTCTGTTGGGCCGGCCGCAAGTGTGGGATGAGTTGCAGCCGGAGTGGTGAATCTGTCCGCGTATCATAACCTCGGCGCCGGCCCTGTACAGGCGCGGGCAACCCGATTGGCGGTGGGTCTGGGCCGTTCCGGGCCGTCCGCACGAAGCGACCGGCCCGCAACGGCGCGGCGGCGGTGTCAGCCGGCGAGAAAGCGGTATCCCACGCCCGGCTCGGTCTTCAGCCAGCGCGGCGTGGCCGGATCGTCGCCCAGTTTCTGCCGCAGCTTGCCCAGCACGATGCGCACGTACTGGCTGTCGGCGGTGTGGGTCGGGCCCCAGAGTTCGCGCAGCAACTGCTGCTGCGTCACCACCCGGCCGGCATGCTGCAGCAGCATCGCCAGCACTGCGTATTCCTTGCGGGTCAGCGAGAGCAGCTGGCCATCGAGCGTCACTTCGCGTCGCGCCAGGTCGATCGCCAGTCGGCCGTCGTCGTAGCGCGGCGGCGTGCCGGGCTCGCCGGGATGGTTGCGCAACAAGGCACGCAGCCGCGCCATCAGCTCCTGGATGCCGAACGGCTTGGTGACGTAGTCGTTGGCGCCCTGATCGAGTGCGCGCACCTTTTCACTTTCGGCATCGCGCACCGACAGCATCAGTACCGGTACCTGGCTCCACTGGCGCAGCTCGGCGAGCACGTCATGACCGTCCATGTCCGGCAGGCCGATGTCGAGGATCACCAGATCCGGCGATTGGGTGGCCGCCTGCGCCAGGCCTTCTTTCGCATTGGCCGCCAACAGCACGTCGTAGCCTTCCGCGCGCAGGCCGATGTCGAGGAAACGGCGGATCTGCGCTTCGTCGTCGATCACCAGGATGCGTGAGGAAACCGATGTCATGGGAGTCGCGTCATGGAAACGGCATCAGGGGCTGGTGTCCGGCGGTGGCGGCAATGGCAGACTGATGCGGATGGTGGTGCCGATGCCATCTCCTGGCAAGGCTTCGACGCTGCCGCCGTGCGCGCCGATCATGCCGCGGCAGATCGCCAGGCCGAGTCCGGTACCTTGCGGCGCGCGATCGCCGCGCGACACCGAATAGAACATGTCGAAGATACGCGCCCGCTCGTCTTCCGGGATGCCTGGGCCGCGATCGGCGACATCGATCAGCAGGCGATCGCCGACGACGTGCACGGTCACGCGTACCGCTTCGTCCGGCGGCGAGAAGCGCGCGGCGTTTTCAAGAATGTTGAACAGCGCCTGCTCGATCAGCGCGGGATGGACGTAAAGCAACACCACATCGGATGGCGCGACCGTTTCGACGCGCAGGTCTGGAAACAGCTTGCGCAGCCGCGTCACTGCCGCAGCGACGATCTCGGCGCTGTCGGTCCAGTCGCGGTTGAGTTTCAACGTGCCGTGGCCGAGCCGGGTCATGTCGAGCAGGTTCTGGATATAGCGATCCAGCCGCTGGCCTTCGCCGAGGATCGCTTCCAGCAGTTGCTGGCGTTCCTCGCGCGGCAGCTTCTCCTCGTAGCTCACCAGGGTGCCGGCGGCGCCGATCATCGAGGCCAGCGGCGAGCGCAGGTCGTGCGACACCGAAGACAACAGCGCGTTGCGCAACCGCTCGGTTTCACCCTGCACGCGTGCGCCTTCCAGCTCGTCGGACAGGCGCGCACGCTCCAGCGCCTGGCCGATGTCCTGGGTCATCGCCAGCGCAAGGCTGCGCGTGTCGAGGTCGGGTTCGCCCAGCGCCGGATCGAAGCGAAGCGCAGCCACACCGAGCGAACGGCCATCGTTGCCCAGCGGCAGCATCCAGCAGGAAGCCGCGTTCAGGGTGTCGGTATAACAGCCGGCCTGTTCGCCGTGACGATCGCTCCAGTCGGCCGCGGCCAGGTCGCGGGTGGACAACGTGTACTCCCCGGGCGCGCCCGCCATCACACGCAGCACCTGTTCCGCGTCCCGCGCAAGCACGGACGCACCGCAACGCAGCGCATGCGCCAGCGCACGCGCGCCGGCATCGCGGATGCCGGCAGCATCGGTGCTGGTGGAAAGCTGCTGGCCCAGTGCGAGCAATGCGCGCGCCTGTGCATGCGATGCGCGCAACGACTCCACCTGGCTGGCCAACCGGGTGGCGAGCCGGCTGCAGACCAGCGCCACGACCAGGAACAGCGTCACCGCCAGAACGTCGTCCGCGTTGGCGATGGCCAGGGTGTAGCGCGGCGGCGCGAAGAAGAAGTTGTAGCCAAGGAAACACAGGATGGCCGTATAGACGGCCACCGCCATGCGCGTCCTCACCGCCACCGCCAGCACGGCGGTGAGGAAGATCAGCGACAGATTGGCGACCGACAGGTAGCGATCGGCGATGAACGAAAGGCCGAACGCCACCAGCGTAGCGAGGGTGGCGTAGACGTACTCGCTGCGCGAACCCCGCCCACCGGGCAGACGCAGCCGCCGGCGCGCCTGCGCGCGTTCGGCCGGTGTGGCGATGATGGTGAGTTCCAGATGCGCACCGCGGCGCAGCAGCAACTGGGTCAACGAACGCCCGAGCATGCGCGCCAGCGGACGCTCGCGTGTGCGGCCGAGGATGATCTGGCCGACGCCTTCGCGATCGGCGTGCGCAATCAGTTCGTCGGCAATGGCGTGGCCGCGCAGGATGATCGATTCGCCACCCAGCCGGCGCGCCAGCCGCATCGCCGCATCCAGCCGCTCGCGCCGCGCGTTGTCGAGTGTGGTTCCGACATCGACATAGGCGACGCTCCACGGCGCCCCGCGACGCTCGGCGATGCGCCGCGCCACGCGCACCAGGTATTCGCTTTGCGCGTGGCCGTCGATCGCCGCCAGCACGCGTCGCCGCACCGGCATCACGCCGCCGCGCGCCAGCATGTGTTCGCGCAGGTCGCTGTCGACATGGCTGGCGATGGTGTCCACCGCCAGCTCGCGCAATGCCGCCAGGTTGGTTGGGGAGAAGAATGAATCGAGCGCCGCCGCTGCGGTTTCCGGCACGTACACCTTGCCCTGCTTCAGCCGGCCAATCAGCTCGCGCGGCGGCAGGTCGACCAGCACGATGTCGCGCGCGCGATCGAGGAAGGCATCGGGCACCGTTTCGCGCACGGCCACACCGGTGATCCGGCGCACTTGGTCGTTGAGGCTCTCCAGATGCTGCACGTTGAGCGCGCTGTAGACCTCGATGCCGGCATCGAGCAGTTCGGCGATGTCCTGCCAGCGCCGTTCGTGGCGACCGCCCGGCAGGTTGCTGTGCGCGAGTTCGTCGACCAGCAGCACGGCCGGCTTGCGGGCGAGCGCGGCATCGAGATCGAATTCGGTGAAATCGCGCTCGGTGCCGCTCGATGTCTGATAGCGCACCGGGCGCCGCGGCAGCACTTCCAACCCTTCCAGCAGCGCTGCGGTTTCGGCACGGCCATGCGTCTCGACCAGCCCGACCACCACGTCCACGCCCTGCCGTTTCAATTCGCGCGCAGCCGACAGCATGGCGTAGGTCTTGCCGACACCCGGCGCCGCGCCGAGGAACACCTTCAACCGCCGGCTGTTCTCGTCGTGCGAGGTATTCAGCAGCGCATCGGCGCGGGCTTCGCGGGAGGATGATTCGGTCATTGCGCCGTCGGTCCGCTGGTTGTCGTTACGATAGCGCGGGTCGTCACATTAGCGCGATCGGCTGTCGCGCGCCTGTGGCGCATCCAGCGCAAGGTTGAGCTGCAGCACGTTGACCCGCGGTTCGCCGAGTACGCCGAGCTGGCGACCGTCGGTGTACTCGTTCACCAGCGCCTGTACCTGCGACGAGCTCAGTCCGCGCGCATTGGCCACGCGCGCCACCTGGTACTGCGCGGCCGCCGGGCTGATCTGCGGATCGAGTCCGCTGCCGGACGCGGTCACCAGGTCCACCGGCACCGGCGCGGTGTTGCCGGGATCGGCCGCGTGCAAGGCGGCGATGCGCTGCTTCACCGCATCGGTGAGCGCCGGATTAGTCGGCCCCTGGTTCGAACCCGACGACGCCGCCGCGTTGTACGGGTTCGGACTGGTCGCCGACGGACGTCCCCAGAAATACTTCGGATCGGTGAACGACTGGCCGATCAGCGCCGAGCCGACCAGCTTGCCGTCCTTCACGATCAGGCTGCCATTGGCCTGATGCGGAAAGATCAGTTGCGCCAAGCCGGTGGCAGCCAACGGATAGAAAACGCCGGTGATCACGGTCATCACCAGCAGCAGGACAAAGGATTGACGCAAGAGCTTGATCATGGAAGTACTCCGGTCAGAACGTGCCTTGAAGCATCAAGAAACCGCGAGTTCCACCGACGTTGCGGCTGTCATTGGCATCAAGAAAGCTGCTGGTGTGGCGGTAGAAGTTGGCGTTGGTGGCATAGGTAACGCCGCCGCTGATCGACCAGTGCGTGGCGACTTGGTATTTCAGCGTCGCACCGAGATCGCTATAACTCGGATTGCGCGCGCCATCGGCCAGTGGAGCGACCAATGTGGTGGTGTAGTGCGTGTGGCCAACATGCAAGGCGAGGCTCCACATATCGTTCATCGGAATGGCGGCATCCAGCTGCAGGTAATCGGTACCCTTCGAATCGCCGGTGTAGCCTTGCTCGGTATCCACACCGAAGTAATCGGTGGGCGAGCGGTTGTACTTCAGTGTGAACATCTTCCAGGTCAGCGAGGCGTTCGCCTCGACCGTCGTGAACGAACGCGAGGCATAGCCGGGCGCCTGATCCAGGTTGCCACCGGGATAGACATAACTGTAGATACCGGCGCGCCACGACCAATCGCTGTTGATCGCCTGGCCGTAGCTGGCGTAGAGATCCAATTCCATCGCACCACCGGGATAAGTGCGTTCACTGATGCTCGAACCCCAGAAGCCGGCGGAAAAACCGTCCGGGTTGGCGTAATCGGCACCGCCCTGGATCGCTGGTCGGCCCCAGGTCTGAGTGAGACCTCGGAACATGTAGTCGGAAGTCACGGCAACATTGCCGGTCACGGGGTTGGCCGGCGCATCGGCGGCGCAGACATTTGCGACACAACCGAGGGAAAGGAAGGCTGCCGCAGCAGCAAGGGGATGCAACTTCATGGTGAGAACTCCGGCATCATGCCTGTAGCAGGCGATGCACATCGTTAGGTAGTGAGAAAATCGAATTCAGATACCGGCGTAACCGCCGAGCACGTAGTCGTCGTCATCCCGCGGCGACTCGACATCGCCAGGGGGCTGCACGACGTCCGGAGGACGAGCGATCTGCATCGGCAGTGCAATGACCACGTTGCAGTTCGAGTCGTTGGCGGACAGACGCAGCTCCATGTCGGGATGAGTGGCATCGGGGAGAGAAACGGATACTTTCAGGGTCTGCATGACTTGCGTTCCAGGAGAAGGGTTCGTCGCTCCGGCAAAAGCCGGAGCGATGATCAAGAAGCGCTCAGGCCAGCCCGAACGTCACCAGCAGCATGTCGATGATCTTGATGCCGACGAACGGCACAACCACACCGCCTAGGCCATAGATCAGCAGGTTGCGGCGCAGCAGGGCATCGGCGCCGAGCGCGCGGTATTTCACGCCTTTCAGCGCCAGCGGAATCAGGCAGATGATGATCAGCGCATTGAAGATCACCGCCGACAGGATCGCGCTCTGCGGCGTCGCCAGATGCATCACATTGAGCGCATTCAGCGCCGGATAGGTGGTGGCGAACGCGGCCGGGATGATCGCGAAATACTTGGCGATGTCGTTGGCGATCGAGAATGTGGTCAGCGAACCGCGGGTGATCAGCAGCTGCTTGCCGATCGCCACCACCTCGATCAGCTTGGTCGGGTTGGAATCGAGGTCGACCATGTTGCCGGCCTCTTTCGCGGCCTGCGTGCCGGTGTTCATCGCCACCGCGACATCGGCCTGCGCCAGCGCCGGCGCATCGTTGGTGCCGTCGCCGCACATCGCCACCAGCCGGTTCTCGAACTGGATGTCGCGGATCAGCTTGAGCTTCGCTTCCGGCGTAGCCTCGGCGAGGAAGTCGTCGACGCCGGCCTCCGCTGCGATCGCCGCGGCGGTGAGCGGATTGTCGCCGGTGATCATGATGGTCTTGATGCCCATCTTGCGCATCTCGGCGAAGCGCTCCTTGATGCCCGACTTGACGATGTCCTTGAGCTCGATCACACCCAGCGCGATCGCGCCTTCGGTGACGATCAGCGGCGTGGCACCGCGACGTGCGATGTCCTCGGCCATGCGCTTGAGCAGCGGCGGCAGATGGCTGCTCTGCGCGTCGAGGTATTTCTCCACCGCATCCAGCGCACCCTTGCGGATATGCCGGCTGCCGAGATCGATGCCACTCATGCGGGTCTGCGCGGTGAATGGCACGAACTGCGCCTCGCCTTCAGCCAGCGTGCGTTCCTGCAAACCGTACTTGTCTTTCGCCAGCACGATCACGCTGCGGCCTTCCGGCGTTTCGTCGGCGAGCGAGGCCAACTGCGCCGCTTCGGCCAGCACGCTTTCCGCGATGCCTGGTGCAGGCTGAAACGCGACCGCCTGGCGGTTGCCCAGCGTGATGGTGCCGGTCTTGTCCAGCAGCAGCACGTCCACGTCGCCAGCCGCCTCGACAGCGCGACCGGAGGTGGCGATCACGTTGGCTCGGATCATCCGGTCCATGCCGGCGATGCCGATCGCCGACAACAGCGCGCCGATGGTGGTGGGGATCAGGCACACCAGCAGCGCGATCAGCACGGTGAGCGTGATCGGATGACCGATGCCGGCCGCCTGCACGCTGTAGATCGAATACGGCAGCAGCGTGGCGCAGGCGAGCAGGAAGATCAGCGTGAACTTGGCCAGCAGGATGGTCAGCGCGATCTCGTTCGGCGTCTTGCGGCGCTTGGAACCTTCGACCATCGCGATCATGCGGTCGAGAAAGCTCTCACCCGGATTGCTGGTAATGCGCACCACCAGCCAGTCGGACAGCACCCGCGTGCCGCCGGTGACCGCACTGCGATCGCCGCCGGATTCGCGGATCACCGGTGCGGATTCGCCGGTGATCGCACTCTCGTCCACGCTGGCCGCGCCGATCACCACCTCGCCGTCACCGGGCATCGATTCGCCGGCCTCGACCAGCACGTGATGACCGGTGCGCAGTTCGCTGGATGGCGTGAAGGTAATCGCCGCGTTCCGGTCGGCGGATGCCAGCTTCTTGGCGACGACGTCCTTGCGCGAACTGCGCAGCGCATCGGCCTGCGCCTTGCCGCGGCCTTCCGCCAACGCCTCGGCGAAGTTCGCGAACAGCAGCGTGAACCACAGCCACAGGCTGACCCAGAAGATGAAGCCGGTCGGCGCCTCGCCGTGACCGGCCAGCGCCTGCACCCACAGCAAGGTGGTCAGCACGCTGCAGACGAATACCACGAACATCACCGGGTTGCGGAACTGCAACCGCGGCGACAGCTTGCGGAACGAATCGACCAGGGCCGTAGAGACCAGCGCGCGGTTGAAACCGCCCGCCGCTTGAGTATGCGAAGTCATGGATCAGTGCCCCATTGCGGACATGAGTTGCTCGGCGATCGGCCCCAAGGCCAGCGCCGGCAGGAAGGTGAGTGCGCCGATGACGATCACCACGCACGCCAGCAGCGTGATGAATAGCGGCTTGTGCGTGGGCAGCGTGCCGGCCGACTCGGGTACTTGACGTTTGGCAGCGAGTGCGCCGGCCATCGCCAGCATCGCGATGGCGAGCGGGTAACGCGCCAGGAACATGCAGATGCTCAGCAACACGTTCCAGAACGGTGTGTTGGTTGAAAGTCCACCGAACGCACTGCCGTTATTGTTGGAGGCCGAACTGACTGCATAGAGGATTTCGCTGAAGCCGTGCGCGCCGGGATTCGCGATGCCTGCCACACCGGCCGGCACCATCACCGCGATCGCAGTACAGATCACCACCAGCGCACACGGCAGCAATACCGCGAGGCTGGCCATCTTCATCTCGTAGGCTTCGATCTTCTTGCCGAGGTATTCCGGCGTGCGGCCCACCATCAGTCCGGCGATGAACACCGCGACGACCGCGAAAGCGAGCATGCCGTACAAACCCGAGCCGACACCGCCGAAAATCACTTCGCCCAACTGGATCAGCCACATCGGCACCAATCCGCCGAGCGGGGTGAACGAGTCGTGCATCGCGTTCACCGAACCGTTCGAGGCAGCAGAAGTGGCAGTGGCCCACAGCGTCGAGTTGACGATGCCGAAGCGGGTCTCCTTGCCTTCCATGTTGCCGCCAGCCTGCAGAGTCGAGGCGTGCGTGTTCACCGCCAGTCCGTGCAACGCTGGGTTGCCAGCCTGTTCCGCCGCCGTGCAAGCCAGCAACAGCGGCACGAAGATCAGCAACATCACCGCCAGCAACGCCCAGCCTTGGCGACGATCGCCAATCATGTGGCCGAAGGTGTAACAAAGTGCAGCGGGAATCAGCAGTATCGCCAGAACTTCGAGGAAATTGCTCAGCGGTGTCGGGTTTTCGTACGGGTGCGCCGAATTGACGTTGAAAAACCCGCCGCCGTTGGTGCCCAACTGCTTGATCGCTATCTGCGAAGCGGCCGGCCCCATCGGCAGGGTCTGCGTGGTGACGGCCGTTTGCGTGGTGACGTCGTGGCCGGCCGCATCCTTCGCGGTCGTCGTGTAGCTGCTCGCCTGCACCACCGGCACATCGACATATGGCTTGAAGTTCTGCACCACGCCCTGCGATACCAGCAGCAGGGTCATCAACAGGGACAACGGCACCAGCACATAAAGCGTGCTGCGCGTCAGGTCGACCCAGAAATTGCCGAGGCCCTTTGCGCTGCGCCGGCTGAATCCGCGTATCACGGCCACCAGCACGGCGATGCCGGTGGCGGCGGAAAGGAAGTTCTGCACGGCCAGGCCCAGCATCTGGGTCAGGTAGCTCATCGTCGATTCGCCGCCGTAGCCCTGCCAGTTGGTATTGGTGGCAAAACTGATCGCCGTGTTCATCGACGAATCGGACGACACCGCACCGAAATGCTGCGGATTCAATGGCAGCCACTGCTGCATGCGCTGCAGCAGAAACACCACCAGCAGGCCGAGCACGTTGAACAGCAGCATGGCCAGCGCATAGCGCTTCCAGCCCATGTCCTCGTCATGGCCGATGCCGCACAGGCGGTAGATGCCGCGCTCCACGCGGCCACCGAATCGCGTGACACGATTGGGCGCATCGGCGAAGACCAGCGCCATGTAGCTGCCGACCGGCTTCACCAGCAGCAGCAACACGACCAGGAACAGGCCGATCTGGAGATAATCGTTGGTAGTCATTCGAACCACTCCGGCTTGAGCAAGGCCATACACAGGTAGCCGACAAGCGCCACCGCGATGATCGCGGCGAGGACATAAAAAACATTCATGACGAGGGACTCATGCAAGCTGGGAAAAAGGGCGAATTACTTGCGTGGGCCGAGCCGATCGCAGATCAGCAGGAAACCCAGCGTGGCTGCGCAGAGCACGAGGAGAAGCAACACATAGACGAAATCCATCGACACCGGCCTGCTAAGGAGAGGTGTGCACTGTAGGAAGTGGCGTATATGAAAGGGGTAGCGATCCGGCCGATGGGTATAAAGAACGCGTAAATTTTCGAGCCGGGCGCGGATCGGCTCAGTCGAATGGCGCGCGCCGGAAGAATCGGCCGGGCAGGATCAGCCTGCTGCGTGCAGAACGTCGTCGGGTACCGCGACGGGCCCTGGCGACAGTCGCTCGATCATGTAGCCGGCCGCGCCCCACGCATCCAAACCGCCCAGCAGCGGACGGACACGACGATAGCCCTGCTCCATCAAGATCTTCGCCACCTTGGCGGCGGATACTTCGTTCGGGCAGTTGCAGTAGACGACCAGTTCGCGATCGAGCGGTATGTCATGCACGGTGCGGTCGATGCCTTTCGCGCCCACCAGCAGCGCACCGGGAATGATCCGGGTGTCGAGCAGGCGCGACGATTCCGAACGCACGTCGACCACGGCGACCGCCCGACCTTTCGACATCGCGTCGTTCAGTTCGTCGACCGTGATGCGCGACATGCGCAGCGTCAGCAGCAGGCGCCGGCGCTGCCACCATTTGCCGACAACGTAGAGCGCGAGCAGGCACAGCAGCAGTTCGAAAGCGAACGTGCCGGCATTGGCGATGTCCGTCAGCAGCACGTCGATCTGCATCGAGAAGAAGAACCCGAGCGCCACCGCCACGCCGGCCCAGAGCAGCGAACCGAGCACATCGAACAGCACGAACACCGGCAGGCGCAGGCCCATCGCGCCGACCAGCGGCGGTGCCACGGTGGACAGGCCCGGAATGAACTTGGCGACCAGCAGGATCTGCCCGCGCCAGCGGTCGAAACGCAACTCGGACTGGCGCACGCAGGAATCCGGCGAAAGCGAAATGCGGCAAAGCGTGCGCATCACGCCGGCACCGAAGTGCCGGCCGGCCGAGTACCACATCAGGTCGCTGAGCAGGCACGCCGCCAGCGTCACGGCCAGCACCGCGACCACCGACAACTCGCCGTTCGCGGCGAGCGCGCCGGCGACAACCAGCGTCGGCACCGCCGGCACCGGCACGCCGACCTGCTCCACCAGCACATTGATGAAGACCAGCAGCAAGCCGTAATGCGCGATCAGCGCGATGATCTCGTGAGCCATCGAAGCGGTCCTCATGGCACGGTTGCCCAACCGCAGGCGCCCATGATTGGGCTGGACACCGCCTATTGCAATCGCCGCGAGCCAAGCCCGGCCGGCTTGCAGCGCCGGCCTGTCGCTTTGACTGCGGTTGCGGCACCATGTGCCACGACGCAACGGACGGCTCGCCTCTATAATCGAATGCTTCGCCGCTCCGAATTCCCGATGAAACCCATGCCAGCCGACGCCAGCCGCCCCGCGGATTTCGCCGATGTACGCGATCTCGCCGCTTCCGACATGCAGCGTGTCGATGCATTGATCCGGCATCGGCTTTCTTCGGACGTGGTGCTGATCAACCGGATCGCCGACCACATCATCGCCGGCGGCGGCAAGCGCCTGCGGCCGATGCTGCACACGCTGGCCGCAGGTGCCGCGGGCTATCGCGGCGAGCAGCACATCAAGCTGGCCGCGGTGATCGAGTTCATCCACACCTCCACCCTGCTGCACGACGACGTGGTCGACGAATCCGACCTGCGCCGCGGCCGCGAGACCGCCAACGCGCTGTGGGGCAATGCGGCCAGCGTGCTGGTCGGCGATTTTCTGTACTCGCGCTCGTTCCAGCTGATGGTGGAACTGGACGACATGCGCGTCATGCGTATCCTCGCCGACACCACCAACACCATCGCCGAGGGTGAGGTGCTGCAGCTGCTCAACATCGGCAACGCCGACGTGAGCGAGGCATCGTACCTGGCGGTGATCGAGCGCAAGACCGCGGTGCTGTTCGCCGCCGCCACCGAACTCGGCGGCATCCTCGGCGGCCTGCCCGATGCGCAGGTCGCCGCGCTGCGCGAATACGGCATGCAGCTCGGCTATGCCTTCCAGATCGCCGACGACCTGCTCGACTATGTCAGCGATGCCGACACCCTGGGCAAGAACATCGGCGACGACCTCGCCGAAGGCAAACCGACCTTGCCGCTGATCTACGCGCTGGAGAAAGCCGATCCCGAACAGGCGCGATCGCTGCGCCACGCGATCGAACACGGCGGCCTGGATTCGCTCGACCGCATCATCGCCGCGATCCGCGACTCCGGCGCGCTGGAGCGCACGCACGAGCGGGCGCTGGTGCATGCACAGGTGGCGCGTGACGCACTGGTTTCCCTGCAGCCATCGGCGTATCGCGATGCGCTCGTCACGCTGGCGGACTATTCGGTGCAGCGCACGTTCTGAGTTCGCATGCTCTTCAGCCGCGATGCGTTGGTGTCTTCAGACCCAAAAGCCTCACGACTGAAGTCGCTCACCAAAAAGCATCAAGGCGTGCCGGCGAATGCCGCACGCAGCCAGTCGTGCATGAGGCGATAGCTGCGCTGGGCGGCTTTCTCGTCGTAGCGGCAGCCGGGCGAGTTTTCGCCTTTCTCGGTGAAGCAATGCACCGCGTGGCCGATGACCACGAACTGCCAGTCGGACGGGCTGCCGCGCATTTCGTCCATGAACTTGTCGGCATCGGGCATGGTGCCCTTGTCGTCGGCGCCGTTCATCGCCAGCACGCGCGCCTTGATGTTCTTGCCGAGTGATGGATTATCGGTGGCGAGGCCACCGTGGAACGACACCACCGCCGCGACGTCCGCGCCGCTGCGTGCCAGGTCGAGCACGGCCGAGCCGCCGAAGCAGAAACCGATCGCGGCCAGTTTCGCAGTGTCGATGGGTGACGTCTTTGCCTGCATCCTGAGTTGCGCGAGTGCCTCGTTGACACGCTTGCGCATCAGCTCGCGGTTGCCATACAACGGTTTCACCGCGGCCGTTGCCTGGTCCGTGTTGCCGACCGTGGGCCGCACGCTGGCACCGTACATGTCGGTGAGCAGGATCACGTACTGCTTGCCCGCGATCATCTCGGCCTTCTGCACCGCCACATCGTTCACGCCGTACCAGTTCGGCACCATCACCAGGCCGGGGCGCTTCGTGGCAACGGCATCGTCGTAGACCAGCACGCTGCTGAAGCGCGTGCCGTCCTGGGTCCATTCCACCGGACGATGCACCATCGTCGCCTGGGTGGCAAAACTGCAACCGGCCAGCAAGAGCAGACAACCGAATCGAGCGATACGCATGATCAATCCTCCGTTGGATTTGGCTCCCTCCCCTGCCTCGCAGGGGGAGGAGTGACTCACAGCCCGGAAGCATGCATCGCGAGACGGTGCTTCAGTGGACCGAGGCGATCGAACAGCCGCACGCCAAGTCCGCGAGCCGATACCAGCGCGGGCGATTGCCACGCGTAGATGCGTGCCAGTGCATCGAAGCCCATGGCATCGAGCGTGTCGGCACTACGACGACGGCGCGCATACCGGCGCAGCACGTGCTCCGCACCGATATCGCGCCCCGCGGCACGGGCGGCGACCAGCGTGTCGCGCAACTCGGCCACATCGCGCAGCCCCAGGTTCACGCCCTGCCCGGCCAGCGGATGCACCGCATGCGCGGCATCGCCGAGCAACACCAGGCGATCAGCCTGGTAACGCTCGGCCAGTTGCAGCTTCAGCGCGAACGCCGCGCGCGGCGTGGTGGAAGTGATGCGCCCCAGCCGGAAGTCGCTGGCGAGACCGAGCTCATCCAGAAAGGCCTGCTCGTCCAGCGCCAGCACGCGTTGCGCCTCGGCTTCCGGCAGCGACCACACCAGCGAACTGCGTCCGTCCGCCAACGGCAGCAGGGCCAGTGGTCCGCTGGCCAGGAAACGTTGCCAGGCGGTATCCGCATGCGGGCGTTCGGTACCGACATGCGCCACCACCGCACGCTGCGCGTAGTCGCGGCCGCGGGTGCCGATGCCGGCCAGCTGGCGCAGCGGCGAGGCGGCACCGTCGGCGGCAACCAGCAGGCTCGCGGCCAATGTCCCGCCATCGGCCAGTTCAAGCTGGATGCGGTTCTCGCCAGCCTCGAACGCACGCACCTCGGCCGGGCACAGACGCCTTACGCCGGCGGCTTCCAGCGCTTGCCACAACATCCATTGCACCAGGTTGTTCTCGACGATGTAGCCGAGCAGGTCGCGCCCTTCGCTCATCGCATCGAAATCGATCGCCGCGCCGCTTTCGGCATCCCACACATGCATGCGCGAATACGGGCCGGTGCGCGATTGCCGAATGGACGTCCAGACGCCCAGATCATCGAGCAGCGCGATCGACGACGGCGCCAGGCCGACCACGCGCAGATCCACTTCGTCGTCGACGCTCCACGCCTTGGGCGCGCGCGCTTCCAGCAACGCCGTGGCGAAACCCGCACGCGCCAGCGCAAGCGCCGCGGCGGCGCCGACCATGCCGCCACCGACCACCGCGACATCCAGTGCCGGCACACGGCGGCGAGAAACTTCGCGTGATGCGTTCACGGCAGGCGCTCCAGCACCGCTGCCGGCGACTCGCCGCGGAAGCCCATGCCGCGTCGTGCCAATGCCTGCTGCAACGGCGGCAGCCGATCGCATGCGAGCAGCGCCAGCGAGCGCAACGGTGCCAGCAGCGGCTGGCGCAGGCAAGCGAGCCGCACCAGTCCATGGCTCATCGACATGGTGCCTTCGCGATCCGCTTCGCGGCGCTGCGCATAGCGCGCAAGCAAGCCGGCATCACCCGGATCGGATACCGCAGCGACCAGCTCCGCGAGTGTCAGCGCATCGCGCAGGCCGAGGTTGAAGCCTTGCGCGCCGATCGGATGCACGGTTTGCGCAGCATTGCCGACCAGCACGGCGCGCGGCGCGACCAGCTGCTTCGCGGCCACGCGGTGGATGGCATAGGGATGGCGCTTTCCAGGCCGGCTCAACCGGCCCAGCCGCCAGCCGAAGCGGCGCTGCGCCAGTTCGAGGAAGGCAGCGTCGTCCAGCGCGGCGACCGTCGCCGCATCATCCGCATCCACCGTAAGCACCAGCCCGCAGCGTCGCTCGGCCAGGGGCAGCAGCGCGATCGGACCTTCGTCGGCAAAGCGCTCCCACGCGCGACTGGCGTGATCTCGCTCGGGCGTGACCGTGCAGACGAACAGGGTCTGCCGATAGTCGTGCCGCTCCGCATCGATGCCGAGCCGGGCACGCACGAACGACTCGGTGCCGTCCGCACCGACCAATAGTGGCGTGTCGATCGTCCGCATGCCGTCGGCCGTCTCGATCCGCGCCCGCCAGCCGTCGGGCGTGGGCTCCAGCCCTGCCAGCGTCGCCGGGGCGAGTCGGGTCAGCCGCGTGCATTCGTCGAGCCGGCGCAGCAATGCCGCACCGAGTTCCCGCGCCGGCAAGGTCCAGCCGAGCGCATCGACACCATGCCTGTCCGCATCGATGCGCGCGCTGCCGAACTCGCCGGCCCGACTGACGTGGATGTGCCGGATCGGCGTGGCGCCCGCGGCGGCATGCCGCCATACGCCGATCGCATCGAGTCCGTTCACTGTGGCGCGCGCCAAAGCCAGGTTGCGTTCGTCGTAACTGGGCTGGGCGTCGGTGCGCGGCGCGGCCGACTCCACCAGGGTCGCCGCGACACCGGCCGCGTCGAGCGCGATGGCCAGGCTGGCGCCCACCAGGCCGCCGCCGACGATCAGCACGCCGGATCGAGTCGGTGACGACCGATCCAATGAAGACCGATTCAATGAGGAGCTGGGCAAGGCATTCATGAGTCCGATGATACGCGTGGATGCCGTCCGCGTTGAAGCGTATGGAGCCAGCCATTGGGCTAGAATGGCGATCTATTCGACACGCATACGGAGCACTTCATGGCCACGACGCAGACCCGACGCCTGGGCATACTCATCGCTCTCGCCCTGGTGATGGCGGCCACGCGGATCCACCTGTCGCTGCTCCATCACAGCGTGCAGGACGCGTCGTGGGCGGTGTTCTTCCTCGCTGGCTTCTGGCTGCGCGGCGCGGGCCGCCGGGCTTATTGGGCGTTTGCGCTGCTGATGGCCGAGGCGGTGCTGCTGGACTATCTGGTGATCAGCCACCAGGGCATCGACTTCTGGAGCCACTACTGCGTATCGGTGGCCTACTGGTTCCTGATCCCTTCGTACTTCAGCCTATGGCTGGGTGGCCGCTGGCTGGCGCGCCACGCCTCCGGCCTCGACGTGCGCACGCTGGGCCTGGCCAGCGCCGCGCTGCTGGTCAGCGTGACCGCGTGCTACGTGATTTCCAACGGTAGTTTCTACTGGCTGAGCCGCAGCGTGCCGCTGCCGCGCAGCTTCGCCGCGTGGTGGGAAAACCTCGGGGACTGGTACCTGCCGTTTGCGCAGACCACGGCACTGTATGTCGGCGTCGGTGCGGTCGTGCACGTGTTCGCCGTGCAACTGGCACGGATGCAGAAGCACGGCACCCAGCCCAACCTGCCGCGTTGATCCACAGTGGGCAACCGGCTATCGAAGATCTATACCCGAACCGGTGACGACGGCAGCACCGGGCTGGGCGACGGCTCGCGGGTCGCCAAGGATTCGCTGCGCGTTGCCGCCTACGGCACGGTGGACGAACTCAACAGCACGATCGGCATGGTGCTGGCCGCCGATGGGGTGGATGCGGTCGTCGCCGACGTGCTGGGCCAGGTGCAGCACGCGCTGTTCGACCTGGGCGGCGAACTGTGCATCCCCGGCATGGCGATGATCGAGGACGCCGACATCGACCGGCTGGAACAGGTGCTGGACGGTTTCAACGATCCACTGCCGCCGTTGAAGGATTTCATCCTGCCCGGCGGCGGCATGGCCGCGGCGTGCTGCCATCTCGCGCGGACGGTTTGCCGACGCGCGGAGCGCGAGGTGATCGCGCTGGCGCGGGTCGAAGCCGTGCGCCCGCAGGCGCAGCGCTATCTCAACCGGCTGTCCGATCTGCTGTTCGTGATTTCCCGCGTGCTTGCGCGTGCCAGCGGCCATGGCGAAGTGCTGTGGCAGCATGAGCGCCGCCGCAAGCCCAAACCCGAGTAGGTTGCCGCGTGCTGCGGCTGTATACCCATCCCGCCTGCCTGCTGCATGACCCTGGCCCGGGGCATGCGGAACAACCGGCGCGCCTGCTCGCAGTGTTGCAGGCGCTGGATCAGGATCGCTTCGCGGCACTCGATCGCGTCGAGGCGCCGCTGGCCACGCGCGAGCAGTTATTGCGCGTGCACGACGCGGCGCATATCGAGCGCATCCTCGCTGGCGCGCCGAAAGAAGGATTCATCCGGCTGGACGAGGACACCCTGATGTCGCCCGGCTCGGCCGATGCCGCGTTGCGCGCGGCCGGCGCGGTCATCGCGGCGGTCGACCATGCGATGAGCGGCGAAAACCGGCGGGCATTCTGCGCGGTGCGTCCCCCCGGCCACCATGCGACCGGCGCGCATGCGATGGGTTTCTGCCTGTTCAACAATATCGCGGTGGCCGCGGCGCATGCCTTGCAGCAGCACGGCCTGAAGCGCGTGGCGATCGCCGATTTCGACGTGCATCACGGCAATGGGACGCAGGCGATCTTCGAACGCGAGCCGCGCGTGCTGTTCGTTTCCAGCCACCAGTCGCCGCTGTACCCGGGCACCGGCGGCGAGGACGAACACGGCGTCGGCAACATCGTCAACGGCACCCTGTCGCCAGGCGCCGGTTCGCTGGAGTTCCGCGAGCTGTGGGACCACCTGCTGCTGCCCCGCATGCATGCGTTCAAGCCGCAGTTGGTACTGGTCTCGGCCGGCTTCGACGCGCACCGCAATGATCCACTGGCGGATATCCGGCTGGGCAAGGAGGACTATGCCTGGATCACCGGGCAACTGCTGGCGCTGTCGCAAAGGCACGCGGCCGGCAGGCTGGTTTCCACCCTGGAAGGCGGTTACGACCTTGCGGCCCTGGCCACAAGTACGGCTGCGCACGTCGACGAACTGATGCGATAGCGCACCCGCGTGCCGGTCCGTTTCGCGATCCGAAGTGCTCCAACGGGCACGCGGAGATGCTGAATCCACGCCACGGCCGGCAAACATCCGCCTGCCGTCCACGCGGCGTTTCTGCTAGCTTAACGAGCCTTCAAAGCCGGCAGATTCCCCAGTGACGCCTACGCTACCCCCACGCCGCCTGCTGGCGGTTGCCGCAGCACTTGCCCTGATCGGCGGCCAGGCCGACGCCAAGGGCAGCCAGCACAAGCCGAAAAGCTCGCTCGATGGCGCCGAACAGGTGTGCCCGCTGGGTTCGTTCCATTGCGCGCCGCGTCCCTACAACTTTGCGATCTGCCGTCCGAACGCCCTGCTCGAATTCTACGACCCAACCCTGGGCAAGGATCCGGACCTTCGCGACACCAGTCCAACCTACTCGAAAGCAAAGTTCGTCGACAGCTCGGACCAGACGGTTTACCACTTCTCCGGCGACGTCAAGATGACACGCGCCGACCAGCAATTGCAGGGCGACACCGTCGACTACAACAGCGACACCACCGACTACGACGCGCGCGGCAACGTGCGTTATCAGGAGTCGAGCCAGCTGCTGGCCGGGTCGCACATGCGCGGCAACAGCGACGCCAAGCGCGGCATCGCCGACGACGCGCGCTACCAGATGCTGGATTCGCGCGGCAACGGCGTCGCCAAACAGGCGCAGATGTTCGACGCCATGCACTCGCGGTATTCGCTGGCCACCTACTCCACTTGCGACGTGGGCCACCACGTATGGGAGTTTCGCGCCAAGTCGATCACCACCGACAAGATCAGCGGCGTCGGCGTGGCGCGCAATGCCACCATGCGGGTCGGCAAGGTGCCGATCCTGTATCTGCCGTACATGAGCTTTCCGCTGGACAAGCGGCGCAAGAGCGGTTTCCTGTTTCCGACGCTGGGCAATACCAGCCGCGGCGGATTCGAGATCAGCACGCCTTACTACTTCAACATCGCGCCGAACTACGACGCCACGCTGGACCCGCGCATGTACACCTCGCGCGGCCCGATGATCGCCGGCGAGTTCCGCTACCTGGTTCCCGGCAGCAGCGGCCAGCTCAACGTGGAGTATGTGCCGAACGATCACGGCAAAAGCGACGGCCTCACCAACACCAACGGCGACAGCCGCTATCTGATCGATTTTTCCGACAGCACCGCCTTGTGGGATGGCTGGCGCTTCGTCACCTCGATCAACCGCGCCTCGGACAGCAGCTACCTGTACGACTACGGCAATGCGCTGTCGCATACGGCGGTCTACACGCTCACCTCCAGCGCCGCCATCGTGGGCGGTGGCAAATGGTGGAATGCGGCCATCGGCGGCACCTCGTACCAGAACACCAACCCGTTCGCGACTGATGCGGTGTTGCCGTACGACTCGATGCCGTACGCCACTCTCAACCTGAACGTGCCGATCAACCGCTGGCTCGAATTCGGGATGGACAACGAGATCGACGAATTCCGCAAGACTGGCTACGTCAGCGGCGCGCGCGCGGATCTGTATCCGTACCTGCAGGCCGACTTCGGCAGCTCGGCGTGGTTCGTGCGGCCCAAGGTGGCCTATCGCTACACCGCGTACAAGCTGGATGGAAGTTATCAGAACTATGGCTACAACGGACTGCTGACCGGCGGTGCCGCCTCGCCGTTCAGCGAGAAGTCGCCCAGCCGCGCACTGCCGATCGTCAGCCTGGACAGCGGACTGATATTCGATCGAACCACATCGTTCTTCGGCACCAGCTACACGCAGACCCTGGAACCGCGGCTGTATTACCTGTACGTGCCGTATCGCAACCAGAACGACCTGCCGCTGTTCAACACCAACCTGATGTCGTTCGACTACTGGCAGTTGTTCTCGCCGAACCAGTTCTCCGGCGCCGATCGCCAGATGAACGCGAACAACCTCACCGGCGCGCTGACCACGCGACTCCTCGACGAGAACGGCGTCGAACGGGTGTCGGCCAGCTTCGGGCAGGTCCGCTACTTCACCCCGCAACGCGTGCAGCTGCCGAACGGCCAGAACACCGTCTCGCCGATGACCAACTGGGCGGGCTCGGATTACGTCGTGCAACTGGACGTGCAGCTCAGCGACACCTGGCGCATGAACAGTTCCTACCAGTGGAGCCCGAACACCCACACCACCGACGTGGGTTCGTTCGAACTGCAGCGCCGCCTGGGCGGCGACGGCGTGCTGAACTTCTCCTACCACTATCGGCGCGGGCTGCTGGAACAATACAGCGCGTCCGTGGTCTACCCGGTGTCCGATCGCTGGCGGTTGATTGGATCGTGGACTTACGCCGAGCCGATCAAGGGCGTCGTCAATCCGCTGCGCGGGACCGTGGAGGCACTGGCCGGCGTCGAGTACGACAGTTGCTGCGTCACGCTGCGGCTGGTCGACCGCAACTACGTGAACCAGGGCTATTACGGTTTCGGACCGGTTCCCGCAAACGCCAGCCTTCGCGACAACGCAATCATGTTCGAGATGGTCTTCAAGGGCCTTGGTTCATCGGGCGGCCAAATCGATCCGCTGTTGCACCGTGATATTCTCGGCTATCAATAATCGTCTCAGGCACCGGCTTTCACTGATGAAGCAACCCATAGCATTTCTCCTGCTCGCACTCGCGATCGCGCTCCCGGCCCATGCCCAGTTGCTGACCCCAGCGGCTCCGGCCGGCCCGACCGCCCCCGCGGCCAGCGGACCGCTCGATCGCATCGTGGCGGTGGTGAACGAGGACGTGATCCTGCAGAGCGAGCTGAACGACGCCGTGCGCTCGGTGCAGCAGCAGTACGCCAGCCAGCCGGATCAGCTGCCGCCGATCGATGTGCTGCAGAAGCAGGTGCTTGATCGCCTGGTGCTGATGAAGCTGCAGATCCAGAAGGCGCAGGACCAGGACGTGCACGTGTCGGATGCGGATATCGACCAGGCGGTTGCCGGTGTGGCCGAGCAGAACAAGATCTCGCCAGATCAGCTGCGTGCGGAAGTCGAGAAGAGCGGCGGCAATTTCGCCCAGTTCCGCCAACAGTTGGGCGACCAGCTCACCGTGCAGCGCCTGCACCAGAGCGTGATCCGCGATTCGGTCTCCATCACCGACGGCGAAGTCGACAACCTGCTCAACAGCCCCACCTACAAGGCCGGCGAAATCCACCTGGCGCACATCCAGATCAGCATCCCTTCGGGTGCCGATGCGGCGGCCATCCAGGCAAGCCAGACCAAGGCCGAGCAGGCGCTGGCGGCAATCAAGGGAGGTCTGGATTTCAACGCCGCGGCGATCCGTTTCTCCGATGCGCCCGACGCACTGGACGGTGGCGACCTGGGCTGGCGCAAGATGGACGACATCCCCGCCGCCTTCGCCGACACGGTGTCGTCGATGAAGCCGGGCGAAGTGAGCGCCGCGCTGCGCGGCCCGACCGGCTTTCACATCCTCAAGCTGGTCGACCAGCGCCAGAACAGCAAGCAGGTGGTGACCGAGTACCACGCACGCCAGATCCTGATCAAGCCGAGCGAGCTGGTGACACCGGCGCAGGCCCAGCAAAAGGCGCAGGACCTGTACAACCAGATCGTCAACAAGCACGCGGATTTCGCCGCCCTGGCGAAGGACAACTCCAAGGACGACACCACCGCCAATGTCGGCGGCGACATGGGCTGGTTCAAGCAGCAGGACTGGGGCTCGACCATCGCCAAGGAACTGGACAGCCTGAAGGACAACGATATCTCGCAACCCTTCCAGAGCGAAGCCGGCTGGCACGTCCTGCAACGGCTGGGCACGCGGCAGAGCGACCTGACCAACGAGATCGCCCGCGACCAGGCGCGCCAGGCCATCGGCAACCGCAAGGCCGACCAGGCGTACGACGACTACCTGCGTGACCTGCGTTCCAACGCCTATGTCAACGTGCTGGTTCCCGAGCTGCGCGACACGGACGACCAGAGCTCCACCGGCACCTCGCCGTAAACCGGTTTGGACGCCCACCTTCCCAGGCTTGCCATCACGGCTGGTGAGCCAGCGGGCGTCGGCGCGGAACTGCTGATACGACTGGCCGCCACGCCCATCGCGGCGGACTTGGTGGCGATCACCGACCGCGCCCTGCTGGAACGCGCAGCAGCCCGTTGCGGCATCGCCATCGAACTGTTCGACGATGATGGCCGTCTGCTGACCGAACGCCGCCCCGGCATGCTGCGGCTGCGGCGGGTGCCGCTGGCGATCGACGAAGCGCCCGGCCACCCCGATCCGCGTAATGCCGGGCATGTGCTGGCCACGCTGACCGAGGCGGCCGATGGCTGCATGACCGGTCGCTATGACGCGGTGGTCACCGCGCCGCTGCAGAAATCCTCGATCAACGAGGCCGGCATTCCCTTCAGCGGCCACACCGAATTCTTCGCCGAACGCGCGCACGCCGATGTCGTGATGATGCTGGCGAGCCCCAATCTGCGCGTCGCGCTGGCGACCACGCATCTTCCGCTGGCCGCGGTGTCTGCCGCCATCACGCGCCAGTCGCTGGCCCGTACGCTGCGCATCGTGCACGCGGAGCTGCGCAACAAATTCGGCTTCGGGCAGCCACGCATCGCCGTGCTGGGAATCAATCCCCATGCCGGCGAAGCGGGTCATATCGGACACGAAGAAATCGACGTCGTGATCCCGGTGCTGGAAACGCTGCGCGGCGAAGGCATGCTGTTGCTTGGCCCGATGCCGGCGGATACTGCGTTCGTCCCCGCGCAGCGCACACACTATGACGCCGTGCTGGCGATGTACCACGACCAGGCGTTGCCGGTGCTCAAGAGCGAGGCATTCGACCGTACCGTGAACCTCACGCTCGGGTTGCCGTTCATCCGCACCTCCGTCGACCACGGCACGGCGCTGGATCTGGCCGGCACCGGCCGGGCCGATCCGGCCAGCCTGATCGCCGCCGCTCACATGGCGATGGAGCTGATCGAACGCAGGAATTCGAATCCATGAGCGCGCGCCCCAAGAAAAGTTTCGGCCAGCACTTCCTGCACGACCGGCGTTACATCGAGCGCATCGTCAGTGCGATCGCGCCGCGTGCGGAGGACTTCGTGGTCGAGATCGGCCCGGGCGAAGGCGCACTGACCCTGCCGCTGCTGGCGGCGGCGGGCAAGCTCACGGCGATCGAGCTGGACACCGATCTCATCCCCGACCTGCAGGCCCGCGCCGCCAGCGCTGGCGCGCTGCAGATCATCCACGCCGATGTGCTGAAGGTGGATTTCAGCGCACTGGCGCACCGGCATGGCGTGCCGCGGCTGCGCATCGCCGGCAACCTGCCGTACTACATTTCCAGCCCGATCCTTTTTCACTGCGTCGAACATGCCGCGGTGATCCGGGACATGCATTTCATGCTGCAGAAAGAGGTGGTCGAGCGGATGGCCGCCGAACCCGGCAGCAAGGTCTACGGGCGGCTGTCGGTGATGCTGCAACTGGCCTGTCGCGTGGAGCCTCTGTTCGACGTGCCGGCGGAGGCGTTTCGTCCGCCACCGAAGGTGGAATCCGCGGTGGTACGGCTGGTGCCGCTTGAATCGCACGAACTGCACGATGCCGATCCGCAGCACGTTTATGCGGTCGTCAAGGCCGCATTCGGGCAACGGCGCAAGACGCTCGGCAATGCGTTGAAGCAATTGCTGGATGCCGATGCGATTCGCCGCGCCGATGTCGACCCGAAGGCACGCGCCGAAACACTTGCTCCGACCGACTTCGTGCGGCTGGCGAAGGTCTACGGCAGCCTCTGAGCCCGCCAGTAGCCGACGTTGCGGCGACCCGCCCCATTCACGGCGGCAGGCCTTACAATCCGGCCATGAATGAAAAATCTTCCTACACGATCGACGTGCAGGTCGAAACCCGTTTCGTCCCCGATCAATCCAAGCCCGGTGACAATCGCTACGTGTTCGCCTACACCGTCACCCTGCGCAATGCCGGCGACATGCCTGCACGCCTGCTGACCCGCCACTGGATGATCACCGACGCCAACGGCAAGGTGGAGGAAGTGCGCGGCGATGGCGTCGTCGGCGAACAGCCGTGGATGCGCCCCGGCGACGACTACGAGTACACCTCCGGCGCGGTGCTGGAAACCCCGGTGGGCACGATGGGCGGCAGCTATCAGATGCTCGCCGACGACGGCACGCAGTTCGAGGCGCCGATTCCGACATTCACCCTGTCCATTCCGCGCACGCTGCACTGATGGCCCTGCGCTGACATGGCTACGTACGCGATCGGCGACGTGCAGGGCTGCTATCCCGAATTGCAACGCCTGCTCGACAAGCTGCGCTTCGATCCCTCGCGGGATCAATTGTGGTTTTGCGGCGACCTGGTCAATCGCGGCGGACAGTCGCTGGAAACGCTGCGGCTGATCCACGACCTGCGCGAATGCAGCGTGGTCACCCTGGGCAACCACGACCTGAGCCTGCTGGCGATCGCCCAGCGTCGCCCGGATGCGCAGGCGCGGGTCAATCCCGAATTGCGCGAAGTGCTGTTCGCCGACGATGCGCCGGTGCTGTTCGAATGGCTGCGCTCGCAGAAACTGCTGCATCACGACGAACGGCTCAACTGGACGATGGTGCATGCCGGTCTCGCGCCGATGTGGACACTGCGGCAGGCGCAACGATCCGCGCAGGAGGTGGAGCGCGAGTTGTCGAGTCCGCGTCATCCGCGGTTACTGCGCAACCTGTTCGGCAATCGGCCGGCGGTCTGGTCGAGCCGGTTGCAGGGCCTTGATCGCCAGCGCGCCACGATCAACACCATGACCCGGATGCGCTATTGCGACGTCAATGGCCGGATCGATTTCGAGGCCAAGGACATTCCGGGCACGCAGAAAGCCGGACTCTATCCTTGGTTCGAAGTGCCTGGCATGCGCCGTCGCGACACACGCATCGTGTGCGGTCACTGGTCCGCACTTGGGCGCTTCGCAGGACTGGGCGTGCATGCGATCGACACCGGCTGCGTATGGGGCGGCCAGCTCACGGCGCTGCAACTGGACGGCGAGGAACTGCGGTACGTCATGGTCAACGCCGAGCCGTATCGCAAGCGACCGCCCGGCGGCGGGGACTGAAAGCCATCCATGAAAAACCCCGCCACGGCGGGGTTTTTCATGGATGGCCAGTGAATCCTGTTCAGGATAGCTGACCGTGGCAATGCTTGAACTTCTTGCCTGATCCGCACGGGCACGGATCATTGCGGCCGACCTTGGGGCCTTCATGCTGCGCCGGCCCGGCGATCGGGCTGATCCCGGCACCGGCTGGCAGCTCACCCGCGGCACCGAAGGCATCGATCGGTGCGCCGCCGCCGGTCGCCATCATCTGTTTCTGCAGGCGTTCGGCCATGCGCTGCTGTTCCGCTTCCATCGCGGCGACTTCGTCTTCGCTGCGGATGCGGATGCGCGCCAGCATCTGCACGACCTCGGCCTTGATCCGCTCGAGCATGTCCGAGAACAGCTTGAACGATTCGCGCTTGAACGCCTGCTTCGGATCCTGCTGTGCGTAACCGACCAGATAGATGCCCTGGCGCAGATAGTCCATGTTGGCTAGGTGATCCTTCCAGGCATTGTCGACCACGGTAAGCATGATGTGCTTCTCGAGCTGGCGCATGGTCTCGGCACCAACCTGCGCTTCCTTGGCCTGGAACAGCTCGTTGACCGATTCGCGCACATGGTCGAGAACCATCTCGGCATCGATCTCATGCTGCTGCTCGATCCAGTGCTTCAGGTCGGCCTTCAGGCCGAGTTCGCTTTCCAGCTCGCGATCGAGGCCCGCGATGTCCCACTGCTCGTCGATGCTTTCCGCCGGCACGTGCGCGCGCACCATCGACTGCACGACATCCTCGCGGATGTCGGCGACCGTGCCGGAGACGTCATCGCCTTCGAGCAGTTCGTCGCGCTGGCGGTAGATCACCTTGCGCTGGTCGTTGGCGACGTCGTCGAATTCGAGCAGGTGCTTGCGGATGTCGAAGTTGTGCTGCTCGACCTTGCGCTGCGCCTTCTCGATCTGCCGGCTGATCATGCGATCTTCCAGCGCATCGTCGTCCTTCATGCCGAACCGCTTCATCCAGCGGATCAGACCTTCGCCGCCGAAGATGCGCAGCAGGTTGTCTTCCAGCGACAGATAGAAACGCGAGGATCCCGGGTCGCCCTGGCGCCCCGAACGACCGCGCAACTGGTTGTCGATGCGGCGCGACTCGTGCCGCTCGGTGCCGATGATGTGCAGGCCGCCGGCGGCGAGCACCTGCTCGTGCAGCTTCTTCCATTCATCCTTGACGCGCTGGCGATCCAGCTCGCTGGCGCCTTCGGGCAGCTTGGCCAATGCGGCCTCAAGGCTGCCACCGAGCACGATGTCGGTCCCGCGTCCGGCCATGTTGGTGGCGATGGTGACCTGCCCGGGTGCACCGGCCTGCGCCACGATGTGCGCTTCGCGCTCGTGCTGCTTGGCATTGAGCACTTCGTGGGCGACGCCGGCCTTGGTCAGCAGGCCGGAAAGCAGCTCGGACACCTCGATCGAGGTCGTGCCGACCAGCACCGGCTGGCCGCGCTTGTGGCAATCCTTGATGTCCTCGATCACCGCGCGGTATTTCGGATCCTGCGCGAGGAAGATCATGTCCGAGTTGTCCTTGCGGATCATCGGCATGTGCGTGGGGATGACCACCACTTCCAGGCCATAGATGCTCTGGAACTCGAACGCCTCGGTGTCGGCCGTGCCGGTCATGCCGGCCAGCTTCTTGTACATGCGGAACAGGTTCTGGAAGGTGACCGTGGCCAGCGTCTGGTTTTCGCGCTGGATCGGCACGCCCTCCTTCGCCTCGACCGCCTGGTGCAGGCCGTCGGACCAGCGCCGGCCTGCCAGCGTACGGCCGGTGAACTCGTCGACGATGATGACTTCGCCGTCGCGCACGATGTAGTCGACGTCGCGCTGGTAGATGCCGTTGGCGCGCAGTGCGGCGTTAAGGTGATGCACGACCGCCAGATTCTTGGAATCGTACAGGCCGCTGTCCTGCTCGATCACCCCCGCTTCGCGCAGCAACTCGTCGGCGTGCTGCATGCCCGCTTCGGACAGGTGCACCTGCTTCTGTTTCTCGTCGACCCAATAATCGCCCTCGCCATCCTCCGCCTGCTGACGGATCATCCGCGGCACGATCTTGTTGACCGCCAGGTACAGCTGCGGGGAATCCTCGGCGGGGCCGGAGATGATCAAAGGCGTGCGCGCTTCGTCGATGAGGATCGAGTCGACCTCGTCGACGATCGCGTAGTGCAGGCCGCGCTGGTAGCGCTGCTCCTTGCTCAGCGCCATGTTGTCGCGCAGGTAGTCGAAGCCGAATTCGTTGTTGGTGCCGTAGGTGATGTCGGTGGCGTAAGCCGCGTGCTTGTCAGCGTGATCCATGCCCGGATACACGACGCCTACGCTCAGACCCAGGAAGTTGTACAACTTGCCCATCTGCGCCGAATCACGCCGCGCGAGGTAGTCGTTGACGGTGACCACGTGCACGCCCTTGCCGGCAAGCGCATTCAGGTACACCGGCAGCGTGCCGACCAGGGTCTTGCCTTCGCCGGTGCGCATTTCGGCAATCTTGCCCGAATGCAGCACCATGCCGCCGATCAGCTGAACATCGTAATGACGCAGGCCAAGCGTGCGCTTCGCGGCCTCGCGCACCACCGCGAAGGCCTCGGGCAGCAGCTTGTCCAGCGATTCGCCGCCAGCAACACGCTGCTTGAATTCCTCTGTCTTAGCGCGCAGGGCGTCGTCGCCCAGTTTTTCGAATTCGGGCTCCAATGCATTGATGCGGGTAACGGTTTTCGAAAGCTGGCGCAGTACGCGCTCGTTGCGGCTACCGAACAGGCTCGTCAGGGCACGATTGAACATCGATCTTCCGGGTTGGGAAACAGAATGCCCATGCAGGCAGGGGCCAATCGGGTATATTACTACATGCACCCCCGGCCACCGCTTGCCGCGCAGCCCAGGCAGCGCCTTCGCGGCGCACGACCCAGTGCATCTGAATGGCGCCGCCCCTTCGCCGATTCAAGGGACTTCGGCCGGGGATGACGCTGTGATGGGCCTCAACGGTGGCTGCGCACGAAAGCCAGCGGATTGACCACGCTGCCGTCGTGCCAGACTTCGAAATGCAGATGCGAGCCAGTCGAACGGCCGGTGGAGCCCGCCTTCGAAATGACATCGCCCACCTGCACGTGCTGGCCGGGATGCACTTCCAGCGCGCTGTTGTGCGCATAGCGCGTCATGTAGCCATTGCCGTGGTCGATCTCGACCACGTTGCCGTAACCGCTGCGTACCCCGGCAAAGGTCACCATGCCCTCGGCCACCGCGTGCACCGGCGTACCCAGCGGAGTTGCGACGTCGATGCCCGTGTGACGGGCCGAGCGGCCGTCGAACGGATCCGCGCGCATGCCGAAATACGACGAGATATAGCCTTGGACAGGCATGCCGGTGGGTTTCAGGTTGGAATCGATCCTGGCGTCCATCAGCAGGCTTTGCAGCGCCGAGAGTTGCGCCTGCTGGGTGTTGAACTGACTGGCGAGTTGCTCGATGCCGCTGTCCAGCGCGGGCGGCAAGGCATAGGCGCCGCCAGCGACATCCTCGACACCACCGACTGCCGGTGGCTGCTCGAAGCTGAATTCCGTTTCATCCAGCTTGCCCACCTGTACCAGACGCTCGCCCAAGGCATTGAGGCGGGTCGATTGCGCCTGCAATTGTCCCAGTTTGACCGCCAGCGCATCGAGACTGCGTTGCGAATCCTGGCGAACGGCATCCAGTTGGGCGTCCTGCTTGCCGATCTGTCGCTGCAGATCGTGGATCTTCGCCATCGCCCGATCACGCGGACTGGCCACGGCCAATGCCAGCGCCATTCCCGCTCCGAGGCATCCGAGCACTCCCAACGCCAAGGTGGAACACAGCTTCCAACGTATGCGCCGATCAGCCAGATCAAGGGTTTTCGGCAATTTCCTGGAGCGTGAGACGAGTATGATTTGCATGTCTTTCCAAAGTCGAATTCGGCACCATGCAGCGCGCCAATCCAACCGCTTCCCGCCACTCCGGCCACGGACCGAAGTCCATCGTCGACTGCGGCTCCTTCGCGACACTGGCTAAAAAGGCCGGCACGCTGGAAGCGCTTGACCGCGCACTGCGTCAGACGTTGCCATCGCCGTTGCGCGAGCAGGTGAGATTCGCCAACCTGCGCAACGACCGCCTCGTCTTCCTGGCGTCTTCACCGGCTTGGGCATCGCGCCTGCGCTTGATGCAGACACAAATCCTTGCCGCCGCACATGCCATCGGCACATGCGCCGGTTCAGTCACCGTGAAAGTGGTCCCCCAACCACCGGTTGCAACAGCGCCGGATCGGTCAAAACCGCTTTCGCCTGCTGCCGCCACCCATCTCCGGGCTGCTGCAGCGTCACTCTCAGACCCCGAAATGCGGGTACTGTTCCTGGAGCTGGCGTCCCTCGCCGAAACCGCTGATTCCACCGGCGGCCGGGCACGCTGAGCGCCCGACGTCGATCTTTGGTGCCTCTCGAGCCGCCGCGTTCAGCCGCAGTTTCGTCGTGAGGTTCGGTTTTATAGCACGCGCTTCCACGCATGGGCACCCCCGATGTCATCAAGGCGTGAAGAATGGCGTCCGCTGGGAGCGGGATCACAAAAAAAGGCCACGTCTGACGACGCGGCCTTTTTGGGGCTTCGCAAGCGGAGGAAAACCGCTTTAGATCGCCTGCGCCGGGTGCGCGTAGGAGATCGGCGAGGTTTCCGGATCGTCCTGATAGCTGACTTCCTCCCACGCGGTAGCGTCGGCCATCAGAGTGCGCAGCAGCTTGTTGTTGAGTTCGTGGCCTGACTTATGCGCGTGGTAGGCGCCGATCAGGCTATGGCCGAGCAGGTACAGATCGCCGATCGCGTCGAGGATCTTGTGCTTGACGAATTCGTCCTCGTAGCGGAGGCCGTCCTCGTTCAGCACACGGTAGTCATCCAGCACCACCGCGTTGTCCATCGAGCCACCCAGCGCCAGATTCTGTTCGCGCATCATCTCGATGTCGCGCATGAAGCCGAACGTACGTGCGCGACTTACTTCCTTGACGAAAGAGGTCGTCGAGAAATCGATTTCGGCACGCGAGGTGCGCTTGCTGATGATCGGATGGTTGAAATCGATCGAGAAGCCGACCTTGAAGCCCTCGAAGGGCTCGATGCTGGCCCACTTGTCGCCTTCCTGCACCCGAACCGGCTTCTTGATGCGAATGAAACGCTTGGCCACGTTCTGCTCTTCGATCCCGGCAGACTGCAGCAGGAACACGAAGGGGCCGGCGCTGCCGTCCATGATCGGCACTTCCGGCGCCGACAGGTCGACATAGGCGTTGTCGATGCCGAGGCCGGCCATCGCGGAAAGCAGATGCTCGACCGTCGAAACGCGGACGTCGCCGTTGACCAGCGTGGTCGACCAGCTGGTGTCACCGACGTTGTCCTGGCGGGCATGAAGATCCACCGGCGGATTGAGATCTGTGCGGCGGAAGACGATGCCGGTATTCGGCGCCGCGGGACGTAGCGTCATGTACACCTTGTCGCCGGTGTGCAGGCCGACACCGGTGGCCCGGATGATATTTTTGAGCGTACGCTGCTTGATCATTGTTGTTGGTACCCGTGGAGGCAGCAGCCAATCTGGTGCGGATGCTAACACAGTTTTAACCTGCGATAAGAGCAAACCGTACCGTTCAGTCTGATTAAACCTTCATGTTCCTTTCATCCTTGAAAGGAACATGGCCGGAGATCGTTCACTTCGATTCGATGGCACAACCGCAGGCAATACCGCGCTTGGGACGGGAATCCGGCGCAATATGCCCGTCAGTCGGGACTTTGGCAGCCCGGCCGACCATGCGCCCTCTGGCGCACGGCTTTGTACCCAACCCTCGCCGTCAACCCGAACGACTGGATCGATCAAGACCCAGGGACGAGCTGACGTCGGTCACAGGTGCTCACACCCGAAACCGGCACGACTCAGAACTGACAAGCCCAACGGGCATTTGTTCAATTTTTTCGCATATCTTTAACTCTATCCATCATATTCAGTCGGCCTGACGGCGCAGGAATGCCGGAATATCCAGGTAGTCGAAGCCCGGTTCAGCCCCCTTTCCGGCCGCGGCGTTCGTCTCCGAACGACCGTGGCTGGTGACCGTCACCTCGGGCTGGGCATAGTCGACCACTTCGTTGCCGGTGCCGGTACGCAGCACCACCGGACGCGGGCGCATCTGCACCTGCTGGGTTTCGACCATGCGGATCGGCGGTTGCTGACGCGACGCGGCCGCACGGTTGAGGCCGGTGGCCACCACAGTGACGCGCACGTCGTCCTTCATCTCCGGATCCAGCGAGGTACCGATCACCACAGTGGCGTCTTCGCTGGCGAAATCGTGGATGATCCGGCCGATCTCGTCGAACTCGCGCATAGTCAGGTTCGGACCGGCGGTGACGTTCACCAGGATGCCACAGGCGCCGTTGAGGTTGACGTCTTCCAGCAGCGGGTTCTTGATCGCCGCTTCGGCGGCGGCCTGCGCGCGATCGTCGCCACGGGCGGTACCCGAGCCCATCATCGCCAGGCCCATTTCGGACATCACGGTACGCACGTCGGCAAAGTCGACGTTGATCAGGCCGGGAGCCGTGATCAGGTCAGCGATGCCCTGCACGGCACCCTGCAGGACGTCGTTGGCGGCCTTGAAAGCGTTCAGCAGGGTCACATCGCGGCCGAGCACGCTCAGCAGCTTCTCGTTCGGCACGGTGATCAGCGAGTCGACGTGCTGCGACAGGTCCTCGATGCCCTTCAGGGCAACCTGCATGCGCCGACGGCCTTCGAACGGAAACGGCTTGGTGACGACCGCGACCGTCAGGATGCCCTTTTCCTTGGCCAGCTGCGCCACGACCGGCGCCGCGCCGGTGCCGGTGCCGCCGCCCATGCCGGCGGTGATGAACACCATGTCGGCACCTTCCAGCATCGCTTCGATGCGTTCACGGTCTTCCAGCGCCGCCTGGCGGCCGACTTCCGGGTTGGCGCCTGCACCGAGGCCCTTGGTCACATTGCCACCCAACTGCAGATGGGTCCGCGAACCACAGCTTGTCATGGCCTGGGCGTCGGTGTTGGCGACGACGAATTCCACGCCTTCGATATTGGAGTTGAGCATGTGTGCGACGGCATTGCCGCCGCCACCGCCCACGCCGATGACCTTGATGACTGCGTTTGGTGCGAGTTTATCGATCAGTTCAAACATTTCCCGTCCTCCTAAGAGTTGTTGTCGTTGTAACCAGTGAACGCGGCTCCTGCCGGTCGCTGGTGGTGGGCAAGCTTCCTTCGGCCCGAAGCAACGCATCCGTGCGCCGCTTTAAAAGTGTCCCGGCCTAGAAATTCCGGGTGATCCAGCCGCGCAACTTGTCGACCATGCCGCCCACGCTGCCGCCGGCCGGCCCGCTGACCCGCATGCCGCCAGCGCGCGCGCCATGTAGCAGCAAGCCCACACAGGTCGCGTGCAAGGGGCTGGAGACGACTTCGCCTAGGCCGCTGATCTGCTGCGGCACGCCGATGCGCACCATCTTGTGGAAAATCTCCTCGGCCAGCTCCAACGCGCCTTCCATCTTCGAGGCGCCGCCGGTCAGCACCACGCCGGCGGCGACCAGGCTCTCGTAGCCGGAGCGGCGCAACTGGTCCTGCACCATCTCGAAAATTTCCTCGTAACGGGCCTGCACGCTCTGCGCGAGCGACTGCCGCGCCAGCCGGCGCGGCGGACGATCGCCGACGCTGGGCACCTGGATGGTTTCTTCCGCATGCGCCAGACCGGTCTGCGCACAGGCGTACTTGATCTTGATTTCCTCCGCATGCGCGGTCGGCGTGTGCACGCCATAGGCAATGTCGCTGGTAACCTGGTCGCCGCCGATCGGCAGTGAGGCGGTATAGCGGATCGAACCCTGGGTATAGATTGCGATGTCGGTGGTGCCGGCTCCGATGTCAACCAGGCACACGCCCAGCTCGCGTTCGTCGTCGGTCAGCACGGCCTTGGCGCTGGCCAGCGCCGACGGCACCAGTTCGTCCACCGACAGACCGCAACGCTGGATGCACTTGGTGATGTTCTGCACCGCCGCGGCCGCACCGGTGACAAGGTGCACGTTGGCTTCGAGCCGCACGCCGCTCATGCCGACCGGCGAGCGAATGCCGTCCTGGCCGTCGATGCGGTATTCCTGCGACTCCTTATAAAGAACCTTGCGGTCGGCCGGGATCGCCACCGCGCTGGCGGCCTCCAGCACCTGCTCCAGGTCGCCGGCGGTCACTTCGCGGTCGCGGATCGCCGCGTTGCCGTGCGAGTTGCGCGTTTCCAGATGGCTGCCAGAGATCGAGGCGTAGACCGAGCGGATGTCGCAGCCGGCCATCAGCTCGGCTTCCTCCACCGCGCGCTGGATCGAGTGCACGGTCGATTCGATGTCTACCACCGAGCCGCGCTTCATGCCGCGCGACACGTGAGTGCCGATGCCGATCACGGTGATCGGCTCGCCAGGCTCATACTCGCCGACGATCGCCACCACTTTCGAGGTGCCGATATCGAGCCCGACCACCAGTTGCTTGTCGTTGCGCGATTTCATAGGGCGGCCTTCCATAGGCTGATCGTCTTCATGTGCGGGGCGAGCCTCCAGCGTGGGTGCCGACCGGCGACTGCGGCCAGCGCACGGCGAATCCATTGGTGTAGCGAAGATCGGCGTAGGCAAAGCCGTCGGCATGCCCGGCCATCAATTGCGGGTACACGTCGAGGAAGCGGCGCAGCCGGCGGCCGGCCTGGTCGCGATCACCGATCACGATCTGCGCGCCGGTCGCCGTGGTCACACTCCAGCTGCCGCGCTCGGTCAATGCGACGCCGGTGATCTGCAGGTGCGTGCCGGCGAACGCCTTGCCGGTTTCGGCGTAGAAACTCACCACCTCGGCCAGCCGGTCGTCCGGACCGCGCAAGTCAGGCAACGCATCGGTGTCGCTGGCTCCAGGCGCGTCGAATACCAGGCCCTGGCGACTGATCAGCCGCTTCTCGTTCCAGCGGGCGAACGGCACGCGCTCGTAGACACGAAGGATCAACGTGTCCGGCCAGCGCTTGCGCGCTTCCGCCGACTCGACCCACGGCAACGCCGCCACCGCTTTCTGGACGGCATCGAGGTTGAGCGCGAAGAAACCCTTGCCGAGGCGCGGCAGCACTGCGGCACGGATATCCGCCGGCGTCACGTGCTTGAACTGTGCCTGCACCGTCAACTGCGTGACCGGCCAGCGGTTGGCGGCGAACCAGCCCTGCAGCACGCCGACGATCGGCAGCGCGACCAGCGCGAT
>DASWOQ010000080.1:0-17085 GCA_036398675.1 Rhodanobacter sp. | reverse complement strand
GGCAGTGCTTCGTCAATCGCTCGGAGTTGCCCACTTTAGTCTGGAAGAGCAGTCTGCATCGGTCGTCGACGAAAACATCGATGCCGAGTTGAAGACAGGTCACGCTCGACAGTTCAACTTCATGGCTCGTCCAGCCAGCGGAGAGAGCATCGAGCTGCGTCTTCAGTACTACGACGGGACCGAGCAGGGCATCGGTCACCTGAGCACCACAGTCTCGATGCAACCAGGGCAGTACACGATTCTTGCGCAAGCCCCGGCAACCTGCCCCGATCACAACCCCAAGGTCTTTACCGAAGTACTCAAGTGCGATGCCAAGCCGGGATTGCGTCTGCTGATCGTGCGCGTCGACCGCATGAACCCGACAACCTGAGCGGCAAGCCATGGCCTTGCGCGAGGACGCGCTCTACGCCAGCTATCGCCGCCTGGAAAAGCCGCTGTTCAACGTGCTCTATCGGCAGCTATGGCACGTGGAGGATTGCCAGGACGTGATCCACGACGCCTATGTGCGCGTGTGGGAACGGCGCGGCAAAGTGGACGAAGCCACGCTGGATGCGCTGGTGTGGACGACGGCGCTCAACCTGGCGAAGAACCGGCTGCGCTGGCGCGTTCTGCGGCGTCACGATGTCGTCGACGAGAATTTACCGCAGTTGATGGGTGACGCGCAGCCGATGGATTTTCTCGCCACACGGCGATTGCATGAAGCGTTGCGGCAATTGCCGCACGCATGGCGACAGGTGCTGCTGCTGTCAGAGTTCAGCGGCATGCGCGGCAACGAGATCGCGGGCGTGCTCGGCATTCCCGCCGGCACGGTCGCATCGCGCAAGCATCTGGCAATGGTGCGCTTGAAAGCATTGATGGGAGTGTCCGGCAATGAATGAATCCAGCCAGTTTTTCACCGACCTTCGACCGCCTGCCGGCGGATTGCAGCGCCTGCATCGAACGATCCACCATCCGAAAGGCCGTGCGCACCGAACGGGCCGACTGCTTGTCGCCAGCGCGTTTGCCGTGGCCTTCCTGTTGCTGGCATCGCTGGTGCCGGGCATCGTGATGCGACATCGCCAGACGGCGAAACTGGTATCGGCGATGCACGCCGCGGTGGCGCCGCCGGCCAACGGCATCGAGGTCGTCGACGGTGCGGCGCTCGAACTGCCCAGCGGCCAGGCGAATGTGCGGCTGTATCTGGTGCAGTCGAATGCCGCCGTTCCATCGGGACAGAACGGCAGCGCTGAGCGTCTGTAGCGTCAGGATTTGACCGGCGTGTGGTACATCATGCCCAACATGCACGCGTAGTCGGCCATCGGCGGCAGGCCGATGGCCGCGCGGCGCTGGTCCACTTCTGCGGGCATTTCCATGGGTTTGGGCTGCATCCGGCCGTTGACCGTTTCGAACTGGCTGCCGTAGCGTTGCGGCTTCTTTTGCGCGGTGAGCACGCGATCCGTGAGCATGGAGAAATCCTGCACGCTGATGTCGCCCGTGCTGAAGCGAGGACGCAACTCGTCCAGTACATGGGCCTGGAACGTCGGGTCACGATCCGCATGCTGTACCAGCAACCATGCTGCGTCCACCCCGTCTTTCCCCACCTGCGCCGTGGTGGGAAATCCTTGTGTCGCATCGATCTGCTTGAGGCGTGGCAGATTGCGGCCATCGACGGCATAGACCGCCGCCGAAATCGTCGGATGCTTGCCATTGTCGGCAATCGCCGCATTGCGCGCCTGCTGGTCCGCGTTGCTCATCTTCAGCAATTCGTCCCGCAGGGCCGGCTGGCTGGGTTTCGCCTGGTTTGCGACTTTCTTGTTGGCCGCGGCTTTGGCTTCCTGCACCTTCACCCATGCCGACATGCCGGGACATTGCCTGGCCAGTTGCACGTCGAATGGATCCTCCGCACGCGCGACGCCATTGACGATCATCGAAAGCACCACGGCACCGCAGAGAACCTTCCACACTTCGCTTCTCTCCTCGGGCGCTGCCACCAGCACACCTCGTGTTGTGACTGGACGCACTAGAATTGGTTCCACAACATCGCAGCCTGCCCTTCGTGACGTCGACTCCGCGCAAGATTCTCCACATCGACATGGATGCGTTCTACGCGTCAGTGGAGCAGCGCGACGATCCGTCGCTGCGCGGCAAGCCGGTAGCGGTGGCGTGGCGGGGGGCGCGGTCGGTGGTTTGCGCGGCGAGCTACGAGGCGCGCGTGTTCGGCGTGCGCTCGGCGATGCCGGCGATACGCGCCGAGCGGCTGTGCCCGCAACTGATTTTCGTGCCGCCGGATTTCGTGCGCTACAAGGCGGTGTCGCGGCAGGTGCGCGAGATTTTTTCACGGCATACCGAGCTGATCGAACCGCTGTCGCTGGACGAGGCCTACCTCGACGTCACCGAAACGAAAACTGGCCTGCCCTCGGCCACCGCCACCGCCGAGGCGATCCGCACGGCGATCCGCGAGGAAACCCGACTCACCGCGTCGGCCGGCGTCGCGCCGAACAAGTTCCTGGCCAAGATCGCCTCGGACTTCAACAAACCCGACGGCTTGTACGTAGTTCGTCCGCATCAGGTTGAAGCGTTTCTCACGCCGCTGCCGGTGGGCCGGCTGCCGGGCGTCGGCAAGGTGATGGAAGCCAAGCTCGCCGTGCTCGGCATCGTCACGGTGGGCGACCTGCGCGGATTGCCGCTGACCGAGCTGGAGCAGCGCTTCGGTCGCTGGGGCCGACGTCTGCACGAACTTTCGCACGGCATCGACGACCACGCGGTGCAACCGGAACGACCCACGCTGCAGGTATCGGCCGAGGACACGTTCGAAAGCGACCTGCTGCTGGAGGAACTCGAACCGCACATTCGCCGGCTCGCCGAAAAGGCTTGGGCCGGACATCTGCGCGAAACCGGAAGGATCGCGCGCACTGTGGTGCTGAAGCTGAAGACCTCCGACTTCCACACGCTCACGCGCAGCTACACGCCAACGCAGCGCCCATCGTCGGCGAACGAACTGGCCGAGATCGCATGTGCCTTGCGCGAACGCGTCGAACGACCGGCCGACAGCCGCTATCGGCTCGTCGGCGTCGGGCTCGCGGGATTCGTCGACCAGGACAGCTACCGCGCGCAGAGCGACATGTTCGAGGCCGATCGCACCGGAACGCCGCGGACCTGACGATCCATCGGATGTGTTCTCCGATCGCCCGAACGCGGTCGATCAACCTGCGTCGGGCAAGCTGTATTCGAAATCGTACGAGTGCTTGCCGTCGGCGATGGTGATGCTGAGCGTGCCGGCCAGCCCGGCCAGCTCGTCGGTGCCGGAGTCGGGTACCACCGTGATGCTCAACTGCGGCGCGCCGCGCGTCATGCTGCCGTTGTGCTGAAGATTGAACGCACCGCGACGACCGCCGAGCGCGCCACTCACCCGCTCCATCGCGATGTAGCCGACCGAGCCGTCGACCGGCGTTCGCGTGGCGAGCATCTGGCCCAGGCCGGTGGCGTCGAGTTCGCCGTGATAGCGCTTATCCAGCGCCATGCGGCCGATGCTGGCGTCACCCACGCTTTCTTCCGCAGGTTGCGGACTCATCTTCACTTCAAAGCTGCCGCTGGCATGCATGGCGTCGACTCTGACCGTGTGAAAGGGGTCCGGCAAGTCTATCGCCGCCATGCCGCTGGATCAGCCGACTCAACCCAGGCGGCGCACGACCGCGTAGAACGCCAAATTGCCCAGGCCGGTGACGCCGGCCAGCACGGCGATCATGCCGGCCGTGAGATCGTGCCAGCCGGCCCACTGGATGATGCCGAAGCCAACCGCCAGCGCGACCAGCACGATGCCCCAGCGCAGCGAGGAGTGCCGCTGCCGCTGCTCCTCGCTGCGCAGCAGCGAGGCCACCAGCTCCTGCGAGGTACCGCTGTTGATCAGCTGCCGGCGTGCCAGCGCATCCACCACGACCTTGATGGCATAGACGATGCAGACAAACATAGTGACGGGGATGATGACGTTCTGGTCCATGGGATACCCTCTTGGATGATGATGACTTCGAAGCCATAGATACGGACGGCGACGAAATGGTTGCAGCCATCGATCGCGGCCGGATTTGCAACCGTTGCCCGCCTGCGCGTATCCCATGTGCCATGGATGATCCCCACAGCAGCCCCGACCGCGAACTGGTCGACGCCGTGCTGGCCGACCGGCCGGGCGCGTTCGAACGGCTTGTACGCGAGTACCAGGGCCTGTGCTGGCACATCATCCAGCGCATGGTGCGTCATCCCGAGGACGCGCGCGACCTGTGCCAGGAAACCTTCCTGCGCGTGCACCAGTGCCTGCACCAGTACCGCTACGAGAGTGCGCTGAAATCCTGGATCGGCCGCGTGGCCTACACCATCGCGCTGCGTCACCTGCAGCACAAGCGCATTCCGCTGCTGGAATCGACCGGCGACGACTTCGACGAATCCCTGGTGGAAACCATCGGCGACGGCTTCGACCTGGAAACCGCCTGCGCCGACGAGGAAACCGTGCGGCACCTGCACGCCGCGATCGAAAGGCTGCCGCCGCTGCAGCGCACCTTGCTGACCCTGTACTACCTCGAGGAAATGCCGATCCCCGAGATCGCCCGCATCACCGGGTTGGCCGGCGGTACCATCAAGAGCCATTTGTTCCGCACACGGTTGCGCCTGCGCGGCGCACTCGAAACGCGGACGGGAGTTGCAGCATGATTCGCAACATGAACGACGACATCCCATCCTTCGACGATCCTGCCCGCGAGCGCGAATGGCTGGCGCAGGAAAACGCGATGCGACGGGAACGCCTGCACTTGGATCCGCACAGTGACGATGCGCGCGCGCAACGTTACCGCATGCTCGCGCGCGCGCTGCGCCAGCCACCGGAGGAAGGCCTGCCACCGGACTTCGCGCGACAAGTCGCGGCACGGGCCGGATCGGTTCCCCGAACTTCGTACGGCACCCGTTTCGAGTTCGGCCTGATCATCGTGCTGAGCCTGGCCCTGCTGATCGGCTCGGTGGTGGTGAGCGTGCAGTACGGCAGCGGCTGGCTACGTCCGATGATCGCGCCGTCCCTCTCGGCGACACCGTCCCTGCATCTGCTGCTGGCGCTGGCCGGATGCGTCGGATTCACGTGGCTGCTGGGCCGCTGGCAACAGGCCGCAGGAAGACGCTGAAGGCACCCCGCCGCACTCTTCCGGATCGAGTACGCTCCGCGTTCGCGGCCCTCGATCCGGAGCATCCATGCATCTCGAACTTCCGAAATTGCCGATGGCGAATTTCAAGGATTTCGCCAAGCACTACCTGATGATCGTGCTCAGCATCCTCACCGCGCTGGGGCTGGAGGCGTGGATCGAGCATGCGCATCACGCGCATGCCGCCGCATCGGCCAGCCAGCAGATCGAGACGGAACTGCGCGCGAACCTCGACGACCTCCACGAAGCCACCAGGATCAACCAGTCCCGTCTCGCGCCGCTCAGGCAACTCGACGCCGCGATCACCGGAGACATCCGGAAAGGATTGCCGCGCGCCGCCATCAACGAACACATCCAGGCGATGAAGAAGCAATTCATGCTCAGCCTCAACTGGCCGGCCTTCAACACGCAGGCCTGGGACGTGGCCGTCGCCAACCAGTCGGCCACGTGGATCAATCCGGCGAATCTCCGCCGCTACTCGATGGCCTATGCCGCGCAACGCTCGGCCGGCGAATGGATGACCCACGATTCAACCGTCGCACTCAATACACCGCGCATGGCGGCATTGCGGACGGAGCTGGATCTGGGAGTCGCCGTCGATCCGGTGGAATTCGTTTCCGTGCTGCGCGAGATGGTCAACACCATGAACGAAACCCAGGCACACCTGGCGCAGACGCAGACATCATTGCTCAACGCATTGCCAGGCAATGCAGGCAACGCCGCCTCCGCGCCCTAGATTTCGAGTACCGCATCCAGACCGCGATGCACGCCGACCAGGCAGGACACCTTGCGGATCGCCAGCAGCGCGCCGTCCACATACGGCCTGGCGCTGCTGCCGGCGTTATGGCGCAGGGTGAGAGTCTGGTCCGGCATGCCGAAGATCACCTCGGCACCGAGCACGAAACCGGGCAGCCGCACCGCGTGCACCTGCGTACCGGCCAGCGTGCCGCCACGGGTTTCGCGCACGCCGATGGTCTGGTCCAGCGCGACATCGAGCTGCGGCTGGCGCACCTTGCCGAGCCGTCCGGCCAGCTCGTTGACCGTGCCGCTGGGCGCATCGGGCTTGCCTTCGTAGGCATAGTCGATGATCTCCCAGTGCGGAATGTACTTCGCCGCCATCTCGGCGAATTTCTGCAGCAGCACCATCGTCAGCGCAAAGTTGCCGCATGCCAGTACGCCGCGCTGGCGCGCACGCGCAACGGCATCGATCTGCGCATAGTCGTCCTCGCCGAGCCCCGAGGTGCCCACCACCACGTGCGCGCCGTGTTCCAGCGCCGCGAGGATGTTCGCCTTGGCGCTGTCCGGCCGGGTGTATTCGACGAATACATCGCACGGATTCGCCAGCGCTTCGGTGGCGCTGGCGAAGATCGGCGCATGCAGACGTGACTCGCCGAGCACGTCACCGAGATTCCGCCCGGCGTGTTTGCGCGCGATCGCGGCAACGAGGGAAAGATCGCCGGTCGCGGCGATGCCGCGTGCGAGTTCGGACCCGGCCCAGCCGGTGGCACCGGCGACGCATACCTTGAGTGACATACAGACTCCGTATTCCGCTGTGGATGATGCAGAGTAATCTCGACCCGGCGACATGTCGCGGACCGCACCCACGGAGTTGAGCATGACCAGCCAGAGCCAACCGATGTCGATCGCCGTGCTGCTCGGCTCGGTGCGCCACGACCGTCTCGGCATCCGCGCCGCACGCATGGTAATGCGGGTGCTGGAAGCGCGCGGGCATGAAGCCGTGCTGGTCGATCCGATGGAAGTGCAGTTGCCGCTGCTCGACCGCATGTACAAGGAGTACGCGGCGGGCACCGCGCCGGAAGTGCTGGAAACCCTGGCCACGCTGTACCGCCGCGTGGACGGCTTCCTCATCGTCAGCGGCGAGTACAACCACGGCATTCCGCCGGCGATGAAAAACCTGCTGGATCATTTCCTCGAGGAGTATTTCTGGCGCCCGTCCGGCATCGTCTGCTATTCCGCCGGCCAGTACGGCGGCGTGCGTGCCGCGATGGCCTTGCGCGCGACGCTGGCGGAACTCGGCATGGCCAGCATCCCCAGTGAATGCGCGATACCGCACATCGGCAAGGCACTCAGCGAGGAAGGCGTGGCGCTGGACGAACACGTCACACGCGTGCTCGACCGCTTCCTCGACGAATTCTTCTGGCATGCGCGTGCGCTGAGGCGGGAACGCGCGGATGGCACACCCTACTGATGCCGCAAGCCTTCGCCATGACCGGCCCGAATCGATAACCTCGGCGCTCGTGGCGCCACGACACGGAGCGACTCATGCATTTCTGGATACCGAGGCTGCTCTGCACGGCTTCAAGGATTTTTCCAAGCACTACCTGTTGATCGTGCTCAGCATCCTCACACGCTGGGGCTGAAGGCGTGGATCGAGCACACCCACCAGCGCCACGCCGCGGAAACCGCCAGCGCGCAGATCGAGGCGGAGATCCACGCCAACCGCGCGGCGATCGAACGCATCCATGCGCATGACGTCGAGCGCATGCATGCGCTGGAGAAACTGCGCGACACGCTGCTGCACGACATCCAGACGCATGTGCCGGACGCCACCATCCTCCAGCACGTGCACGAGCAGACGCCAGGCGGGCTCTATCTGGACTGGCGCTGGCCTGCCCTTCGTCGCGAAGCCTGGGATGTTGCCGTGGCGGACCAATCGGCAAGCTGGATCGACAACAAGCAGCTACATCGCTACTCGGACATCTATGCAGCACAGACGCGACACGATGCCATGATGGTCGGAGATGTACCGGTGCTGCTGGATGGTCCGCGCATGGTCGATGCCACAATCAACCTGCAAGCCGACAACGTGCGGCCCGACGAATTGCTGCATGTGGTCAACCAGATGGCATGGCTGACCAACGAAGTGACTCACAACCTCGAAGGCCTTGCCGGAGAAATCGACGCCGCGTTACCCGCTGGAAACCAGGTCGCGGCGACGGTGCACCCGCACGGCTGAACGCGCATGAGCAACGGCGCATCGCTGCATGCTTGCGGACAGTCATGTCTTCATCGCCAACGACGCCCATCCTCCTCGCACGTCCGGTCGCGTCCGGATTCTTCAGGGCTCGAGCCTGACCGGCTTGTGGTAAGCCATCGATAAAATGCATGCATAGTCCGCCAGCGGCGGCATCCCCATGCCGGCACGCCGCGCGTCCAGCGCCGAAATATCCTCGACGGGTTGCAGTTTCATTTCGGGATGGCTGTCGTTCGATATGAACTGCGTGCCATAACGTTGTGGCTTGCCTTGGCCACGCAAGGTGCGATCAATCAACATGGCGAGGTCCTGTCCGCTGATCAGACCTTGCTGGTGCAGCGTGACAAGTTGCGGCAGCACGCTCAGCTGAAATGCCGGGTCCCGGTCTGCGTGCTGGACCAGCAGAAATGCCGCCTCGACTCCGTCCATTCCCACCTGGCTTGGCGTCGGAAAACCTTGGTGCTTGATGATCGGTTTCAGCTTCACTTGATTGGCTGCATCTACCGCGAGCAAGTGCTTGACCGCAGCCTCACCGCCCTGACCCGTCTTCATGCCGACTTTAATCCATGCGTCACGCGCTGCCTGATCGACCTTGACCATCCTCAGCAACTGTTGGCGCAACTTCGGCTCGCTCGGTTTGCCTGCAGCGATACGCTTCGCCTGATTCTTTTTCGAGAGTTCGGGGTGCGCCTTCTTCCATGCCGCGAAGCCAGGACACTGCTGCGCATACTGCGCATCCTCACGATCGTCCGCATGTGCAGGCACGGCGATCCATGCGAGCAGAAGCAACGAGCTGAAGATCCGTATCGTTGCCCGCATGACTCTCCTACTTCTTCTTCGGCAGATACAGGTCGGTGATGGTGCCTTCGTACACTTCCGCCGCCATGCCGATCGATTCGCTGAGCGTGGGATGCGGGTGGATGGTGAGGCCGATGTCGGCCGCCTCGCTGCCCATTTCGATCGCCAGCGCGAGTTCGGAGATCAGGTCGCCCGCGTGCACGCCGACGATGCCGCCGCCGACGATGCGATGGGTTTCCTCGTCGAAGATCAGCTTGGTGAAACCTTCCGTACGGTCGATGCCGATGGCGCGGCCGCTGGCTGCCCAGGGGAACTTGCCCACGCCGACCTTGAGGCCCTTTTCCTTCGCTTCGCGCTCGGTCACGCCGACCCAGGCGATTTCCGGATCGGTGTACGCCACCGACGGAATCACCCGCGCATCGAAGTGGCTCTTGTGGCCGGCGACGACCTCGGCGGCGACCTTGGCCTCGTGCGTGGCCTTGTGCGCCAGCATTGGCTGGCCGACCAGGTCGCCGATGGCGAAAATGTGCGACACGTTGGTGCGCATCTGCGTGTCGACGTTGATGAAGCCTCGATCGGTCACCGCAACACCAGCCTTGTCGGCGCCGATCTTGCCGCCGTTGGGCGAACGGCCGACGGAGACCAGCACGCGATCGAACAGTGTGGTCTCCGGGATACTGTCACCTTCGTAACGCACCTCGATGCCTTTCTTGGTGGCCTTGGCCTCGACCACCTTGGTCTTCAGGTGGATGCCCTTGAGCCGCTTGCCGAGGCGCTGCGACAACGGCTTGATCAGGTCGGCATCGGCGCCGGGGATCAGCTGGTCCATGAATTCGACCACGGTCACCTCGCTGCCGAGCGCGGCATACACCGTGGCCATCTCCAGCCCGATGATGCCGCCGCCGACGACCAGCAGTTTCTTCGGCACGTCCTTCAGCTCGAGCGCGCCGGTGGAATCGACGATGCGCTCGTCGTCCCACGGAAACGACGGCAGCTTCACCGACTGCGAGCCGGTGGCGATGATTGCGTTTTCGAAACGGATCAGCTTGACGCCGTCTTTCGTCTGGACTTCCATTTCGTTCGGCGAAACGAACGCGCCCACGCCTTCGATCGTGCGCACCTTGCGCTGCTTCGCCATCGAGACGAGTCCGCCGGTGAGCTTGCCGACCACCTTGTTCTTGAAATCGCGCAGCTTGTCGATGTCGATCTTCGGCGCGCCGAAGGTCACACCGTGCGCCGCCATCGACGCGGCCTCGTCGATCACTGCGGCAGCATGCAGCAGCGCCTTCGACGGGATGCAGCCCACGTTGAGGCAGACGCCGCCGAGGCTGGCATAACGCTCCACCAGCACGGTGTCGACGCCGAGATCGGCGGCACGGAATGCCGCCGTGTAGCCGCCGGGGCCGGAGCCGAGCACGACCAGCTTGCATTCGATATCCACCTGGCGACCGGACGCGCCCGCCGCTTTCGGTGCCGGCGCGGCCGCATTTGCCTCCTCTACTTTCGGAGGCGAGGAGGCCGATGAAGGGGTGCTGCTCGCGGGAGCCTTGCTTGAGCTGTTCGCTTCGCCTGACTTAACCGGCGAACCCACCTCCTCACCCCTGCCCTCTCCCCGGAGCGGAGAGGGGGACGCAGAGTCGGCTGCGCCGACGGTTTCTAGTATGGCAATCAGCGTGCCTTCCGAAACCTCGTCGCCCACCTTGAGCTTCAGCTCCTTGATCACGCCGGCGGCGCTGGAGGGAATCTCCATCGTCGCCTTGTCCGATTCGAGCGTGATCAGGCTCTGCTCTTTCGCGACGGTGTCGCCGGCTTTCACCAGCACTTCGATCACGGGCACGCTGTCGTGGCCGCCGATGTCGGGAACCTTGATTTCGATGCTGCTGGCCATGGGGAGTCCTTTGATGGGTCGGCTCGCGGCATACGCGGCGCCTGGGGTTCAGTGGCGAGAATCGGGTGGGGACCGTGGCCTCGCCGCAGCCCTCTCCCCGCAGGGAGAGGAGTGAAACGTCAGAGCAGCAGCCGGCGGATGTCGCCCAGCTGCGTGGCGAGGAACGCGGCGAAGCGCGCGGCCAGTGCGCCGTCGATCACCCGATGGTCGTACGACAGCGACAGCGGCAGGATTAGCCGCGGCGCGAATTCCTTGCCGTTCCACACCGGCTTCATCGCCGCCTTGGACACGCCGAGGATCGCCACTTCCGGCGCATTGACGATCGGCGTGAAGCCGGTGCCGCCGATGCCGCCGAGCGAGCTGATCGAGAAGCAGCCGCCGGACATCTCGGCCGGACCGAGCTTCTTGTCGCGCGCCTTCTTCGAGATCTCGCCGAGTTCCCGCGCAAGGTCGAGCAGGCCTTTCTTGTCGCAGTCGCGCAGCACCGGCACCACCAGGCCGTCGGGCGTGTCGACCGCGATGCCGATGTGGAAATATTTCTTGAGGACGAGCTTTTCGCCGGACTCGTCGAGCGAGGCGTTGAACTGCGGAAACGCCTTCAGCGCCGCGACCACCGCCTTGATCTGGAACACCAGCGGCGTGACCTTCAGATCCTTGTTCTCTTCGCCGAGCTTCTTGCGGAAGGCTTCGAGTTCGGTGATGTCGGCATCGTCGTGCTGGGTGACGTGCGGAATCATCGCCCAGTTGCGCGCGAGGTTGGCGCCGGAAATCTTCTGGATGCGCGAGAGCGGCTTCTCCTCGATCTCGCCGAACTTGGCGAAATCGATCTTCGGCCACGGCAATAGGCTGAGTCCACCGCCGAGCGAGGCGGATGCACCGCCGCCAGTCACCGGACGCGCACCCGAGGCCAGCGCGTGCTTGACGTAGGCACTCACGTCCTCGCGCTGGATGCGGCCACCGCGGCCACTACCCTTCACCTGTGCCACATCCACGCCGAGCTCGCGCGCGAACGCGCGGATCGCCGGACTCGCATAGGGCGCATCGCCCGGCATCACCAGGCGCGCGTCGACCGGCGGACGCGCCTGCGGCGGCGCATCGCCCTCCGGCGCGTTGCCGGGCAGCACGGCGCGGCCTCCGATCGGCGCAGGCTTTTCCTGCACCGACGGGGGCGCGCTTGGCGCTGCGGCGGCAGGCGTCGCCGCTGGAGCGGCCGCGGCGCCATCACTGCTCTCGATCAGCGCGATCACCGCGCCCTCGGAGAGTTCGTCGCCGATCTTCACCTTGATTTCCTTGACTACGCCGCCGAACGGCGCGGGCACTTCCATCGTCGCCTTGTCCGATTCCAGGGTGATCAGGCCCTGGTCCTTCGCCACGGTGTCGCCGACCTTGACCAGGATCTCGATCACCGGCACGTCGCTGCTGCCGATGTCCGGCACGCGCGCTTCCTTGATGACGACGCCAGCGCTGGCGGCGGACGCGGACTTCGCCGGCTCGCTGGCCTTGGCCGCGACAGGTGCCGGCGCCGACACCGCTTTGTCGACCGCAGGTGCAGGTGCAGGTGCAGCGGCGGCGCCATCGGCTTCGATCAGCGCGATGATCGCGCCTTCGGACACCGCGTCGCCCACCTTGAGTTTCAGTTCCTTCACCGTGCCAGCGAACGGCGCGGGCACTTCCATGGTGGCCTTGTCCGATTCCAGGGTGATCAGGCTTTGTTCTTTCTCGATCCGGTCTCCGACCTTGACCAGCACTTCAATGACGGGCACGTCTTCGTGGCCGATGTCGGGGACGCGGGCTTCTTTCAGATCAGCCATGTTGGCTCCTGCAGATGGCGATGGCGTACCGCTCGGGGATGGCGGCCGCGGACAAGGCTCTCATCATAGCGAACGGCCGCCCGATCCGGGGCACTTATGTGCGCGCAAACAGCGCCGGGCCGCTTACCATGCGCATGCGTATGCATGACCTTGAGCGCACGCGCATGTCCCGCCCGTAGCCTAATCTGGCGCCATCAACGAACGCCGCGAGCGCGGCACCAAGGACGCACCATGCTGACGATCCGCGAGCTGTCGAAAACCTATGCCAACGGCGTGAAGGCGCTGCGCAGCGTGTCGCTGGACATTCCCAACGGCATGTTCGGGCTGCTCGGACCCAACGGCGCGGGCAAATCCTCGCTGATGCGCACGATCGCGACGCTGCAGGATCCGGACGAAGGCAGCATCAGGCTGGGCGAGATGGACCTGCTCGCCGACAAGCAGGCCACCCGGCGACTGCTCGGCTACCTGCCGCAGGAGTTCGGCGTGTATCCGAAGGTATCGGCCGAGGCGATGCTCAACCACTTCGCCGTGCTCAAGGGCGTCACGGTGACAGGCGAGCGACGCGAACTGGTCGAGGCGCTGCTGCGCCAGGTGAACCTGTGGGACGTGCGCAAGCGCAAGCTCGGCACCTTCTCCGGCGGCATGCGCCAGCGCTTCGGCATTGCACAGGCGCTGATCGGCGATCCGCGGCTGGTGATCGTCGACGAACCGACTGCCGGCCTCGACCCGGAGGAGCGCAATCGCTTCCTCAACCTGTTGGCCGAGATCGGCGAACGGGTGGTGGTGATCCTGTCCACGCACATCGTCGAGGACGTTACCGATCTGTGCCCGCGCATGGCAATCATCGGCCAGGGCCAAGTGCTGCTGAGCGGCGAACCGCTGGAGGCGATCCGCAGCCTCGACGGCCGCGTGTGGCGGCGCACGATCGACAAGAACGAACTGGACGGCTACCGCGCCCGCATGAACATCCTGTCCACCCGCCTCGCCGGCGGCCGCACGCTGCTGCACGTGCTGTCCGACACGAAGCCGGAGGAAGGCTTCGAATCCGTCGCACCCGACCTGGAAGACGTCTACTTCGGCCGCCTGCGCATGCAGGCCACCGCCAAGGCCGCCTGATCAAACAGGCATTTCGCCGAGCGCCTTCGACAGGCCGTCTTCAACAGGGTGGACACGATGTTCTTTGAAATATTCCGATTCGAGTTGCACCAGCAGTGGAAAGCACCGCTGTTCTGGATCGTGGCTATGGTGTTCGGCGCGATCGCGTTTGGGCTGAGCAGCACAGATCTGGTAATCGCCGGCGGCGCGAGCGGCAACATATTGCGCAACGCACCGATGGTGATAGCGCGGCTGCTCAGCTTACTTACCGTACTGAGCATCTTGCTTTCGACAATCTTCGTCGCCGGCGCGGCACTACGCGACTTCGATCAGCGTACCTCGGAGCTTTTTTTCACCACGCCGATGTCGCGCAGCGTCTATCTCGGCGGCCGCTTCGCTGCTGGGTATGTGAGCACGCTTGCGATCATGCTGGTCTGTGCACTGGGCGTTGCAATTGGCGGTTCGATGCCGTGGATCGACGCAGCTCGGATCGGGCCGGCTGACTGGCACGGCTACGCGTGGGCGTTCGGTGTCATGGTGATACCGAACCTGCTTTTCATGGCTGCACTGTTGTTCCTGATCGCATCCACCACACGTTCGCTGCTGGCCACATACATAGGCTTGATTGTCTACATCGTGCTCAATTTCATCGCCGGGCTATTGGCACGGGACGTCAACAATCATTTCATCGCCGCCATGCTCGATCCGTCCGGTGGCCGCACTCTGTCCTTGATCACGCGTTACTGGTCGGCGAATCAATCCAATAACGAGCTGCCTACGCTGTCCGGCGCATTGCTGTTCAACCGGTTGCTATGGGGCGCCGTCAGCGTGGCCATGCTGGGGGCTACCCTGGCACTGTTCCGGCCAAATCGCGAAGGACTGCAACTACCGAAGCGAAAGAAGCGAGCAGAGCCGCCGATGCTTCGTCCGCAAGCCAGTGCTGCCGCGCTGACCTTGCCCAAGGTGCACTTGGCCGCCAATTTGCGGGCACATTTGTTGCAACTGCGTACGCAATTCTTGTTCGACACGCTCGGCGTGCTTCGCGGTGTGCCGTTCCTGATTATTCTGGCGCTGGGCCTGCTCAATTTGTTCTTCACGCTGGCGTTGTCCAGCCAGATCTACGGCACCGCTACCTGGCCAGTGACCCATCAGGTACTGGAGGCCATGGGCGGCAGTTTCCAGTGGCTGCTGTACATCATCATCACGTTCTACGCCGGCGAACTGGTGTGGCGTGAACGCAGCCAACGCTCAGCCGAAGTCAGCGACGCGTTTCCGGTTCCGGATTGGGTGCCCTTGATTGCCAAGCTTGGCGCGCTGTTGGCGGTGATTGCGACATTCCTGCTGATTGGCGCCATCGTGGGCATTGGCTGGCAGTTGAGCCACGGCTATACGCATCTGGAGCCGGGCCTGTATCTGGCAAAGCTAGCGCTGAATGCGATCCCCTTCGTACTGCTTGCGGTGCTCGCGCTGTTCCTGCAGGTGCTGTCGAACAACAAGTTCCTCGGTTACCTGCTGACCATCGTCTGGCTGGTGCTGAGCACGATCGGCTTCGGCCTGCTGCACTGGGAACAGAATCTCTACAACTACGGCAGTGCGCCGGACGCGCCGTATTCGGACATGAATGGCTTCGGCCATTTCCTGAAGGCGACCTTGTGGTTCGATTTCTACTGGGCCAGTTGCGCGGTAGTGCTGCTGGTTCTGACCGCGTTGTTCTGGGTGCGCGGCACCGGCCAATCGTGGCGCGAGCGCCTACGCGAGGCGAAGGCCCGCCTGCATGCGCCCGCCAGGATCGGCCTGGCGCTGGGACTGATCGCCTTCGTCGGCAGCGGCGTGTGGATCTACTACAACACCAACGTACTCAACCATTTCGAGAACAGCACGGCAAAGACCGTCAAGCGCGCCGACTACGAGAAGAAATACGCGAGGTACAAGGACCTGCCGCAGCCGCGCATCACCGCCGTGCAGGCCAACGTCGACATCGATCCTTACCGGCGCACACTGGAAATCCGCGGCCACTACACGTTGACCAACAAGCACGCCGAACCGATCAGCGACCTGCACGTGAACTTCACCGACGATTTCACCGTGAAATCGTTGAACTTCGCCGCGCACGACACCGTGAGCGTCGACAAGGCACTCGGCTACACCATCTACCGGCTGAAGACACCGCTGGCGCCGGGCGCGTCGATGACCTTCGATTTCGACCTGTCGTATGCACCGAAGGGTTTCAACAATAGCCCGGAGGGCACGTTCCTGGCCGGCAACGGCACGTTCTTCAACAACTCGGTGATGCCGCAGTTCGGCTACCAGACCGACGCACAGATCACCGACCGCAACGATCGCCGCAAGTACGGGCTGAAGGGCGAGGCACTGCGCATGCCCAAGCTCGGCGACCAAGCTGCACGTGCCAATACCTACATCAGCAACGATGCGGACTGGATCAGTTTCGACACGACCGTCTCCACCGCCGCCGACCAGATCGCGATCGCACCCGGTTACCTGCAGAAGGAATGGACGGCCAATGGACGGCACTATTTCCATTACATGATGACTCAAGGCGGGATGGACCAATCGATGCTGCCGTTCTTCTCGTATCTCTCGGCGCGCTATACCGTGAAGCACGAGCTTTGGAAAGGCGTCGACATCTCGGTGTACTACAACCCGGCGCACGCATGGAACGTGGACCGGATGATCCAGGGCGCCAAGGATGCGCTCGACTACTACGACGCCAACTACACGCCATATCAGTTTCGCCAACTGCGCATCCTGGAGTTTCCGAACTACGCCAGCTTCGCGCAGTCGTTCGCCAACACGATTCCGTTCTCCGAGTCGATCGGCTTCATCGCGGATCTGCGCGATCCCGCCAAGGTGGACTATGTCTACTACGTCACCGCGCACGAGGTCGCGCATCAGTGGTGGGCACATCGCGTGATCGGCGCCAACATGCAGGGCTCGACCATGCTCAGCGAATCGCTGGCGCAATACTCCGCGCTGATGGTGATGAAACAGAAATACGGCGCGACCCAGATGCGCAAGTTCCTCAAGTACGAACTGGACAGCTACCTGACCGGGCGCGCCACCGAAAAGCTTGCCGAAGAGCCGCTCGCAAAAGTGGAGAACCAGCAATACATCCACTACAACAAGGGCTCGGTCATCTTCTATGCCTTGCAGGATTACATCGGCGAGCACACGCTCGACGCGGTGCTGAAGCAGTTCCTGCTCGACAAGGGTTTCCAGCAGCCGCCGTACACGACGTCGCAGGAATTCATGGATGCGCTGGCGAAGGGCACCGATCCGAAATGGAAGGGTCTGCTGGATGACTTCTTCTGGAAGATCACC
>DASWOQ010000079.1:0-71779 GCA_036398675.1 Rhodanobacter sp. | reverse complement strand
TCGTCGTCGAGGCCCTTGAGCGACCCCACGTTGCTCACCGACACGTTCCCGCCGGATGCCGACAGGCCCGTGGCGATCCCGCTCGCACCGCTCGCCGTGGCCACGACCAGGCTGCGTACGCCCAGCGCGATGGTGATGTCGCTGGCAGTCGTGGAAATGCCCGTGGCCGTCGCCGTACCCGGTGATGTGGCCGTCGCATATACCGTGCCGCTGTTGGTCAGGGTGGCGAAACCATCGGCTGATCCGTTGATGGCGGAAATACCGGTGGCCGTTGCCAGACCTATCGCATCGTTTGCAATAAATGCTGTCGCCGACACGAAACCCGCATTGTGGATTGTGACGCCGTGACCAGCGCTGACGAGAGAGGAACCAAAACTGCCGACCGAAACCCGCCCGGAGATTCCGCTTGCCATCGCCGTATCGCCGGAAGCGTCACTGGACTCAGCATTACCCGTGATCGAACCGGTGGCACTATTTGTCACCTCGATGTCACCGGCACTAAAGATTGGCGTGGATTTGCCGACAAAACTGACAACTGAGATGCCGTTGGCAGAGGTGATGCCTTTGTCGGCCCCACCACCGGTGTAGTGGTCAGATTGTGCCCCGGCGCCGACCGCACCAGCATTGGTGATGGCCACATCGCCGTATGTGCTCGCGGCAAGGATGCCCGTAGCGGTGTTGGAGGGGCCAAATGCGGTCTGACCGGTGTACTGCGGGTTACCGGAGGCGCGCGACGCGTTGCTGGATATCAGGGAGGCGTTGATCACACCGGTATTGTCAAGAACGGTATTGCCAAAGCCAGCACGAGCGCCGCTGCCATACCCGTTGTCCATGAAGATGCCGGAGGCCGAGCCTGGACTCTGGTGATCCTCTTGCGTCACCGATGTGATGCTGCCGGAGTTGGTCACGGCGGCGCCGCCGTAGTAATCGGTGGTATGGATGCCCACCGAGCTACCGCGAGCACCCAGATATTGGGATGGTCGGGTATTGATAGGCGCGTTGGCGTAGATCGAGCCGCTGTTGTCGACTGTCAACGGATCAGCGTTAAACACAAAGGCGAGCACGCCTTGCGCCCTGACTTGGGCGGTAGCCGTGACATCACCCGAGTTGGTGATCTCCAAAGGCAAGCTACCCACCGAATTGCCGCGGGAGTAAGTTCGCAGTCCAATAGCGTTATTGGCACCCGTGGCGGAGACGATGCCGCTGTTGTCGACGATAGCACCGAGGCCCGTATTCGGTGCAACGGTATTGCCTGCAGCCACCGAGATGCCTACTGAACTGAAGCCACTATTCAAGGTGATATTGCCGGCATTGGTGGCCATCGCCGTCCCGTACTGGGAGTTCGCCACCATGCCATAGCTGAAATCGGAGCTGACCGTCACGTGACCCGTGTTCAGGAGAATGACGTCACCGCCCCCAGAGAAATTAGGGCTTCCCGCTCGTCCCGCACGCCCATATATGCCGTCGGCAAGGTTGGTCCCTGAATAGGCGGTGTAGCTCCCGACAACGGGTGGCGTAGTGATCGTGATGTCACCGGAGTTCACGAGGTTGACGCCGCTGATGCTGTACGCCGAATGCCCATATTCGCCAAATAGTCGAAAGTGAGTACCGCTACCGCTGACGGCAATGCTGCCGGAATTATCCTCCGACACTTGGCCGAAAACCCCGTACGCCTCGATGCCCGCTCCACCATGCTGCGTATCGACCCCGATGCTGCCCGAATTCGTTACTGAGATGGCTCCGCCGAAAGAAGAAAGGACACTGATACCGGTACCGTATTCGATAAGCCGCGGTAAACTCAGATTCTGAAAGTCGCCTGTCTGAGTGACCGAGATGGAGCTGGCATTATTGATGGTGACGTCCCCGATACCGTAGCCAGCGGACGAATGAGAGGTTTCAATCGCATAGATGCCTTTGGCGACTAGCCCGCTGACGATAATCCTGCTGCTCTGAAACTTGCCGCCAGCGCTAGTGGTTATCGATGTTCCGCTATAGGCCCCCGTATAGATACCGGTGCTATACCAAGAGCCATGCGCGTTGATGTAACTGTAGCCCGTAGTCGCCACTGTAACGCCTTTGGCTGCCACAGCTTGGATGCCGGTGACGTGGTTAATGTCGTGATAGGTGCCCAGCTGCCCCTCAGCATATCCGGTCACGTGGCCAGCATTGGTGACCGTCACCGTACCGGCCGTCGAATGCGCGTCGATACCAATCGCGTTCCCGTAAACTTTACCCACAGTAGTGATATAAGAATAAGTATCATTGTTGACGTGAACGTCGCCGCCCGCATGAGCGCGAATGCCTATACCCGTACCATGAAGGGACGCCCCGTAAATGGTGCCGTAATGGTTGCTGACGCTGACATTGCCGTTGGTGGATTCCGCCGAAATACCGATACCATAGGAGCCGATGCCGTAGGCAACCGAGCCACCCGTTGTGGCGAGCGCTCGAATATTGCCGGAAGTATTACTGACATCGACATCCCCGTAGGTGCTGTTGGCCAAGAGGCCGGTGGCACTACCTACGGCGGTGGCCGCGAGCACGTAACTTGAATTAGCGATGTTGCTGCTTCCGTGCTCGGAGTAAGCCTCAAGGCCGACCGCCAAACCGGGTTGATTGACCGCTTTAATCGTGCCGCTATTGGTAACCGTGGCTTGGCCATTGATTGAAGAAGCGAACACGCCGATCGCAGCTTGGTACTGGCTGCTACTGGTGCTTGTGATGGTGCCGGAGTGATTGGTGACACTAGCGTCGCCGTTATACGTCTGAGCTTGGATGCCCATGGCCTCGCCATAGGAGGACGTAGCGGTGACGTTGTGTGTGTTTTGGACAGTAGCGCCAAAATAGCCCGATGCCGAGATACCGATCGCCTGATCCTGGCCGCCGGTTGCCGTGACATTTCCGGAATTGGTGACCGTGGCGTAACCATTGTTTGAGGCAGCAAGTATGCCCACGGCTTCGTAATTGATGGAGGTCGCCGTGATGCTGCCGCTGTTGGTGATGCTGGCGTTGCCGTCGGTGGCTTGGGCAATGACACCAGCGGCGATGCCGTTGACCGTGCTGGCCCTAATCGCGCCTTCATTGGCGACGATGAGTGCGCCGTAGGCCGACGCATTCATCGCGATGGCATTGCCATCCTGGGCGGTGGCGTTGATCGTGCCGCTCGCCTGGTTGTCCACCGAGACATTGCCATTGACCGAGTAGGCGTTGACCGCCGTCACGTCGTAGACATCGGTGCTGTAAGCGTCGATCGCACCGTTATTGATGATGCTGATGTCGCCGAAGGCGTTGACGTCCAGTGCTTTGGAGCCGTCTGCCGTGACGCCGGTGGTGATGCTGCCCTGGTTGTTCACCGTCGCCGTGGCCGTGCTGTCCACGAAGATGCCATCGGCGCCTTGCGTGGTGATATCGGCGTAACTGCTCACGCCCACGTTGCCGCCCCAGTTGGCGTCGATGCCCATCAGGCCAACTGCCGGGTTCACGCTGGTCGGCACGCTGTGCGCGCTGTCGCCGAACACCAGGGTGAGGTCCGCGACAGGAGTGAAGAGCGACGGGTCAGGCAAAGTGCTGGTGAAAGCACCTTCGCATATCTCTGTCTCCGGTGCCGTGAACACGCAGCTCTGCGCGAATGCGGCACTGCTGCTGCCCAAGGCCAGCAGGGTGACCGAAATGGCCAGAGCCGCACGGATGGCGCGGGTAACGGGCGAGACCGGAAGGGTCGGGGTGAGGCAAGTCTGGTTCAGACGGCCATTTGTGTTTGCGCGCATTGCCAACCCCTTCATTAAATGAAACCCCCAAGTCTCGAAACCATTGATGTCGCGCCCCGGCTACGGTCTCGCGATGTCGTTATGTATTCAGATGTCTCAGTATAAAAATCCATGTTTTCGGCAAAAGCTCCGACTCCGCTCACGCATCCCGCGTGTGCCGGTTCGAAATGGCGATCGGTTATCCCGCATGTCATATCCGCAGTTCGTCGCCATCGTGGCGACCGAACCGCGATCGTTGCTACTTGATGATCACTGAGGTGATCTGCGAGGCGACGTAGCCCGTGCTATCGCTCACTGTTTCCGAAACGCTATAGGTACCCGCTTTGGTATAAAGGTGACTCGGATTAGTGGCAGCGGAGCTGCCACCGCCGTCGCCAAAGTTCCATGCACGCGCGGTGATCGTTCCAGCGCTGTCCGTGGAATGATCGGTGAATTTGGCAATCAGCCCGCTGCTGGTCTGACTGAAGTCCGCAACGAGAGGGTTGGGGTTACCGACCACGGTCGCCAGGCTGTTGAGGATCATGCTTCCGCGACCGGTGGCGAAGTCGTAGCCGACCTTGGCTGTCTCGCCACCGTTGTTGCCTATGGTGACATCATGAAAAACGGTCTTCGGCAATTGATACAACTGCGGTGCAGTAAAACCGATGGCGATCCCTTTGATCGCGATCATGCGTGCCCACAGGCCGGAGAAGATTGGCGCGGCGAGGCTGGTGCCACCCCATTGTTGCAGGCCGCCGTAGACATAGATGATTGCGCCCGAGTTTGGGTCAGCGTCGAAAGCTATGTCGGGCAAACCGCGTGTTGTACCCGGAACGAGGAAGCTTTTCTGCCAGATCGGCATTGGCTCGAAGTTGCTTGGGCTGCCGCCGGTGCCGGTCCAGACGGTCTCGCCGCCCCAAGTCGTTGCCGAGGCGGTGAGCGTGGTGCCGCCGACCGAGACTACGTACGGCGAGTCGGAAGGCCAGCTGGCGCCGGGCTTAGCTTCGCCCTTACATTCGTTTGAACCAGAGTCGCCGGATGAGATCGCAAATGTCTGACCTTGCACGACCGCTACCTGGAAGATCTGATCTGCCGCTGCGGCCGCACCACTTGCTTGCAAGTCGGTTTCACATCCGCCGATCGAGACGTTGATGATCTTGGCGACGTTTGCTGTCACCGCAGTATTGAAGTCGGCGACCAAATCAGCATCTGAAAAGGTCGGTGTCGCATAGAAGATAAGCTGACCGACCGAACCACCGCCGGCGCCGACGATATCCTGGCTATCGAGATTCCATTCGTTGGTATTGGAGGTATCGCCGCTATTCGCGCCGGTGTAGATCACCTGGGTGGTGACTGTCGGCAAGTTGTTGTGGGAAGTAAAAGTATTCAAGTCGGCAATAGTTGGGCTCATATCGCCTACGCCAATGATGCCGACGGTGACACCTGCCGCGGTCGGTACGCCGGTACCGCCGTAGATCGACGAGAACTGTGTCGGATTATGCCCAGTAATGGAGGCTACGCCGCCGGCGAGGGTTGTCGCTTGCGCACGTTGCGCGAAGGTATGTGCCTGATACACATTCTGCAGGCCGACGACGGATAACACGCTGTCCTGCAAGAACACCGGCATGTGTGCATCGCTGGTGTTCGCGAAGGCCGCGCGGCCGTCGTGGGTCTGCACCCGCGCGAACGAGGTCTGAAACGCGGCCTGGGCGGTACCTGCTGTGCCATCTGCCGACACCAGCATGCGATTGGCCGAGATCACCACATTCTTGTAGCCCATCCGGGTCAGGTACGTCGCGACCGCCTGCGCCTGCGTTTGTGTCGGCGCATGTTGTGCCGAGAACTGTGCCGACGTAAGCGTCTGGTGCGCGGCAATGAGACTTTTTAGCTGATCGCTGTTTTGCAACTTGAGTGCGACCACGATGTGCATGGGCTGCGTATGCGGCAACACACCGATCAAATTGTCTTCTGCCTTCAGACTGGTTGCGTGCGCTATTGACACGCCGAGCCCATCACTAATGACTGGTCCTTGTGCGAATACGGCGCTCGTGGCAAAGGCAAGCAGCGCGGCAGAAAGTGCACGAGAGAGACAAGACTTGGAAATCGTTATGGAGGTCATTTTATTCATGCCTGTAGGTAACGTCCGATAGCAAGAGGATTGGGCCAAACGGTGAGCCGGTCATCAAAATGAAGGGAGCGTGAGGCCATCATCCGTACGACGTTTCGAAGCGATATGTCGGTATCGTTCGACCCAGCGCGCGGCCAATGCGTCCCCCTGCGCATAGCACCTGCAACAGAACACGATTCCCGTCGCGTACTGACAAAATAGTCTCGTGCTTCCATCGATTGCGGAACCCCCGCATGGGGGGGAAGGACCTCCCCGAACGGGGAGTAGAGGCAATTCATGCATCGCTGTAGCCTGTGATACAGCGCACCACGTCAGCGCGGTATGGTTGGCCCTGACTTTTCACTGCGCTTGGTCGCACTCCTGCAGCGTGAGCGGAATCTGGCGTGATGTTGTTCTGGTGCAAATGTGGCTATGCGAGGCGTGCCAGTGCGTACGGGTGCAGGATCAACGATGGATTGCCTGTCAAAACGTTCAGCAGCACTGGCGCTTGGACTGTTTTACCTGCTCCTTCCGTGGCAGCCTGTAAAAGCGCTCGATCCGGAAAAAGCCATCACCCAATACGTGCACTCGACATGGCTGATCGAGGACGGCCTTCCCCAGAATGGCATCACCAAGATTCTGGAAACCAGGGACGGCTATCTGTGGGTAGGCACGCAAGCAGGCCTCGCCCGGTTTGACGGGGTCAGCTTTACCACCTTTGATCACACGAATACCCCGCTGCTCAATCGCGACTTTATTTCGGATCTTGTTGAAGACGGCCAAGGCACGCTTTGGATAGCCACCAGGAATGGCGGCGTCGTGACATTTCACGACGGGCTCTTTTCCTCAGTGAGCGCTGTCGAACCTCGTGGCGGACTCGTTCTTGCCGCCGCCCCCGATGGCAGCTTATGGATTGGCGGTTATGGCGGCTTGAAGCACTTCAAGAACGGGATACTGATCAAGGCTTACACGATCGCCGACGGGTTGGCGGGCGATCCGATCCGGAGCCTTGTTGTCGATAGGGATCAGGCCGTATGGATCGGATCCCCCGGAGGATTGAATCGCCTGATCGACGGCAAGATGCTGAGTTATTCAGTCAAGGATGGGTTACCTGACAATGACGTGACCGGTTTGCGTCTCGTCGCCGATGGCACGCTGCTCGTAAAGACACATAACTCGGAATTCGTGCGTTGGGCACATGGCCGCTTCATGCTTTGGCACATCCCGGGCGTTGCCGGCAGCAACATTCGCGACGTGATTTTCGACCACGATGGAAACTGCTGGCTGGCCAGCAGCACGGAAGGACTCCTGAGAGTCAGTGGAACACAACTCAGTCGATTCACGGCGGAGGATGGGCTGGTCAGCAACGTCGTGGAACAGCTTTACGAAGATCACAATGGCAACTTGTGGGTGGGCACCTCTTCAGCTGGCCTGCAACGTTTCCGGGACGGAAGCTTTACGACGTTCGCAAAAGCGGAAGGCCTTTCCGACGATCGGACATATGCAGTGATCGAGGGCAGCAACAACGATATATGGACGACAGGTCCTGATGGTCTCCATCAGCTGCATGGGAGCGAAATCAGCGTCTACAAAACTGCAGACAAGACGCTCTACCCATGGTCGTTGTGGAAAGATCACGCATCGAATCTTCTGGTAGGCACTTCCAAAAGGTTGATGCAGATAATTCATGGCTCCCTGGCATTCTCACCTGCGGGATGCACCGGCATTCCTGCCTACCTGATGAGCGGCGTCATCGAAGACAGCGAACATCAACTGTGGGTGGCGACTCTTGGTGGCGGGTTGGTGCGCTGTGTTGATGGCAAGATCACCGGTCTCTATACCACTTCGACCGGACTGCTCAGCAATGCGCTTTACGCCATCGCGCAAGGTCCAGATGGCACCGTCTGGACAGGTGGCGACAATGGACTAAACAGCATCAACGATGGCCATATCACGAGTTATCCAAGGTTGAATGGCCTATCCAACATTTGGATAGTCTCGCTCTATTTCGACAGCAAAGGCATTCTCTGGATCGGCACCTTCGGACAAGGATTGTTTCGACTGGAGGATGGGCACTTCACGCAGTACAACACCCACGATGGCCTGCAAAGCGACTCCGTGTACAGCATTCTGGAGGACACCGCCGCAAACCTGTGGATTGGATCGGACAACGGCATTTCCCAGATCGCCCGCCAGGACCTGGATGCCGTTGCCGCAGGTTCTCGCGGAACCATTACGCCCACGGTGTTCGGCAAGGAAGATGGCATGAAGAGCAGCGACGCCAGTGGCGGGACACAGCCCAATGCCTGGCGTGCACATGATGGGCGGCTCTGGTTTCCTACGGGGCGTGGCGTCGTTGTCGTCGATCCAGCGCGATTGAAGCTCAACGATCGTGCACCACCCTCGCGCGTCGAACAGATGGTCGCCGACGAAATGCACGTTAACCTCGCCACTGCCGTGCAGCTGCAGCCGGGAACGCGCCGGCTGGAAATTCGCTATACAGCCCCGAACCTTTCATCGCCGGAGCGCACGCAGTTTCGCTATCGACTGGACGGCTTCGACGAGCAATGGGTTCCAGGCGGAACCCAGCGCGTTGCCCATTACACCAATCTGCCGCCAGGGCACTACATGTTTCATGTGAACGCAAGAGTCGCAACCGGGCAATGGAGTGCGCAGGAAGGCGTACTCGCTTTCGCTCTAAACCCACAGTTTTACCAGACCGTATGGTTTCGGCTGCTATGCGGGCTGGTGATCATCGCCGTGTTGTGGGGCGCCTATCGGCTGCGGGTCAGCTTGCTGCATGCGCGTGCCGCTGTCCTGGAAGAACGCCAGCGCATCGCCCGTGAAATCCACGATAGTCTGGCGCAGGGTCTGAGCGGCATACTCTTCCAGACCGAAGTGGCGTTGATGAGCGTAACGCTTGCCCCGGACATGACCTTGTCGCATCTGGTTGCCGCTCGTGACCTGGCAAAAACAAGTTTGGATGACGCGCGATATTCCGTATGGAATCTCAGCCCACCGGTTCTGGATCAAAAAATTCTTTCCGAATCGCTTTCTTCCATGGCACGGCAGTTGGCCAGTGGCCGAGTGAAAGAACTGGATATCGAGTCGACCGGTTTGGCCTGGCCCATACCGCCCGAGGCGAAGCACCACATCGTGATGATTGCGCAGGAAGCGATTTCCAACGCGATACAGCATGGCAAAGCGCTGAAGATCCGGATCATCTTGACGTTCGCAACCGACTTTCTGAGCCTTGAAGTAACCGATGACGGTGTCGGCTTCCTTGCCCATCCCTCGGAACGGGACCCGATCAGGGGCTACGGATTGAGAAACATGCAACATCGGGCCGAACACCTGGGTGCCAAGCTCAGCGTGCTCAGCGAAGTTGGCAAGGGCACGAGCGTATCCATTTATGCACCACGGCTTGGTCCTTTTGGAAAATTCTGGCGTCGTCTGCGTGGCCGCGCGATTTCGAGGATCGATGCATGAATACGCTATTCAAGATTCGCGTTCTGGTCGTGGATGACCACCCCGTCGTCCGTGCAGGAATATGTTCGATGGTTCGCTACCAGAATGATCTAGAGCTCGCAGGAGAAGCGGCCACCGCCGCGCAGGCCATCGATCTTTTCACCGCCAGCGAGCCGGACATCACCTTGGTTGATCTGTCGCTCCCCGATCTTGGCGGTATCGAATTGATCACGATTCTGCGCGCAAAGGCGCCGGAAGCGAGGTTCATCGTTCTTACCGCAAATGCCGGCGGTAGCGAAATCGGCAAGGCCATGCATGCCGGTGCTCATGCGTACCTCTTCAAGAACGCGCCTCCTGAAGAACTTTTGGGAGCCATCCGCACTGTGGCAGGCGGTGGACGTTATATGTCGCCATCCGCGGGGCGCCTGGCGGATGAAGCCGCCGGACGCCCCGACTTGACCGTGCGAGAGTTGGAAGTTCTGCAATGGCTTGCATGCGGATACAGCAATCTGCAGATTGCCCGGGAACTCCACGTGGGTCCGGAAACGATCAAGTTCCACGTCGCAAATATTCTAAGCAAGCTGGAAGTCGCGTCCAGAAGCAAAGCCGTCGCCCTGAGCCATGAGCTTGGACTGGTCAAACCGGTAAAAAAGTAGCACCACCGTCGACGCCCCATCTGAGTAACGCCAACATTTTGGATTGTTCAGCGTCACCGCTCGTGTCGATCCGCGGCAGCAGCGCTGGACGCGCACGTCGTTATGATGGTGTGATCCACGAATAATGGATACAGGTCGGCACACCCCTGGTGCCGGATACCGCTGGATGGCTCAGGGCAAAACGAACAGGAAAAAACCCGCCATATGCAGGCTTGAGAATTTTCGAGGAATGCGTGGACGTCTTTGGACACCCCGAGACATCACTCGATGTTCTGTACCTGTTCGCGCATCTGTTCGATCAGCACCTTCAGTTCCACCGCCGCATTGGTGCTGCGCGCGTCGACCGATTTGGAGCCCAGCGTGTTCGCCTCGCGGTTGAATTCCTGCATCAGGAAATCCAGCCGCCGGCCGACCGGCTCTTTTAGCCCGAGCACACGGCGGGTTTCGCCGATGTGCGTGCTGAGCCGGTCGAGTTCCTCATCGACATCGGTGCGGGTGATCTGCAGCACCAGTTCCTGCTCCAGCCGGCCCGGTTCGACCGGCTGCTTGAGATCGGCCAGGCGCGTTTCCAGCCGGGTGCGCAGTGCGGCGCGGATTTCTGGCATCCAGCCACGCACGTCGGCCACCACGCGCTCGATGCCATCCAGCTTGTCGCGCAGGATCTCGCCGAGTTTTTCGCCTTCGCGTTCGCGGGTGGCAGTGAGCGCGTCCAGCGCACGGTCGAGCACGCCGAACAGCGCGGCCTGCTGTTGTTCCGCATCCGCTTCGGCTTGCCGCAATACACCGGGAAAACGCAGCAGTTCGGTGAACTCGACCGTCAGCCCGGGAAAGCGCGATGCCATGTCCAGATGCAGCTCGGACAGCTGAAGCAGCAGCGCGTTGTTGATTTGCGGGGATTCGCGCTGCGAATCGCCGCCGGTGCGCCGTACCGTGACATCCAGCTTGCCGCGCGAGAGCTTCGCCGCGATGCGCTCACGCAGCTGCGATTCGAAGCTGCGCAGGTCGTCTGGCAGGCGCGGGCTCAATTCCAGATAGCGGTGGTTGACCGTGCGCAACTCGCAACTGAGCGTGCCTGCGGGGCCGGTGGTTTCGGCGCTGGCGTAGGCCGTCATGCTGCGGATCATCGGGTGCCGTCCATCAAGTCGGAAAGAACGCAATGGTAAACTCTACGCTTGTGTCTTGCCCAATCCGGCCAAGCATTCCCAGGAAGCACTCCATGAATTCCGTCGCACGCCCCAGCGGCCGCGCCAATGATCAATTGCGCGCTGTCAGCATTGAACGCCACTACACCCGCCACGCCGAAGGCTCGGTGCTGGTGAGCTTCGGCGACACCCGCGTGCTGTGCACCGCGAGCATCGAAGACCGCGCGCCAGCATGGCTGCGCGGCAAGGGCGAGGGCTGGGTCACCGCCGAATACGGCATGCTGCCTCGCGCCACCAACACGCGCATGCAGCGCGAAGCGGCGCGAGGCGGCCAGGGCGGCCGCACCATGGAGATCCAGCGACTGATCGGCCGCTCGCTACGCGCCTGCGTGAATCGCCAGGCCCTCGGCGAGCGTGTCATCACCCTCGACTGCGACGTGCTGCAGGCGGACGGCGGCACGCGCACCGCGGCGATCACTGGCGCGTATGTCGCGCTGGTCGACGCGGTGAACCTGCTGATGAAGCGCGAAAACCTCAAGCGCAATCCGATCGTCGGCGCGGTGGCCGCGATCTCGGTCGGCATCTACCAGGGCATGCCGGTGCTCGACCTGGACTACGCCGAGGACTCCAACTGCGACACCGACATGAACGTGGTGATGAACGACGGCGGCGGCTTCATCGAGGTGCAGGGCACCGCCGAAGGCCATGCGTTCCGCCGCGACGAGATGGACGCGCTGCTGGCGCTGGCCGAGAAAGGCATCGGCGAACTCGTCCTCGCCCAGCGCGCGGCGCTGGCGCAAGGCTGAGCAAGATGGGTCCTGCCTTGATGGGTAAAGTCGTTCTGGCCAGCAGCAACCGCGGCAAGCTGGTCGAATTCGGCGAGCTGTTCGCCGACAGCGGCTTCGACGTCGTCGCGCAAGGTAGCCTGGGCGTGGAAGACGCCGAGGAGACCGGCCTCACCTTCGTCGAGAACGCGCTGTTGAAGGCACGCAACGCCGCCCGGGCCACCGGCCTGCCGGCGCTGGCCGACGACTCGGGCCTGTGCGTGGAATACCTGCACCACGCGCCGGGCCTGTATTCGGCGCGCTACAGCGGAGGGCACGGCGACGATGCAGCCAACAACGCAAAGCTGCTGCGTGAACTGGATGGCGTATCGGCCGAACAGCGCGGCGCTTTTTTCATTTGCGTGCTGGTGCTGCTGCAGCACGCCGACGATCCAGCGCCACTGATCGCCGAAGGCCGCTGGCATGGGCGCATTCTCACCGCCGGCCGCGGCGACGGCGGCTTCGGCTACAACCCGGTATTCCTTCCCGAAGGCTGCGAGCAGAGCGTGGCCGAAATGGACACGGCGCTGAAAAACCGGCTCAGCCATCGCGGCCAGGCGCTGGCGAAACTGCATGCGCGACTGGTCGAGCTGCACGCATCGGCATGAGCCTGCTCGCACCGCCGCTGTCGCTATACATCCACATGCCGTGGTGCGTGAAGAAGTGCCCGTACTGCGACTTCAACTCGCACGGCCTGCGCAGCGAGCCGCCGCCATATGCCGACTACATCGGGCACCTGCTGGCCGACCTGGATGCCGATCGCGTCGATTTCGCCGAAGCCCTGGCCGACCGCTCCATCGTCAGCATCTTTTTCGGCGGCGGCACGCCGAGCCTGTTCGCGCCGGAGCTGATCGAACGCCTGCTCGATGGCGTGCGCGAACGGCTGCCACTGGCCGAAAACGCCGAGGTCACCCTCGAGACCAACCCGGGCACGGTCGAGCACGGTCGATTCGATGGCTATCTTGCCGCCGGCATCAATCGCATCTCGTTCGGCGTGCAGAGTTTCGACGACGACAAACTGAAGCGCCTGGGCCGCATCCACTCGGCGAACGAAGCCGAGGCCGCGGTGAAATCGGCACAGGACGCCGGCTATCGCAACATCAACCTCGACCTGATGTACGCGCTGCCGCAACAGACGCTGGATGGTGCGCTGGCCGATGTCGATCGTGCGGTCGCGCTGCAGCCCACGCACATCTCGCACTACCAGCTCACGCTGGAGCCGAACACCGCGTTCGCGGCAAATCCGCCGCCGCTGCCGGACGACGATCACGCATGGGCGATGCAGGAAGCGTGCGAACAGCGGCTGGCCGCCGCCGGCTACGGCCAGTACGAAATATCCGCCTACGCCCAGTCCGGAAAACGCTGCACGCACAACCTCAATTACTGGGAGTTCGGCGATTACCTGGGCATCGGCGCCGGGGCGCACGGCAAGCTCAGCGACGCGCGCAACGGACAGGTCCATCGGCGCTGGAAGACCCGCCATCCGCGCGGCTACATGGAAGCCGCCGGGGAGGCATCGCGGATCGGTGGCGACAGCGTGGTCGACGCCTCCGAGCTGCCGTTCGAATACATGTTGAACGCACTGCGGCTGATCGACGGCGTGCCGATGCAGGCATTCGCCGAACGCACCGGCCTTGCTGCCGAACACATCGCGCCAGCGCTCGCCGCAGCCCGCCAGCGCGGATGGCTGCATGAGGATCCCCAGCGGTTGCAGACCACGATGCTGGGGCAGCGCTTCCTCAACGACGTGATTGCCAGCTTCCTCGACTGAACAGCCCCTCCGGCTGATGGCACGCTCGCGGCAACCGGCATAAACTGGACCGACCGGGGAAGTTCAGGTTCATGTCATGGAAGCAGATCAGGATCGACATCGTTCGGTCGCGTCAATCTCGCGCCTCCGTTTGGGTGACGGGCGCTGGCCGGCGCGTGCGCAACGTTTGCTGGAAGATGGTTACGCCGCATGCACGAAAGGGTTGCACGAACCGTTGCAGCGCTGCCTTGGTGAGTTCGGGCAGGCACTGTTCGCGCTTGCCGAACGCGCGCGCCAGCCCGCCGAACAGCAGGATCTCTTCGCCAGCCGGCAACGCGTGCTGCAGGATCATGCCGGCTTCGAACAACGCCTCATGGAACTGATCGGCACTGCCTTCAACGACCTCGGCATCGACAAGGCCGCCACCGACGCCAGCCAGAAATCCTGGAAATCGCTGGAACTGCTCGATCCGGCCGAGCAGGAGCTGGGCATGGCAGTCGACCAGCTCGGCGCGCGCGGCGATGTGCGCCATAGCAGCGTGCTGTACGAACTGGGCTACCGGTTCGCCGTGCTGATCGGAGCGCCGCCGCTGGAAAACGGCATGTTGCCGGTCGGGCCGCACGCACTGGCGACGGCGTTTCATCAAGCCAGTGCGCCGCTCGACCTGCCGAAGGGGCAGCAACTGCTGCTGTTGCAATACTTCGAGGCGCTGCTGCAGCGGCTGGGCCCCATGTACGACGAGATCAACGCGCAATTGCAGGCCGACGGCATCCTGCCGCGGCTGCGCAGCCTGACGGTGCCACGCGGCATCGTCAGGCGGGCCCGTGCCGCCGTCGTGACCGACGACGAAACCACTGCCGAGGAATCGGGCCGGCAGCCCGCTGGCCCGACTGGCCGTGCGAGCGGCAATGCCGCCGCGGGCGATTCGATCGCCGTGCTGGAATCCTTGCGCGATCTGCTGGCGCAGCAGCGCGCCAGCCAGGGCGGCGCACTCGGTCCACTTGGTGGACGTGCGGCCAGTACCGACGAACTGCAGGCCGCGCTGAGCGCGTTGCAGCAGCACTTGGCCCAGGTCACCGATCACGCCAGCCGCGAACTGCGCAGTGCTCAGCGGCTGCGCGAAGAACTGCTGACCCAGCTCAACGTGAACAAGCCGACCGGCGCGCCGCGTACCCAACTGAGCGGCGAACAGGGCGACACGGTGGAACTGGTGGCGATGCTGTTCGAACAGCTCGGCCTGCAATTGCAGCAGGGCAGCAATGCGCAGGCGCTGCTCGGCGACCTGCAGTTGCCGGTGCTGCGCATGGCGGTCACCGACCGGGGATTCTTCGAGCAGCGCGAGCACCCGGCCCGGCGATTGCTGGATACCGTCACCGCTGCTGCCAACGACTGGCTCGACGGCAGTGACGACGAAAGCAACCGACCGTTGGCGGCCAAGCTCGAGCAGCTTGTCAATCGAGCCAGGCAGGAGCCGCCCAGCGCAGGCCTCTACACCACCTTGCTGGCCGATATCGAACATCACCTGGCCATGCTTTCGCGCAAGGCGCAGGCCGCCGAACGCCGTCATGTGGAAGCCGCCAAGGGCCGCGAACGGCTGGACCAGGCGCGGCACCGAACCAGCGAACTGATGAGCGCACGCTTCGCGCAATCGCCGCCACGCGGTCTGCTGCGAGCACTGCTGGATCGCGCCTGGTCCGACGTACTGGCGCTGACCCTGCTGCGGCACGGCGAGGACAGCGCGACGTTCGCGGCACAACTGGCCATCACCGACCAATTGCTCGGCCACCTGCCGATCAGTGACGCGCAACGACTGCAGCAGGACGTCGAGGCGGGCCTGCAGCAGATCGGCATGCATGCCGAGGAAGCGCTGCAAGTCGCACAGCGCCTGCTCGGCACCGGCACGCCGGATTCCGCGCAGGGGCAGCCCAGCACCACCGATCTGGCCATACGCCTGAAGCAACATCAGCGCTTCGGCGAGCAGCAGTCCACCCAGGAATCCGCGACGACCGCCAGCCCGTCCGCGAAACCGGAAGCGTTGGCGGCGGAAGCCCCCGCCAAACCACCGACGACGACGCCCGCAAAACCGGCGATCACCGAGCCGCTGCCCGAACCGGCCGCCCCGTACGAGGTGGCCCTGCCACCGTCCGTACCGGCAGCAACCGTCATCGTGCCGACGTCCCCTGCCGTCAAGGCGAAATCTGCCAAGCCGGCAACACCCGTGACGCGCGATGCCAGCCCGCGCGAGCGGAAGATCGAACAGCATCTGCGCGAACTGCCGTTCGGCAGCTGGTTTGCCTTCGTCGACAAGGGCACCGGCCAGACGCTGCAGCGCAAGCTCGCCTGGTATTCACCGATGTCCGGACGCTGCCTGCTGGTCAGCCGGCGCGGCCAACGCGGCGAGGAAATGACCTTGGCGCAACTGGCGCAGGAGATCGCCGCCGGCCGTGCCAGCGAAGTGTCGCAGCAGCGCGAAAGCCTGCTCGACCGCGCGTGGCGCGGCCTGACCCGCAACCTGCGCCAGGCCACTGACCCCTTGCGTCCCCCCGTGCCGGAGCCTTATCGCCCATGAGCACCGCCGCCTCCAGCAACCAGCGCCGCGCAAAACGCAAGCGCGTCACCATCACGGTGGTGGTGACCGATGTGATCACCGGCCTGCCGATGGGCCACCTGGGCAATCTCTCCAGCAGCGGCATGCTGCTGATCAGCTCCGTTCCGCCGCGTGACGCGGCGATCTATCAGGTCAGCATGCCGCTGCCTGAACCGGGCCGGGCGCCTACTGCGTCGCAACCCGTGGAAGTGGGCATCCAGGAACAATGGCACGAGCCGGCCGCCAGCCCGGGACAATTCTGGGCCGGCTACCGCATCGTGGCCATCGCCGACGCCGACGCGGAACGACTCGAAGCGTGGCTGGCCCGGGCCTGAGCCTTCGCCCGCAAACCTTCGACTGGCACCCGTCGCGATAGCGCGCGATCATGTGCATTCGCCCTTCCCCATAGCATCGTCGGGCCGACCCTGAAGCCTTTGGGCGCATTCGATTGCGCCACCGGCATCGTCGATTCCCCGCAGGAAACCGCATGCACGATCCACTTGCCCCGCTTTACGCCCGTCACCTTGCCACCCTGCGCGCGCACGCCGACAACGCCCTTGCGATCGGCGGTTTCGATCACCTGCTGATCGCCGCCGGCTCGCCGCTGCGCAAGTTCCTCGACGACCAGGATTACCCGTTCGCGGTCAACCCGCATTTCAAGCACTGGCTGCCGCTGGCCGATGCGCCGGGCAGCTGGATCGTCCACACGCCGGGCAGCAAGCCGAAACTGGTGTTCCTGCAGCCGCGCGATTACTGGCATGTGGTGCCGCAGGCGCCGAGCGGCTACTGGGTGGAACATTTCGACATCGTGATCGTGCGCGACGACGCCGGCGCGCTGGCCGAACTGCCCACCGGCAAATGCGCCGCGATCGTCCCGCCCTGCCCTACGATCCAGGGCGTCGAAGCCAACAATCCGCCGGCCGTGCTCGATTATCTGCACTGGCATCGCAGTATCAAGACGCCGTATGAGCTGGCGTTGATGCGCGAAGCCAGCCGCATCGGCACGCGCGCGCATCGCGCGGCGGAGCAGGCGTTCCGCGCGGGCGAAAGCGAGTTCGGCATCCACATGGCCTACCTCGCCGCCGCGCGGCAGATCGACGCCGAGCTGCCCTACGCCAGCATCGTGGCCCTGAACGAACACGGCGCGGTGCTCCACTACACCCACTTCGACCGCGCACCGCCTGCGCAAGGCCGCTCGTTCCTGATCGACGCCGGCGCGAGCGCAGCCGGTTACGCCAGCGATATCACGCGCACGTACGCATCTCCGCCAGCCGCGGAATTCCAGTCACTGATCGACAGCGTGGAAAGCGCGCAGCAGGGTTTTGTCGCGAAAGTGCGCGCGGGACAAAGCTACCCCGAACTGCACATCCATGCGCATCACGTGCTGGCCGGCGTGCTGCGGGAGCACGGCTTCATCCGCATGAGTGCGGAGAGCGCCGTCGAGTCCGGCGTGAGCAGCGCGTTCTTCCCGCACGGCCTCGGCCACCCAATCGGGCTGCAGGTGCATGACGTGGCCGGCTTCCAGCAAAGCGAGCGCGGCGGCAGCATCGCGCGACCGGCCGGGCACCCTTACCTGCGCATGACCCGTGTGCTGGAACCAGGCATGGTCGTCACCATCGAACCCGGCCTGTATTTCATCGACATGCTGCTGGCCGAACTGCGCGACAAACCGGTGGCTCGCGATATCGACTGGGTCAAGGTCGACGCATTCCGCCAGTACGGCGGCATCCGCATCGAGGATGACGTGGTGTGCACCGATGGCACACCGGAGAACCTCACGCGCGATGCGTTCGCGCTCGCGTGATCGGCCCGGACGATCAGGTTCTGCGCAACCTCGTGCATGCAGCAGCACGCTTTTACCCCCTGCGGAGAGCGAAAGCTCTTCGCAGGGGGTAAAAGCCACTTGGCTTCGCTCGCGCGAGACCGCGCCTGATATCTACGCAACGAAAGCCACACCCCATCAGTCTGCGGCATTTCTCCGCATCAACCCCACCCCCGCAACGGCGTATGCTTCTGTCCAGCTTCAGCACGGATACGTCGCATGTCCAGCTACACGGCATCCAGTTCTCCGCCAGAAGATATCGGCACGGCACGGCGTCCGCTGCGCCGGCTGACGCTCGAGCTGTTCGTCATCGTCGCGCTCAAGATCACCTTGCTGATGGTGATCTGGTGGGTGGCGTTCGCACCGCACCCTAAACCCGACGCCAGTGCCGATGCGATCGCGCATCGGCTTGCACCCTCTTCGCAGAACCCACCCGCAGGTCACCCATGATCATCGATGCCGATGTCGTCACGCTCTCGCGCCTGCAGTTCGCGCTGACCGCGTTGTATCACTTCCTGTTCGTGCCGCTGACCCTGGGGCTGGTGTGGATGCTCGCCGTGATGGAGAGCGTCTACGTGATGACCGGACGCGAAGTGTGGAAACGCATGGTGCAGTTCTGGGGCGTGCTGTTCGGCATCAACTTCGCGATGGGCGTGGCGACCGGGGTGACGATGGAGTTCCAGTTCGGCATGAATTGGGCCTACTACTCGCACTACGTCGGCGACATCTTCGGTGCACCGCTGGCGATCGAAGGGCTGATGGCATTTTTCCTCGAAGCCACGCTGGTCGGCGTGTTCTTCATGGGCTGGGATCGCATCTCGCGCGTCAAGCACCTGCTGGTGACCTGGTTCCTCGCGCTGGCAACGAGCCTGTCGGCATTGTGGATCCTGATTGCCAACGCGTGGATGCAGCACCCGGTGGGCGCGGAATTCAATCCGCAGACGATGCGCATGGAAGTGACGTCGTTCTCCGACGTGGTCTTCAACCCGGTGGCGCAGGACAAGTTCGTGCATACGGTGAGCGCCGGCTACGTGATGGGCTCGATGTTCGTGCTGTCGATCAGCGCGTGGTACCTGCTGCGCGGACGCAACGTGGATTTCGCCAAGCGCTCGATGACGGTGGCGGCAAGCTTCGGCCTGGCCGCGGCGCTGTCGGTGGTGGTGCTGGGCGACGCGTCGGGCTACACGGTGTCGCTGAACCAGAAAATGAAGATGGCCTCGATCGAGGCAATGTGGCACACCGAACCGGCGCCGGCACCGTTCACCCTGGTCGGCCTGCCCGACGTGCAGAACCACACCACCCACTTCGCCGTGAAGATCCCGTGGGTGATGGGCCTGATCGGCACACACTCGACCGACGAGACGATGCCCGGCATCGCCGAACTGGTGGATGCCGCCAAGGGCCGCATCGGCACCGGCATCCAGGCCTACGACGCGATGCTGGTGCTGCGCCAGGACAAGAACAACGCGCAGGCCAAGGCGACGCTGGCCGCGCACGACAAGGACCTGGGCTATGCGCTGCTGCTGAAGAAATATGTCGACGACCCGCGCAAGGCCTCGCCCGCGGACATCCAGAAAGCCGCCGACAGCACCATCCCGAACGTGCCGGTGCTGTTCTGGGCGTTCCGCATCATGGTCGGCTGCGGCTTCTACTTCATCGCGCTGTTCGCGTTCTCCTTCTGGAAGGCGAGCAAGCGTCGACTCGACACGCAGCGCTGGTACCTGCGGCTTGCGCTGTGGAGCCTGCCATTGCCCTGGCTCGCGGTCGAACTGGGCTGGATCGTCGCCGAATACGGACGCCAGCCGTGGGCGATCGAGGGTGTGCTGCCGACGGCGCTGGGCGTGTCGTCGGTGAGTGGCGGCCAGGTGCTCACATCGCTGGGCGGCTTCGTGCTGTTCTACACCGCGCTGGCGATCATCGACATCACGATGATGCTCAAATTCACCCGCAAGGGTCCCGATGGTCTGGGCATCTGGCCGCTGGCCGGGCCCAGCCCGTCACATCGTCCATCCATGCAGGATTAGGAGCAGGCCATGTTCGACTACGCCACATTACGGGTGATCTGGTGGGCCCTGCTCGGCACGCTGCTGATCGGCTTCGCGATCATGGACGGCTTCGATTTCGGTGTCGCCGGCCTGCTGAAAGTGCTGGGCCGAAACAACGAAGAGCGCCACGTGCTGCTCGAAGGCATCGAGCCGACCTGGGAAGGCAACCAGGTGTGGTTCATCCTGGCTGGCGGTGCGACGTTCGCGGCCTGGCCGATGCTGTATGCCGTTTCGTTCTCCGGCATGTACCTGGCGATCGCGCTGGTGCTGCTGGCTTTCATCCTGCGTCCGGTGGGCTTCAATTTCCGCGGCAAGATCCACGATCCGCGCTGGGCGTCGCTGTGGGACTGGGTACTGACCGGCTCGGGACTGGTGGTGATGCTGGTGGCCGGCGTGGCCTTCGGCAACCTGTTCCTCGGCGTGCCGTTCCGTTTCGATGGCGACCTGCGCATGAGCTGGCAGGGCGGCTTATTCGAGCTTCTGCATCCGTTCGCCTTGCTGACTGGACTGGTGTCGCTGAGCATGCTACTGGCGCATGGCGCGTGCTGGGCGGCGCTGAAGGCGGATCACGTGATTGCCGAACGCGCGGTGCGCGTCGCGCGCTGGACAACGCTGCTTTATGCAGTGCTGTACGTGCTGGCTGGGATCTGGGTGGCCTATGGCATCCCCGGTTATGCGCTCTCCGGCCCCACGATCACCGATGGGCCGTCCAACCCGCTGTACAAGCAGGTGGCAGTCGGCGGCAATTGGTTCGCCGGTTACATGCAGTACCCATGGTTCTGGACGGCTCCGCTGCTTGCGCTGGTATCGGCAGTCGGCGTACAGGTGCTGATCGGCCGGCGCAGCGTCGCGGGTTTCATCGCCAGCAGCCTGATGGTGGGCAGCACGATCGCCTCGGCCGGCTTCGCGTTGTTTCCGTTCCTGCTGCCGTCCAGCCTCGATCCGAATTCCAGCCTCACCGTATGGGATTCGTCGTCGAGCCGCGGCACCCTGCAAACGATGCTTGTGGTTACATGCGTGCTGCTGCCGATCGTCATGCTGTACACCAGTTGGGTGTATCGGGTGATGCGCGGTCGCGTCACGCTGGAGCAGGTGCGCAAGGCGCACGGCGGCTATTGAAGGAGGTAAGGAATCATGTGGTATTTCTCATGGATACTCGGACTGGGGCTGGCCAGCGCCTTCGCGATCCTCAATGCGATGTGGTACGAAGTGCATGCCACCGACGAAGCCAACCGGATGCGTGACGACGATGCCAGCTTGCCGGATGAACTGACCTAGCGCGAGGCCAGCAAGGCTTCGATCGCCTCAGCCGATTTCGGCATCGCCGCGGTGAGCACCTCGCAACCGTCGCGCGTCACGGCCACGTCGTCCTCGATGCGGATACCGATGCCGCGCCAGCGCTCGGCCACGCTTCGATCGTCCGGTGCCACATACAGGCCGGGTTCCACCGTCAGCACCATGTCCGGTTCCAGCAGGCGCGATTCGTCGTTGACCCGATAGTCGCCGACGTCGTGCACGTCCAGGCCGAGCCAGTGGCCGGTCTTGGCGGGAAAGAAACGCTGGTAGCTGCCCGCCGCGATCGCGGCATCGGCATCGCCTTTCAACAGTCCCAGTTCGCACAGGCCTTCGGTGAGCACCCGCACCGCCGCATCGTGCGCCGCGCTGAACGGCTGACCGGGGCGCACTTCGTCGATCGCCGCCAGCTGCGCGGCCAGCACCACTTCGTACAGCGCGCGCTGCTCGCGGCTGTAGCGGCCGTTCACCGGAAAGGTGCGACTGATATCCGACGCGTAGCAGTCGAGTTCCGCGCCCGCGTCGATCAGCAGGAGATCGCCATCGCGCAGCGATGCGCGGAGGCTCTGGTAGTGCATCACGCAGGCGTTGGCGCCGCCGGCGACGATCGGCGAGAACGCCGGCACCGCACCGCGGCTGCGCACCACACGAAGCAGCTCGGCCTCGACTTCGTATTCGCGGCGACCCGGCGTGGCGACCTGCAAGGCGGCAAGATGCGCCTCGACCGCGATCGCCGCCGAGGCGCGCATCAACCTCAGCTCGGCGCGCGACTTATACAGCCGAAGGTCGTGCAGCAGGTGCCCGAGCGCGACGAACTCCTTCGGCACCACGCCACCGCCACGCAATTGCCGCAAGCGGCGCATCCAGCCGAGCAGTTGAGCGTCGAAATCGGGTTCGCGTCCAAAGTGGCAATACACACGTCCGCGTCCTTCGATCATGCCTGGCAGGATGTCGTCGATATCGTCGATCGGAAAAGCGTCGTCCATGCCGTAGTCGCCCACCGCGCGTTCCGTGCCGATCGACTCGCCATGCCAGCGCTCGCGTGCCGGATCGCGCTCGCGGCAAAACAGCACGACCTCGCCGTGCCGGCGCCCGGGAAGCAGTGCGAGCACCGCATCGGACTCAGGGAAGCCGGCGAGGTAGTGGAAATCCGAATCCTGCCGGTACGGCCACGCCGCATCGGCATTGCGCATGCGCTCGGGCGCAGCCGCGACGAGCAGCACCGCGTCTTCGCCCGCCATCTGCATCAACTGGCGACGCCGACGTGCGAATTCGTCGGATGCGATCGCCAGCGCGGCGGGACCGTTGGAACTCAATGCACGCTGCCGCTGGAGGCATCATGCGCAGCGCATTCCACATGCAGCAGCATGGCGCCGACACGCACGAATTCCTGCACTTCGATCAACGCGTCCTCATCCTCGTCCTCGTTGCCGAAATCGAACGACGAAGCCGCGATGGTGGCGAGGTCGCGCAGCACTTCCTGTGCTTCGTCCGAGAGGTTTGTGTGCGCCGCAGTGCCGGCCAGGCCGAAGCCGCCGAGAAACCCGCGACACCATTCGGCCATCGCGTCGGCGCGTTCTGCCAGCGGGCGATCGTCCGCCGGCAGCACCGGCTCGAAGCCGAGTTCGGGATCGGCCAGTTCGGTTTCGCACTGGCGGGCCAACTGGTCCAGCAGTTGCTGGTCGCCGGCCGTCGGATCGGTCGCCTCACCGTCCAGTTGCAACGCCGCCAATACCGACGTGCCGCGCAACGACCCGCCACCGGCAAGATAACCGCACAGCGAACCATGCAGCTCGCTGGCGTCGGTACCCAGGCGCAAGCGCATGATCAACGCATCGATTTCGTCGTAGCCGACCGGCTCGGTGATGTTCATGGGCGCGCTCCAATGGGGAATGTTTCACAGTTTAATGCACCCGCCATCCCGGCCTTCCGATGTAGCCCCGGGCGAGCAGATTTCCGCCGACGTCCTGCTATAGTTTCGCGCATGACGACGCCCGACCATGTTCAATCCGACCCCGTTCGCGAAGAGCTTGCCGCGTTGAGCCAGAAGCTCGATCGCCTGCTCGATACCGTGCGTCGGCTGACCGAGGAAAACCGCAGCCTGCGGCATAGCCAGGAGCAGTTGTCCGGCGAGCGCGCAGGCCTGCTGGCGCGCAACGAACAGGCACGCAGCCGCGTCGAGGCAATGATCCAGCGCCTCAAATCACTCGAGAGCAATGGTTGATGAATACACCTGTCAGTGAACCGGTGGCGCTGCGCCTGATCGACCGTGAGTTCCTGATTGCCTGCTCGCCCGAGGAACGCGAAGGCCTGATGGAAGCGGCGAGCTTCCTCGACCGCAAGATGCGCGAACTGCGCGCGAACGCCAAGGCACCCAGCTTCGAACGGCTCGCCGTGCTCACCGCCATCAGCGTGACCCACGAATTCCTGAGCCTGCGCAAACGGCACGACGGCCAGGAACAACGGCTCAGCGACGGCCTCGCGGCGCTGCGGCAGAAACTCGACGCGGCGCTGGACGCCGATCCGCTCAAGCGCTGAACGCTCGCCTTTGCGCGCACGGTCAGGATGAACTCCAGCAGACCGCGATCAGTGGCACATTCGGAAGCGAACGCCTAAAATGGACCTCGGCGTTTTCTGCGATGTGCGCCAGCACACTCTTACATTTGCCTTGTTCCTAATTACGGCCCCGGGTCGGCTTAACATCGGCTGTTGTGCATGTCCGCCACGTGCGGAAAGCCTTGAGGCCATGTAGCTCTCCCACCTGATCCATCTTGGATCAAGGTCGTTTGGTGGGCAGCGGCATCGCGGTTGACGCCACTTCTTTCCGTGCCGGCCATCGTCACTCGACGATGGCCGGCGTCGGTTGCTCGCTGAGACGTTCGACGGGAGACGCGCGACACGTGGACGCCATCGCCCAACGCCGCGAGCTGCGCCAGACCTTGGCCGACCGCCGCCGCGCACTTCCTCCCGCGGAACGCATCGCCGCCGCCCAGGGCCTGCGCCGCAGCCTCGAACAACTGCCCGAATATCTCACCGATGCGCGCGTGGCCGGTTACTGGGCCAGCAACGGCGAGCTGCCGTTGAACCTGGTGATCCCGCCATTGGCTTCGCGCGGACAACAGTTCCTGCTGCCGGTGATCGACAAGGGGCAACGGCTGCGCTTCGCCCCATGGCAGGCCGGCGAAGACGTGCAGCCGAACCGCCACGGCATTCCCGAGCCGGCGGACCCGCGCGAACTGTTCGAACCGTTCCAGCTCGACCTGGTGCTGGTGCCGCTACTCGGCTTCGACCGGCACGGACATCGGCTCGGCTACGGCGGCGGCTACTACGATCGCAGCTTCGCCTTCCTCAACGAGCAGGCGCGGCCCGCCGAGCCGCTGCTGGTCGGCATCGCCTACGATTTCCAGGAACTGGAAATCGTAAATAAGGAACCATGGGATGTTGCTCTGGATTTCATCGCCACCAGTCGCGAACTGATCGACTGCACCATGCCTGCCCCAGAGCTGGAGCCTCCTGCATGAAATACTGGCTGATGAAATCCGAACCCGATGCGTTCTCCATCGACGACCTCAAGCGCAAGCGCGTCGAGGCATGGGACGGCGTGCGCAACTACCAGGCGCGCAACTTCATGCGCGACGGCATGCGGCCCGGCGACAAGGTGTTCTTCTACCACTCCAATTGTGCCGAGCCCGGCATCGCCGGCCTTGCGGAAGTGGCCAGCGATTCGTACCCGGATCCCAGCCAGTTCGATCCGAAAAGCCACTATTTCGACCCGAAAAGCTCGCGCGAGAATCCGCGCTGGATGCTGGTCGACGTGAAATTCGTGAAGAAGCTCAAGCGCGTGATCACGCTGGACGAACTCAAGGGTCACGACGCACTGGAAGACATGCAACTGCTGCGCAAGGGCAACCGGCTGTCGGTGATGCCGGTGGGTGCTGCCGAATGGCGCTACATCCTCGCGCTCGAATGAGCGCCGCACCTACCCAATTCCATTTCTTCAATCCACTTCGGAATCGATGTCATGAGCAACGCCAATGAGAAACGCCAGGCTGGTGAAGCGGCGATCCGCTACGTCGAGGACGGCGCCATCGTCGGCGTCGGTACCGGCTCGACGGTCGCGTTCTTCATCGATGCGCTGGCCGATCTCAAGGACCGGATCCAGGGCGCGGTATCCAGTTCGGAGCAATCCACCGCGCAACTGAAGAAGCTCGGTATTCCCGTGCTCGACCTCAATTCGGCCGGCCCGTTGACGATCTATATCGACGGCGCCGACGAATGTGACCCGTACAAGCGGCTGATCAAGGGCGGCGGTGCGGCGCTGACCCGCGAAAAGATCGTCGCCGCGGCGAGCGGGAAATTCGTCTGCATCATCGACTCCAGCAAGCGCGTCGACCTGCTCGGCAAGTTCCCGGTGCCGATCGAGGTGATCCCGATGGCGCGCAGCCTGATCGGCCGCGAAATCGTCAAGCGCGGCGGCCAGCCGGTGTGGCGTGACGGCGTGGTCACCGACAACGGCAACTGGATCATCGACGTGCATGGCTGGCAGATCGTCGATCCGGCCGCGCTGGAAAGCGAACTCAACCAGTTGCCCGGCATCGTCACGGTCGGCCTGTTCGCCCGTCGCCCCGCCGACGTGGTACTGATCGGCGAGCGCGAGATGTGATCGGACGCCGCGGCTCAACCCGCGGCGAGGATCTCTCGCAGCGCTGCCTGCGCCCTGGCGTTTTCCTGCGGCAGGCCGATGGTGATGCGAGCCCATTGTTCCAGCGGCGGAAAGCTGCGGCCAATGTCGATGCCGCGCTGCAGGAATGCAGCCGCCAGCTCGGGCTGCGGGCGACCGGCATCGAAGAAAATGAAGTTTGCCGCCGTCTCGCTGTGCGGCAGCTTCAGCTCCTTCAGCACCGACAGCCAGATGCGCCGTTCCTTCGCCACTGCGACGCGGCTGCGTTCGAGCAGAGCCTTGTCCTGCAGCGCAGCGCCAGCGGCGGCGATGGAAAGCCTTCCCAATCCTTCCGCATTGCCTGCGCCCTGCTTGCGCAATACTGCGACCAGCGATGGCGGCGCAAGCAGGTAGCCGAACGGCAAACCAGCCAGACCATGGATCTTGGCGAACGTGCGGAACACCGCCACGTTCGCCCCTTCCCTCACCAGATCGACCGCGCTACGGGTGGCGAAGTCGTCGGCGTATTCCAGGTAAGCCTCATCGACGATCACCAGCGTCTTGCGTGAAGCCTTGCGCAGGAAGCGCTTGAACGCAGCATCGTCGCTGACGGTACCGCTTGGATTGTGTGGGTTGACCAGATAGATCGCACGCGTCTTCGCGTTGATCTTGCCCGCCAGCGCCGAAAGGTCGTTGCTCTGTGTGGCATCCAGCGGCACCGGCACGCTCAGCCCACCCACCCGCGAGGTAGCATCCACCAACGCCAGATAACCTGGTGTCGAGTAGATGAATTCGCCGCCCGGGCCGCCTTCGGTGCCCAGATACAGCCCCAGCGTGTCCAGCACCTCGCCCGGCAATACATGGTCCGCCGGCAGTCGCTCGTACGCCGCGAGCTGCTCGACCAACGCATGCGCCGCGCTTTCATCGCCGTAGCGCACGACCCGTCCGAGTTCGCGCTGGATGGCCGTCAACGCGAGCTGGGAGGGGCCATATGGATTCTCGTTGAAGCACAACCGGATCGGCGCCGCATTTGTATCCGCGGAAACAGGCGCTGATGCCAGCGCAGAGCCACGCCAGCCGGGAGCTAACAGGGCGGCGCCGGCGGCGATGCCCGCACCTTTCAGAAACACACGGCGATCGATCAATGGCTGAGTCACAGGCGATTCCTCAAAACGTAAAGGCGAGGCGGGCATACCAGTAACCGCCGTTCAAGCCGTAGGGCGAGACATTTCCGTAGTAGCTTTCGCCCAGCGACGGATAGAAAGCGACCGCCGACTTGAAGGGCCTCACGTCGAACAGGTTGTTGGCGCCGACCGCGAGGTTGATCGCCGGCGTGAACTGGTAGTCCGCTTCCAGATCGGTGATCCAGCGCGCGTCGAACCAGGCGCCATAGGCTTCGCGGTATTTGCCGTACTGGGTTTCATGCAATTGCAGGCCGAACTTTCCGATCCGCCAGTCGCCGCCGAAAATCAGTTTTTTGTCGGGACTGCTCTCGGTGATTTCGGCCTGTGCCTCGGCATTGAGCAATTGGTAGGTCGGCCCCAATGCACTGAGCTGCGATGGCGTGGCAACCGTGCTCAACACATGCAGGTGGTTGACGTTGCCGCTGAAGCTCCAGTCGACGGCACCGTAACGGCCGAGATCCTGCCGCCACGACGCCGAGGCGTCGATGCCGCGGCTGCGGATATCCGCCGCGTTGGTGAAGAACTTCACGCTATCCAGATCGGAATAGCCGTAACCGGTCAGCACCGATGCCACCGCCGCGCCCGAAATGTAGCCGGTCGCACTGATGAAGTCGTCGATCCGCACCTGATAGGCGTCGATGCTGAAATGCAAGGCATCGGTCGGGTTGTAGACCAAGCCGACGCTGAGGTTGCGCGAACGCTCCGGCTTCAGCGGCGTGGCCCCCAGCGCCGCCGCAACCGGCGTGTTTGCGCGCAGCCATAACGACTCGATGCTCTGGTAGCCGTTGCCGAGGTTGGCCGTATTGAAACCGGTGGTGGCAAAGCCCTCCTGCTGCAGCGACGGCGCACGGAAGCCGTTGCCGAAGGAACCGCGCAACGCCAGCTCAGGGGTGATCGCGAAGCGGGTACTGAGCTGCCCGGACAGCACGTGCGCGGTATCGCTGTAGTGCTCGTAGCGACCAGCGAGGTCGACATGCCAACGATCGGTCATATCCGTGGCCGCCTCCGCATAACCGGCATAGACATCGCGCTGCAGGCTCGTCGCGTTGTCGGGCGTATAGCCATTGAAAGCCTGCAGGCCGCCGCGTCGCAGCACCCCGGCAAACGGACCGTCCGGGCTGGCATAGCCGCCATTGATGTACGAGTCGGGTTCTCCGGCGCCGAGCGCGTATTTTTCCCAGCGCTGCTCCAATCCCCATGACACTTGCAGCGGTCCGTGCAGCCCCACGTCGAAGGCGCGCGTGAGGTCGAGGTTGGTGGTGAGCTGGTCGAAATCCTGCTCGCCGAGATAGAAGCTGGTGGGACTGTCCGGGCCCAATGACGGGTTCAGCGTGTTCTGTCCATGCAGGCGCGCATGATCGCGGCCATAGCTGCTGCTCAGATCCCAGTTCCAGCCGCCGAGCAGGCCTTTCAGGCCGCCGGTGAACTGGTAGTCGGTTTCGTAGACATGGCGATAGGCCTGGAACCCGTCGGGGTAGATTTCCGTGAGGTCATACACGCTGCTGGGGTTGTACTGGGTGCTTGCCGCCACGACATCGCGATAGCTCAACGTGGCATTCGAATACAGCGTCAACTGCTCGCCCAGCGGCAGTTCGAGGTTGTAGCCGAGATTCAGCAAATGATCCTTGGTCGGCTGGCCGTAGCCCTTGTCGAAATGGCGCCGGTCAACACTGCCCTCGCGTGGATCGGGCGACCCATCCGGCAATGGCGTGTAGAAGGGGTTCGACGGATAGAGCGTCGGATAGACCGGCAACGGCGCCGCATTTTGCCGGCGCGCGTCCAGCGATAAATTGATGAAGCCGCCGTCGCCCAGCTTGAAACCCTTGTTGAGCTCCTGCTGCACGGTGGCACCGCCATCGTGGTAATCGCTGCCGAACGTGGTGTCCGCCTCGCCACCGTCGCTGTCGCGCTTGAGGATGATGTTGATGACGCCCGCGATCGCATCGGAACCATATTGCGCGGCTGCACCATCGTGCAAGATTTCGATATGGTCGATGGCGCTGATCGGAATCAGGTCCAGGTCCACCGGCGCACTGCCGCCGGCGAAGGTCGAGACGTTGTTGACGAACGACGAGGTATGCCGCCGCTTGCCATTGACCAGCACCAGCACCTCGTCGCCACTGAATCCACGCATCGTGAATGGCCGCACCGCCGCCGATGTGCCATACGCATTTTCCGCCAGATTGAACGACGGATCGAGCGTCGACAGGATGTGCTTGAGGCCAGCCTTGCCCGTGCGCTGCAGGTCTGCACTGGTGATCACCGTGATCGGCACCGCACTGTTGCTGGCGATGGTATCCGTGCCGCGCTCGCCGATGACCACGACCGTGGCCAGTGCCTTGGCTTTGGCGCGATCGGATCCGGGCCCGTCGGGACCGGCATCCTGTGCGTTGACTACAGCGGGACCAAGGAGAGCCCAAAACAACAGGCTCCGTTTCAAATCCCTGGATAATGCGGATCTACGTCGACGACTCTTTGCTTCTTTCACTGTCCCCCCATGAAATATGCGATTCGATCAACCGATCGATGGCTTGGTGGCATCGTTGTTTTGGACGTTTAGATGTCCAAATTGACAATGTAGCAAAGCGGCAAATTATCACGAGGAAAGCCGGAAGGCTCAGAGTCTTAATGCATATGCTTATGCCGTCAAAGCATATGCACGCACCCTGAAGCCGCCCGATGCGATTGCGCCTCTGCGAGACGAGTTCCCACTCAAATCCAGATCACGCGCGGCGCGTGGGCGCTCCTGTCGGCAGCGTGAGCTGTACCGACGCAAATGATTGCAGTTGCGGAAACCGGCCAAGAAACTTGCCGGACGCTTCATCGCAGGATCCATGCGGCACAAGCCAGCAAACCGATGGTGCCGGCCAAACAAAAAGCCCGCCGGAAGGCGGGCTTTTCTTGAACCCTTTAGCATGCGTTTCTGCGTGCGATCGGGATCTGGATTTGGCAGCCCCGGATGGATTCGAACCACCGATGCCTGAGTCAGAGTCAGGTGCCTTACCGCTTGGCGACGGGGCTATGGAAGCTGGATCAGCGCTTCGAGAACTGCGTGGCGCGACGTGCCTTGTGCAAGCCAACCTTCTTGCGCTCGACTTCGCGGGCATCGCGGGTCACGAAACCGGCCTTGCGCAACGGCGACTTCAACGTCTCGTCGTACTCGATCAGCGCGCGGGCGATACCCAGGCGGATCGCACCGGCCTGGCCGGTGATGCCGCCGCCGGCGACCGTGACCGTGATGTCGAATTTGCTGGTGTTGTCGGTCAGTTCGAGCGGCTGGCGCACGATCATGCACGAGGTCTCGCGACCGAAGAACTGCTCGAGCGTCTTGCCGTTGACCACGATGTCGCCCTTGCCCTTGCGCAGGAACACGCGGGCGGCGGAGGTCTTGCGGCGGCCAGTGCCGTAATTCTGCTGGATCGTCATCATCGTGTTCCTTAGAGTTCCAGCGCCTGCGGCTGCTGTGCGGTATGCGGATGCTCGGCACCGCCGTAGACCTTGAGCTTGCGATACATCTCGCGGCCCAGCGGGTTCTTCGGCAGCATGCCCTTGACGGCGATCTCGATCACGCGCTCCGGGTAGGTAGCCAGCAGGTCCTTCAGACTGGTGGTCTTCAGGTTGCCGACGTAGCCGGTGAAGCGGTGATACTTCTTGTCGTCCAGCTTGGCACCGGTGACATGCACCTTCTGCGCATTGATCACGACGATATAATCGCCGGTGTCGCAATGCGGGGTATATTCCGGCTTGTGCTTGCCGCGCAGACGACGGGCGATTTCGGTCGACAGGCGACCGAGCGTCTTGTCCGTGGCGTCCACCACGAACCAGTCGCGCTTGACGTTGTCTGCATTGGCGCTAAACGTTTTCATTTCAGAATACCTGTTCTGCCGCCATCAGGCGGTACGCGTAATCGGTAGATCAAAGGCGCGAGATGATAGCGGAGCCGTCATCCATGGCGCAAGTCCGCCGACCGGCGGGCTGTGAGCTGGCAATGATAGCATGACCGGCATGCCGCTTGAAAAGTCCCCCATGCGCGCTCCAGCCGGCCGCATCGCCGAGCTGGCCGACCAATGCGTGCAATGCGGGCTGTGCCTGCCGGTCTGCCCTACCTACGCGCTGGACCGGAACGAGGCGGAATCGCCGCGTGGACGCATCGCGATCGCCTCGGCGCTGGCCCGTGGACTGGCCGACCCCACCGCGGAACTGCGCGAACACCTCGATCACTGCCTGGGCTGCCTCAATTGCGAGAAGGCCTGCCCGGCCAATGTCCAGTATGACGAGCTGCTGATCGAGACCCGCACCCTGCTGGGTCCGTCACCGACGCGACCGCGACTGCTGCTTAGCCTGGTCCGGCGCCCCAGCCTGATGCGCGTACTGCGCAGGATAGTCAGCGGATCGGGCCTGTCGTGGTGGAAAAGCCACCTGGCGCGCCGTCTACAGACATCTTCGCCATTGCGTGCTGCTTTGCAGACGCTGCCATCGTCGATGCCGATGGCGTCGGCACGTTCCGGGCAGAACAAGACCTTGGGCGCGAAGCTGGCGCTGTTTCCCGGCTGCGTGGCCAGTGTCGACGATGCGCAGGCGCAGCAGGCCGCGGTCAACCTGCTGCAGGCCGCGGGTTTCCAGGTGGAGGTGCTGCCCGCTTTCTGCTGTGGCGCCATGGATCTCCATGGCGGCGAAGCGAAGGCTGCCGAACGGGCCGCCCGAAAGGTACGCGAGGCATGGCTCGCCAGCGGCGCCGTGCAGCTGGTTTCGGTGACTCCCGGCTGTATCGGCAGCTTGCGCCGCACCCTGCCGGGCACGGAAGTCGCCGACCCGGCGACTTTGCTGGCAACCCACGCAGAGCGGCTGCGCTTTCGTCCGCTGGCCCAGCGCGTCGCGCTGCATCTGCCATGCACCCAGATCAACGTGGCGCGCAGCGACAGCGCCTTGATCACGCTGCTGCGGCGCGTTCCAGGACTCGAAGTGGTGCCATTGCCGCGACCGCCGTATTGTTGTGGCGCTGCCGGCTCGCACCTGCTGGAGTTCCCGCAGCGCGCCGCCCGGCTGCGCGACGAAACGTTGCAACGCGTCGCCGCACTGGAACCGCAACAGCTGCTGTCGTCCAATATCGGCTGCCGTCTGCATCTGGCCGCCGGCCTGGACGAACGGCAACAGGCGCTGCCGCAGCAACATCCGCTGACCCTGCTGGCCCAACAACTGGAAACGAACGCCCCATGAATGTCCGCACGCTTACTCCACTCGACCGCCTGCTGGCCAAATGCGAACGGGCGCTCGAAGCCATCGGCGGAACACCGCAGGCAATGCGTCCGTCGCCTGCTTCGAACATTGCCGAAGCGGACATGGACGATGCCGAGCGCCGCCACGCCGCCGGCCTGATGCGCATCAACCACACCGGCGAAGTGTGCGCGCAGGCGTTGTACTTCGGACAGGCGTCGCTGGCGCGCAACGATGACAACCGCGAACATCTGCTGCATGCCGCCGCCGAGGAGACCGATCACCTCGCCTGGTGCGCGCAGCGCCTGCAGCAGTTGGACAGCCGTCCGAGCCTGCTCAATCCGTTGTGGTACGTCGGCAGCTACGCGATCGGCGCTGCGGCGGCGCTGGCCGGCGATCCGGTCAGCCTCGGTTTCGTGGTGGAGACCGAGCGCCAAGTCGAAGCGCATCTGGCCGAGCACCTGGAAAAACTCCCCCCTCAGGACAAGCGCTCGCAGGCCGTGCTGACACAGATGCAAGCCGACGAGATCCGCCACGCGCAGGCGGCGCAGCAGCGTGGCGGCATCGACCTGCCGTTTCCCCTGCCGAAGCTGATGCACTTCAGCTCGATGGTGATGAAGACCGTCGCCTATCGCCTGTAGGGACCCACACCAGACCACGATCACGAAAAACCCGCCTCTCGGCGGGTTTTTCGTCACATCAGGTTGCGTCCGTGGAACAGCTCCTCGATCTCCCGTCGCAGCAGCGACTCGATGCGCTGGCGCTCCTTGAAGGAAAGATCGTCGGCATGCGAGTCGAACAGGTACGTATCGAGGTCGAAATCCTTGATGTGCATCTTCGTGTGGAACATGTTTTCCTGGTACACGTTGACGTCGAACATTTCGTACTTCTGGCGGATGTGGCGAGCCAGGTAGTCCTGCACGGAGTTGATCTTGTGGTCGATGAAGTGCTTCTTGCCCTTCACGTCGCGGGTGAAGCCGCGCACGCGGTAATCGCACACCACGATGTCCGACTCGAAGCTGTCGATCAGGTAGTTCAGCGCCTTCAGCGGCGAGATCACCCCGCAGGTGGCCACGTCGATGTCCGCGCGGAAGGTCGCGATGCCGTTGTGCGGATGCGTTTCCGGATAGGTGTGGACGGTGATGTGGCTCTTGTCCATGTGCGCGACGACGGCGCCGGAAATGGTGTCGCGGCCGAGCTTCTCCAGCACCGGCTCCTCGGAGATCAACATGGTCACCGAGGCGCCCTGCGGGTCGTAATCCTGGCGCGCGATGTTGAGGATGTTCGCGCCGATGATCTCCGCCACGTCGGTGAGGATCTGGGTCAGGCGGTCGGCGTCGTACTGGTCATCGATGTACTCGATGTAGTTGCGGCGCTGATCCTCCGACACCGCGTAGCAGATGTCGTAGATATTGAAACTCAGTGCCTTGGTCAGGTTGTTGAAACCCTGCAGGCGCAGACGGGGAAGTGGTTTGACCAAGGCGGCTCTCCATGACCTGTGGCGATCAGCAGTAGAGGCGGGTTAGCGACAAGGGTCCCCGCTGGGTGGTGTGACGCGCAGGTAGTAACCTTCCGCGACCCTTGTGACCGGCGTGCGACAACTCGTTGCCGGAAGACTCGCAAGTATGAAGCAAACATCCGGAAAACTGAACCTGCGGCAAGCCACAAAGGTTTGCCATAATGCGGGACTTGAGGTGGTTACAGACGCGCTGGACGCGGTTGCGGTGATCACCCGGTTAACAGAGGATTCGGGGGTGACCGTGGCGCAACTCAAGTATCAGCTTCAACAGGCATTCGAACGTTCGCAGGCGCCGCTGGGCTTCGCGCCGGACCCTGCCGCCATGGAGCGTTTTCTCGGCCTGTGCCATCGCCGGCGCTATCCCGGCAAGACCGCCATCATCCGCCCGGGCGACCCCGCGAATACGCTGTACTACGTGATCGAAGGTTCGCTGGCGGTGTGCACCGAAGACGAACAAGGACGCGAGCTGATCCTCGCGTACATCAGTCGCGGCCAGTTCATCGGCGAGATGGGCCTGTTCGTGGAACAGGCCCAGCGCGAATCGATGGTGCGCACGCGAACGCCTTGCGAGATGGCCGAGGTCAGCTACGAGCGCCTGTTCCAGCTGATGGAAGGGCCGTTGCGCGAAGAATGTCCGAAGATCCTGTTCTCGATCGGCGCACAGCTCACCAACCGCCTGCTGCGCACGTCGCGCCAGGTCAGCCGCATGGCGTTCATGGATGTCACCAACCGCATCTCGCGCACGCTGCTCGACCTGTGCCAGGAGCCGGATTCGATGACCCATCCGGACGGCACGCAGATCCGCATCTCGCGGCAGGAAGTCAGCCGCATCGTCGGCTGCTCGCGCGAAATGGTCGGCCGTGTGCTCAAGCAGTTGGAAGAGCAGCGGATGATCGACGTCACCGGCAAGACCATCGTGGTGCTCGGCACCCGTTAAGGCTTCGGCGTGGCCGTTTGCAGGCCGTTTCCGCCGCTGGGTCCTGCGACTGCGGCTCGTAGATCATGTAGACATCCGCACGGGCGTAATGCGAGCCCGGGCGGTGGGCCGGCTGCAGCACGAAACCCGCCCGCTCGTACATGTTCAGCGCAGGCTTGAGTTTGCTGCTCGATTCGAGAAACAGCATGTTCCCTTCGCGCCGGCGGAACTCGGCGATCGCAGCATCCAGCAACCTGCGGCCGGCACCCTGGCCGCGGAACGCTTCGTCCACGCCCATCTTCGAAAGTTCGTAGATGCCCGCCACCTCGTGCAGCAGTGCGCAGGTGCCGACCACCGCATCGCCGAGCACGGCAAAGAAGATCGCGCCGCCTGGCTTCAGCACGAACTCCTCGGGCTGGCGCAACACCTTCTCGTCGATCGGCTCGATGACGAAATCCTTCCTGGGCCAGCTGGCGTTGAGCGCGCAGAAGTGTTCGCGCCACTCCGGTTTGAACGGCACGATCTCGATCTTCGATCCCGTCGCTGGATGCACCATGTCCGTCAGAACCACTCGACGCGGGTGACGCTGCGGCCCAGCGCACGCTCCACCTTCTTGCACAGCTTGGGCGTCGCATTGACCAGTACCGCTTCTGTGGCGGCCTTGAGCATCGCGATGTCGTGCACGGAATCGCCATAGGCCAGTTGCCAGGCTTTCACGCCATATGCGGCCAGTTGCAGCGGTTTGCACCGGCCGACGTTGTGCAGCTTGATTCGCATGCCCAGCCAGCCTGGTCGCAACTGCGAGGCAAGCACTTCCACTCCACCCAGGCCCAGCTCGCTCAGGATGCCGCTGACCAGTACATGCTCGCAGCCGGTCACCACGATCACACGATCGCCCGCGGCTTGGTGCCGACGCAGCATCTGCAGTCCATCTCGGCAGAACTGCTTCGGCTTGCGCGTCAATGTTGCCGCGAATGCCTGTGCGGCAGCGACATAGCGTTTCTCACCGACGCCGAGCAGCGCTATATGCACCAGGCTGCGCGTCGGCAACCAGCGAGAAAACGGCAGGCGCAGCAGCAGCCAGGGCAGCGCCAGGAAAGCCAGCAACTTGCGCAGCAACGAACGCCGGTAACGATCGCGCATGAACAGGTAGAACGCATCGCCGTGGATCAGCACGCCGTCGAAGTCGAACAACACCACGCGGGGCGCGATCACAGCCTCGCCCGATGCGGCCGGCAATATTTCTTGCTCCAGCATGACGGTCACGGCGTGCCGAACAGGCGGCGCAATTCGCTGCCTGGATCATCCGCGCGCATGAACGCCTCGCCCACCAGAAAGGCCTGGATGCCGCCTTCGCGCAGGCGTGCCACGTCGTCGGGCGTGTGGATTCCCGATTCCGCCACCAGCACGCGGTCGTACTCGATCATCGACTGCAGCGACAGCGAGGTTTCCAGCGACGTCTCGAAGCTGCGCAGGTTGCGGTTGTTGACGCCGATCAGCGGCACCGGCAAGGCCATCGCACGCTCCATCTCCTCCTCGTCGTGCACTTCGCACAGCACGTCGAGATCGAGTTCGGCGGCGAGCAGCGACAGTTGCAGCAGGACGTCATCGTCCAGCGCCGACACGATCAGCAGCACGCAGTCCGCGCCGATCGCCCGCGCCTCGTGCACCTGGTAAGGGTCGATGATGAAATCCTTGCGCAACAACGGCAGCGAACAGGCGGCGCGCGCCTGCTGCAGGAAAGCTTCGCTGCCCTGGAAGAAATCGCTGTCGGTCAGCACCGAAAGACAGGCGGCGCCACCGGCTTCGTAGCTGCGGGCAATCGCCACCGGATCGAAATCCGGCCGGATCACGCCCTTGCTCGGGCTGGCCTTCTTCACCTCGGCGATCACGGCCGGCAGGCCTGCGGCGATCTTCGCCTCGATCGCCGCGGCAAACCCGCGCGTATCCGGCAAGTCCGCGATGCGCGCGGCGAGTTCGACCAGTGGAAGCTTGGTCCGGCGTTCGGCAATCTCTTCCGCCTTGCGGGCAAGAATGCGATTGAGGATGTCGGTCATGGGCGTTCGATGCTCGCTGGGGATGGGGCGATGATGACGTTATCCGGATCGGCGCTCAACCATCTCACGGCATATGCTCAGCCCGGCCGGGCGAGCCGCCGGGTGGCCCCCACGAAGGCTTCCAATTTCGCATGCGCCGCGCCGGTTGCGATTGTTTCGCGCGCACGCGCGATGCCTTTCTCGATGGAGTCGACGACATTCGCCGCATACAGCGCCGCGCCCGCATTGAGGCAGACGATGTCATGCGGCACGCCATGTTTTCCGGCAAGCGCATCGAGCAGCATCGCCTTCGACCCCGCCACATTTTCCACGCGCAGATTGCGGCTCGATGCCATCGGCAGCCCGAACTGCTCCGGCTCCACCTCGTACTCGCGCACCACGCCATCGCGCAGTTCGCCGACCAGCGTGGCCGCGCCAAGCGAGATCTCGTCCATGCCGTCGCGGCCCCACACCACCATCGCGTGCTTCGCACCAAGCGCCTGCAGCACCCGTACCTGGATGCCAACCAGGTCGGGATGGAACACGCCCATCAGGATGTTCGGCGCATCGGCCGGATTGGTCAGCGGACCAAGGATGTTGAACAGCGTGCGCACGCCCATTTCCTTGCGCACCGGCGCAACGACCTTCATCGCCGGATGATGGTTGGGCGCGAACATGAAGCCGATGCCGGTCTCGGCCATGCACGCAGCGACCTGCGCCGGCGCCAGGTCGATCGAGGCGCCGAGCGCTTCCAGCACGTCCGCACTGCCGGATTTGGACGACACGCTGCGTCCGCCGTGCTTGGCAACCCGCGCGCCGGCCGCCGCCGCCACGAACATCGACGCGGTGGAAATGTTGAAACTCGACGCGCCGTCGCCGCCGGTACCGACGATATCCAGCAGATGCCTGTTGTCGCCATCGATGTGCTGCACCTTGGCGGACAGCTCGCGCATCACGCGTGCCGCGCCGGTGATCTCGCCGATGGTTTCCTTTTTCACGCGCAGGCCGGTGATGATCGCCGCGGTCATCAGCGAACTCACCTCGCCGTGCATGATCTGGCGCATCAGCGCGATCATCTCGTCGTGGAAAATCTCGCGATGCTCGATCGTGCGCTGCAGCGCTTCCTGCGGCGTGATCGTGATGCCGCTCATGCCGCCAGCCCGCGCCTATATTCCTGGGGCGGCTGGCCGAGGAAATTGCGCAGCAGGTCGTGGCCGTGCTGGGTCAGGATCGATTCGGGATGGAACTGCACCCCCTCGATCGGCAGCATCTTGTGGCGCAGGCCCATGATCTCGTCGATCGAGCCGTCGGCGTTCTCGGTCCATGCGGTGACTTCGAGACAATCCGGCAGCGAGCCCTGCTCCACCACCAGCGAGTGGTAGCGCGTGGCCTCGAACGGATTCGGCAAGCTGGCGAATACGCCCAGCCCACGATGGCGCACCGGCGAGGTCTTGCCGTGCATGATCTGCTTGGCGCGAATCACCTTGCCGCCGAATGCCTGTCCGATCGCCTGATGGCCGAGGCAAACCCCGAACACCGGGATCTCCGCACCCAGCTCGCGCAGCACATCCAGCGATACGCCCGCATCGTCCGGCGTACCCGGCCCCGGCGAAATCATGATGTGCGATGGCTTCAGCGCACGGATGCCGGCCACGTCCAGCGCATCATTCCGCACCACCTTCACTTCCTGGCCCAGCTCGCCCAGGTACTGCACGAGGTTGAAGGTGAAGCTGTCGTAGTTGTCGATCATCAGCAGCATTTGCAATGTATTCCATGGATGAACCTGGATGCTTATCCAGGCATATCGAGTTAATAGCCGCAGGGATACCCGCAAATTCTGTTGATACCCGAACGGATGTCCAAAATCCGCTAGAACCGCCTTTTTGTGACCACCCCGACCACCCCCAAATCTTTAGCCATCCCACAGTAGAGAAATCGGCACGCTTGGGGATGCCCGAAACATCTCGGCGAACTGCGCTGGCGCAGCATTGCCCAGGTACGAGTGCTGGCGGAAATGATTGTAGTCGCATCTCCGGCTTTCGATCTTCCGACGGGCGCCATCGAGCGGCAAAACCCATGCGCGCAAGGCATGCATCGCGGAACGAGCCGTTGAAGATTCGATGAACGGGTTATCGGCAGGCTTGCCGGGGCGCGAAAATTCGACCGACACGCCTTGGCCGTAAGCCCACTTGTCCAGTACTCCGGCCCCACACCCGGCGCGGTGTGCCGCTTCTGACATAGCCGCCCAAGGGGCGCCACGACACACGATATGCCCGCCGCGCAGACTCTGGTCCGCAACGATCGCAGGCATCCGCGACTGAAGTGGTCGGGCACTGTCAACGTGCGGAAGCGGCATCCGTCAAGCAGGCGTATCCACGCTCGGCCATGATTTTCGCCACCGCAGCCTCGGCCTCATCGAGCACGACCGCAAGCGGCTGGACGGTATCGATGTCGACAATCGGCGCACCGTTGTAGGTCAAGAGCGGTGTCACGGCAATCTTCTGGCGCAGGGCTTCACGGCGATGATCGGGCTTGCGCGCGCAAGCCGTGTCAAGATCGACATTGAGCCTCAACACCAAATCCGGCCGATAGCTCGCCATCTTCTCGAAAGTGGCATGTTCCCGCCGTGCCAGCCAAAGCACGAACCGGGTTCCCCGTGGGGTCGTCGGAAAGCCTGGCCCATCGTAGGCACCAGCTATCCCGACTTGGGGGAAACGATCGGTGACCACGATAAATCCGCGGCGCCTGAGGGCGAGCATGCGCTTGAAGCGCCGCCAGCGCCGCAGCGTGAACGCGCTGATGACCAAGGCCGGCAGCACACCCGGTTGCATGTCCGCCTTGATACGATCATTGACGCCTTTGACGTTGCGATGGATTGCGCGATCGAAGGCTCTGCCCACAAGCGGCAACCGTCCGAGCGCGCGCCCCAGATTGCCCGACTGCTTGCCCAGATGCACCGTGTCCGCCGGACCGTAGCGGGTTATCCACGCAAGGATGTGCTCGCAGACGGTGGATTTCCCGGAGCCATCGCAGCCGATCACCGCAATCAGTGGCGCTATCGCGCCGGAATGTGTCCGTATCACTAGTGCCCGCATCAAGAAAGTCGTCGTCCCAGCATACCATCGCGCGACACCGCGAGGGCACGCGAACCACAGCAGGCTCAAGGTGGATCGAACCGCGCACGACATGGCGCACCCGACACGCAGGCGCGATGCAATGGACGCAAGAATGCGCCATGTCATAAAATAGCCGGTTCGTCGCTTGATTGGCCACTTGGCGTGAACCAGCCGTCCCAACCACCTGATCGCCAGCGCCCGGTGCGGGTCATCGCCCTTACCGGGTGCGACGGCTCGGGCAAATCGACGCTGGCCGCAGAGCTCGTCACCCACCTGCGCGAGCAAGGCCCTACCGAGCTGCTCTACCTCGGGCAGTCATCGGGGCGGATCGGTGAATGGATCGCCACCCTTCCAGTCATCGGGCCGTCCTTCAGCCGCTACCTGATCCGCAAGTCGGAGCGGGTCCATGATCACCGGTCCGCGGCGCCGGGCAATGCCACCGCGCTGGCTATTTACCTGCTCTCGCGCTGGCGCACGCACAAGTTTCGCCGCATGCTGGCGATGTGTCGCCGCGGCGTGCTCGTGGTTACCGATCGCTATCCCCAGGCCGAGATACCGGGTTTTCGTTTCGACGGCCCGCAGCTTGCGAAAACAGGTGGCGGAAACTGGTTCGTCCGCAAACTCACGGCCCACGAACGGCAGCTTTATCAGTGGATGGCAGCTTCCATTCCGCTGCTGGTGATCCGGCTCAATGTTGACGCGGAAACAGCCCACGCCCGCAAGCCCGACCACAAGCTGGAAGCGCTGCGTGAAAAAATCGCGGCATGGCCCCATCTCAGGTTCAATGGCGCCACCATCCTCGACCTCGATGCACGGGAAGAGGCCAGCGCGATACTGGACGCATCGCTGCGCGCGGTTCGCGCCGCACTCCAGACATCGCAGGCGTGACCCTGCGCCCGCCACCACGCATGCCCGGATCGAAATACGCATTGAAACCGAACTCACACATCGACGCGTCGACATTGCCGGTCGCCGGACTCATCGCGGTGGTTGGCTGCGACGGTACCGGCAAGTCGACGCTTACCATCGATTTGGTGGAAAAGCTGCGCCGCATGGGGCTCGCCGAACGGCGTTACTTGGGCCTGGTCTCGGGCGAGACAGGGGACAAGATCAAGCGCCTGCCACTGGTGGGGCCCGCGCTCGAACGCCGCCTTGCCGCCAAGGCCGAACAGGCCCAGGACATGCGGAACAAATCACCGGGCTTCTGGGCCGCACTCATCATGTATGGGTTCTCGCTATGGCGTGCGGCGCATCTGCGGCGGGCGCGACGCCTCGCTCAGCGTGGCGTACTGGTCATCACCGACCGGTATCCACAGGCGGAAGTCGCCGGATTCCATTACGACGGCCCAGGTTTGGGCGTGGGGCGCAGCAAGCACCGACTGGTACGCAAACTTGCGGAACGTGAACAGCGGTTGTACCAGCGCATGGCGACGTGTCGGCCCGCGTTGATCATCCGGCTCGACATCGACGTCGACACGGCCTACGCACGCAAGCCCGATCACAACCTTACCGAACTGCGTGACAAGATTGCGGTCATGGCACGGCTCCGGTTCAACGGCGGCTCGATTCTCGACCTGGACGCCCGCGCACCGTATGCCCAAGTGCTGGAAGAAGCGCTACACGCCATCATCGCCGTCACCTCAACGCCTCGGTACGTCGAGAACGCCTCCGGATGAGCACGCCAATGCGACAAGCCTTACTTCACTGCCCCACCGCAAACACCTGACCGGATGTGAGCACCATGCCGACTGCCGTGAATACGCCCTTGTGGCGCCGCCTGCTCATCCGGAGCGGAAAGCATTTCCTGCGCTGGAGTGGCCGTTTCCAGGCGCGGCACTCACTCGTGCCCACGACGCCAGCGATTGACAACAAGGTATTCGACTGGGTGCCGCGTCTCGAAGGTGCATGGCCCGAGATCCGCCGGGAACTCGACCACCTGCTTGAGCACCCCGAGGACATCCCCGCATTCCACCAGATTTCACCCGACCAGCAACGCATCTCCAAGGGCGACAACTGGAAGATGTTCGGCTTTTACGTCTATGGCAAGCGCGTGGACGACAACTGCGCGCTATGCCCGCGAACGGCCGCCGTGCTGGACACGCTGCCGGGCATGCGCAGCGCGATGTTTTCGATCCTGAAACCGCGGTACCGCATTGCCCCGCACAAAGGACCCACCCGTGCCGTGATCCGCGCGCACCTGGGCCTGAAGGTACCGGCAGACTGGCGCAACATCTGGATTCGCGTCGACGATCAGATCCTGCATTGGCATGAAGGCAAGGTGATGCTGTTCGACGACAGCTACGAGCACGAGGTGCACAATGACACCGACGAGCTCCGCGCCGTGCTGTTCCTTGACATAGACCGGCCGATGGACCGGCTTGGGACGGCATTCAATAGCCTGCTCCTACGCTTGATCCAGGCCAGCCCTTACGTCAAGCAACCGCTCAAGAATCTTGCAAGATGGAGTCGCGAGCACGGCAGACATTAACTTTTCATGCACAACCTGCAATTGGACGTGCCGCTTGGGCATGCCTGCGCATTGGCCGAGGGAAACAGGTGTTATAAAGTACTCAAGCGAGGGAGTTGCGGACAGTGCGCGACGCATTCGCTAACTTGGGGAATGGGGGAGGGGTAACGCCAGTCGGGGGATTCTTGGCGCACTCAAGCGTGGCGACAAGGCCCGCCAGCATGGAGTGGATTATGTTATCATTCCATTTATGGAACCATTCGGTACATTAACTCTTCAACTTATTCCACCGCCCCCGGGTACTCTGCAGGGTTATTGGCGGTGGTGTGAAACCCGTTCGAGAACGCGAATAAGACCATGAGCGCAGACGGAAACTTTGCGATACAAGCCGAGCTACCCACGCCGACCAAGAACACGGTGCCGTTGCGTCGTGCGGATTTCGCCAGCCTCGCTGAAGTGCTGGATTACGCGGCGCGTGGCGTCACGGGTGCCAATTTCTACGCGGGCGGCAAGCTTGCGACTGCCCTCCCGTATCGAACACTTCGGGTGCAGGCGCTGGAGTTGGCGCAGCGTTTGGCGACGCTGGGCCTGAAACGGGGAGCGCGGCTTGCGATCGTGGCAGAAACCACGCCCGATTTCCTGCGCTTCTTCTTTGCATGCCAGTACGCGGGCCTCGTGCCCGTAGCGTTGCCGTCGGCGGTCAATCTTGGCGGCCATGCGGTGTACGTGCAAAAGCTTCGTGGCATGTTGCAGGCGTGCGGTGCCACCGTTGCGGTGGCATCGAATTCTTTCCTGGGATTCCTCGGCGAAGCCGTCCAGGGCTTGAACATGGTCATGTGGGGCGCACCCGCCGCCTTCAACGAACTGCCGCAGCAGAACACGGAACTGCAGGCCCTTGGTCCGCAAGAGGTGGCCTATCTGCAGTTCACCTCCGGCAGTACCGGCACCCCGAAGGCCGCCATGATCACCGAGCAGGCCTTGCTCGCCAACGCGCACGGCGCGCTCAATCACGGCCTCGACGTGCGCGACGACGACCGTTTCGTGTCGTGGCTGCCCTTCTACCACGATATGGGCCTGGTCGGCTGCCTGCTGACGGTCATGGCAGGCCAACGCTCGATCGACTACCTCGACACCCGCGAGTTCGCGATGCGTCCGCGGCGCTGGCTGGAGTTGATGAGCCAGTCGAAGGCGACCATCGCCTATAGCCCGCCGTTCGGTTACGAGATGTGCGCACGTCGCCTCCGTCCGGCGGACATCGCTTCATACGACCTGTCGAACTGGCGCGTTGCAGGGATCGGTGCCGAACCCATCCTGCCCGAAGTACCCAAGCGTTTTGCCGAGCTGTTGGCGCCGGCGGGGTTCGACGCGCGCGCGTTCGTCCCGTCCTACGGCATGGCCGAGGCTTCGCTCGCAATCAGTTTTTCACCCTTGCGGAAGGGCATCGTGGTCGACTGGATCGACCCGACCGACCTGGCGGAAAACCTCCGCGTCACGGCCGTTGCCGCAGGCAGCGGCACCGGGTTCGTCCGCTGCGGCGGCCCGCTTCCGGGACATGCGCTGCAGATATGGAACGACGCGGGGAACCCGCTGCCGGACCTTAAAGTGGGCCGCATTGTGGTGCGCGGACCGAGCGTCATGTCGGGCTACTTCCAGCAACCTGAACTGACCTCGCAGGTGCTGGCGGAAGACGGCTGGCTCGACACGGGTGACATCGGTTACGTCGTCGACGGCGAAGTTGTGGTCACAGGCCGGCACAAGGACATGATCATCGTCAACGGCCGCAACATCTGGCCGCAGGACATCGAACGCATTGTCGAACGGCGGCCGGAACTACGTTCGCAGGATGCGTCGGCATTCGGTGTACCCGGCCCGGGTGGCGCGGAAGTCGCAGCCGTCGTCGTACAATGCAATACCGATGATCCTGAGATCCGCGCGGCCCTCATGCAGCGCATCCGTGGCGATATTCTTGAGGAACTGGGCATCGCCTGCCTCATCGAACTGGTGCCGCGGCATACGCTCCCGCGTACGTCGTCCGGGAAACTGTCGCGCTCGGCAACTCGAAGCGGATATCTGGAAAGACAGGCGGAGGAGCAGTCGCGCGCTGCTGGAAATGCCTACGATGGGATATCTCGCGATGCCGGTGACCGGTTGGCAACGCTGCGCAAGCGCGCTGTCGCCGTGTCGCCCGTCGAGGAAACTGTCTTCGAGTCAGAAGCAACGCGATGAGTGGTGCCGTTGGCGCGAGGCATCCGGTCATTGCACTGACCGGTGCTACCGGGTTCATCGGTACCGCGTTGCGAGCACAACTGACGGCTGCAGGCTTTCACGTACGCGCTTTATACCGGCCGCGGCGCGGGCGTACCCTGCAAGATGCCCCAAATCTGGAATGGGTACCGGGTGAGCTCGCCGATCGCGCTGCACTCACGGCCTTGATGAAGGGAGCCGAGGCTGTCGTCCACTGTGCCGGCAGCGTGCGCGGAGCCCGTCGTTCCGACTTCGACCAGGTCAATGAGCAAGGCGTCCTGGACACCGCCCAGGCGGCGAATCGCGAACCCGGCTGCTGCCGTTTCCTGCTGCTGTCTTCGCTGGCAGCGCGGGAGCCTCAATTATCCGACTACGCAGGCAGCAAGCGGCGCGGTGAGCGCGCCCTGGAAGCCAACGCGGGACGGCTGCGCTGGGATGCGCTGCGGCCGCCTGCCGTTTACGGCCCCGGTGACCGCGAGATGCTGCCATTGTTCCAGAGCATGGCGCGAGGGCTGGCACCGATACCGGGCAGCGGGATCGGGAGGTTTTCGCTGATCCACGTCTCCGACCTCGCGGCCGCCGTGGTGGCCTGGCTGGAAACCGGCAGCGGTTCTGGAAGCACGTATGAGCTGGACGATGGTCACCAAGGTGGCTACGACTGGGGTACGGTGCTCGCCACGGCATCGCGCGTACTGCGTGGCAACGCACCGATCCGCCGGCTGCCGCTTCCCGCGCCGTTGTTGCGCGTTATCGGCGGCGCGAATTTCGCGGCGGCACGCGTCTTCGGATACGCGCCCATGCTCACCCCCGGCAAGGTGCGCGAACTCACACATGCCGACTGGGTGTGCGATGGCAGCGCCTTCGCACACGCAACCGGCTGGCGGCCCGCCATCGGATTCGAACGTGGACTTGCGGACACGCTCGGCAAACCCTCTGCCGCACTGAACGGAGTGCCCTGATGAACCATCAAGATGTTGTTGCACAAATCATCGACATCGTCACCCCGCTGGCAGAAGGGCGCGTGGCGGTGATCGGCGAGGATACCGAGCTGACCGGCCAGTTGGGGTTGGACTCGCTGAAAGTCATGGATCTCGTCGTGGCCGTCGAGGATCAGTTCGACCTCTCCGTCCCCATCAATGCGCTTGCCGAAGTAAAGACCGTCGGCGACCTTGCGCTGCTGATCCAGAAATGTGCGGGCGAAGACGCATGAAAGAGAATCCCCGGCTCCAGGCGGTGCAGGCCGTCCGGCAGGAACTGGCGTCGCTCGGCATCGACCCGTTCGGGGTCCAGATCGACCGTATCCTGTCGCCCACCGAAGGACTGATCGACGGCCGACCCACCATCCTGGCCGGCACCAACAATTACCTCGGCATGACCTTCGATCCCGGCTGCATCGCGGCGGCGCGCAACGCCCTGGAAACCGAAGGCACCGGCACCACGGGTTCTCGCATGGCCAATGGCAGCTACGCCGGGCATCGCGAACTCGAGCTGGAGCTTGCCCGGTTCTACGGCAAGCGCGACGCCATCGTGTTCTCCACCGGCTACCAGGCCAACCTGGGGATGATTTCGGCGCTGGCCGGCCCGGGCGACACCGTGATGATCGATGCCGACAGCCACGCCAGCATCTATGACGGGTGCAAACTGGCCGGCGCGAACACCATCCGTTTTCGCCACAACGATCCTGCAGACCTGGCCAAGCGCATGCGCCGCCTCGGTGCCGAAGCCGGTGATGCCCTGATCGTGGTGGAGGGCGTCTACAGCATGCTGGGCGACCGCGCACCGCTGCGCGAATTCGTGAACGTGAAGCAGGAATTCGGCGCCACCCTGCTGGTGGACGAAGCTCACTCCATGGGCGTGCTCGGTGAAAAAGGCCGCGGCGTGGCCGAAGAAGCCGGCGTGCTCGCCGACGTCGATTACGTCGTTGGCACCTTCAGCAAGAGCCTCGGCAATACCGGAGGATTCTGCGTCGGCGACTCCACCGACCTCGACGTGCTGAGGTACGCCAGCCGACCCTACGTATTCACCGCCTCACTGGCGCCGGCAACCATCGCGGCAACGCGGCAGGCACTGCGAACGCTGGAAGGTGCCGATGACCTCAGGCAGCGCCTGCGTGACAATGCGGAACGACTGCACGCCGGCCTCGCCGCGCTCGGCTTCCAGCTTGGTGCACCGGCCAACGCCGTAGTTGCCGTGCTGGTGGGCGACAAGCTGGAAGCGCTGCGCTTCTGGGATCATCTGCTGAAGAACGGCGTCTACGTGAATCTGATGGTGCCGCCGGCCACGCCGGGCAACGAATCGCTACTCCGCTGCAGCGTCAGCGCAGCGCACACGCCGGCGCAGATCGATGCCATCTGCGCTGCGTTCGGCAGCTGGGCCGGCGCACAGGCATGAAGCACTGGTTTTCCGATGGCGCGTTTCGCGCCATCGTGCGCAATTCGTCCTATCTGGGATCCGGCACCCTCGTCAGTGCGTTGCTGGGGCTGGTGCCATGGGCATGCGCCGGACGCGGCATGACGCCGATGCTGTTCGGTACGCTGGTCGTCGTTCAGACTTACGCCAAAACCGTCAGCGATATCGCCAAGTTCCAGACGTGGCAATTCGTCGTCCAGTTTGGCACCCCTGCGCTCGCGCACCAGGACATCAACCGCTTCCGTGACGTCACGGGGTTTTCGTTCGGCCTGGATCTGGCGAGCGGCGGCATCGCCCTCATCGGCGGCGTGGTCTTGTTGCCGCTGCTTAGTCACGCGGTAGGAATCAAACCCGAAGATTTCTGGTGGGCGCTGGGTTACTGCACCTTGATCCCGAGTATGACGTCCGCGACGCCGACCGGCATCCTGCGTGCGATCGACCGGTTCGACCTGATCGCCATGCAGCAGGCGATCACCCCCTTCCTGCGCGCGATCGGCAGCCTTATCGCCTACTTCGGCCATTTGGGTTTTCCGGGCTTCATCGTGACATGGTACGTATCGAGCCTGGCCGGGGACGGCGCGCTGTGGCTGTTCGCGGTGCATGAACTGCGCCGGCAAAAGATCGACCATGCGCTGCGTCCAGGGCTGTTCGGCCCTGCCCGCCGCCTCAAAGGTGCCTGGGATTTCGTCTGGACGACGAATTTCGCGCACTCGATCTGGTCGGCCCGCAACTCCGGCAGCAATGTGCTGGTCGGTATCATGCTGGGTCCGGCTGCAGCCGGACTGTTCAAGGTCTCGACGACCTTTTTCGACGCTGCCGGCACGCCCGCGGCGCTCCTGCAGAAAAGCTTCTATCCCGAAATCAGACGGCTCGACCCGGCCAGCGAGCGGCCGTGGAAGCTGGGGCTTCGTACGGCGGCGCTGGCCGGCGGCCTCGGCGTGCTCGTTGCCCTGCTGGTGATTGTCGTGGGTAAACCGCTGATCTCCCTGGTATTCGGCCAGAAGTACCTGGAGGCTTACAATTTACTCCAGGTCATGTCGGCCGCACTCGTGGTATCGATGGCGAGCTTCCCTCTCGAGTCGCTGCTCTATATAGCCAGCCGCCAGCGCGCCGCGCTGGTTGCGCAGGCGCTCGCGGCCGCGATGTACGCGCTGCTGCTGATAGGGCTCACGCATTACATGGGCATCATGGGTGCGGCCATTGCTTACTTCGGCGGCCAATGCCTGGCAGCCATCTTCTCGCTGATCCCGACTGTTGCGGCCTACCGCAAGCGACATACGCTTTCTTTTTACGCGCCCGAGGAAGTGCCGTAATGACCGGCAGTGGTAAACCGAGGTGGCAGAAATTTCCTGCGCAAACGCTGCGGCGATTGCTCGATGCGGTGAATGTTGACGATGTCGTCGATGCTTCTGTTGCCCTGCCCGACCCCATCGTATTGGCACGCTCGAATGACACGCTGCGGCGATTGTTCGACGCCGTGAATGTCAACGATATTGTCGATACCCCTGTTGCTCTACCCGACCCCATCGTGCTGGCATGCCCGGATGAAACGCTGCGGCGATGTTTCGCGCTATGCCTGCAGTTCTGGGAGGAGGGCGTCACGCGTTCGGACCTGTTGTGCCTCGTCGGAAAATTGCTTCGGAACGAAGGACTGACCGCGGACGAACGCCTTCAGTACAAGTACATCCGAGCCAGATACAAGCATCTGCGATTTGCGCAGCGGCTATACGGCAAGCGACACAAGTCGGATTTCGTTTTCGACCTGACGACGCGCACGCTTGGCCACCTGCAGGATGCGTTTCGCGGCGGCCAGCGCAACGCGATCGTCCGCCATGGCCTCAAGTTGCGACTGCTGCTGTCAAAGCCGGTCTGGTCGATGGTCCAGCGTTCGGTGGAACATATGCGGCTGGACAGCGAGGCGGGGCTCATCGCTTACCAGCAAGCCCAGATCCGACAGCTGAAGAAGGCACTGGCACGCACCAGTTTCGCCGGCGATCAATTTCATAAGGTGCGCAAGATCGTCAGCATGCTCGTGTCCTACTACGACACACTGAGATCGCTCGATCCAAACGATCACGCCTACCGGATGTCGCGGTTCCTGGCAGCCATCAACGGCTTGATGGGATCGCGCCATGACGAGATGGTCGCCGAATCGCTGTCGGGTCGGCGCAACTACCAGACGCCCGCGCCGCTGGCCAAGGAAACACGGTGGCGACTCGAAATGCTGGTCGCCCGCTACCCGTTGGGGTCCTGAACCACGCCGTCGCCGAGGACGGCAATTCCTCTCGCGAATCGCGATGGCCGGAACCGGGCACAACCACTCCGCGCGCAGCCACAACGCACACCGGTAACGCGCACTACTCTTGCGCGGCGGACGGCGAACTTTTGCCCGAAGCAGACCCTGCGGCATACGGCACGTTCGGCTGCGACCGCGACCGACCCTGCGCAGCGTCGGTTTTCATGCCCCGCTCGGCGTCGGCCTGCCACCCGCCGCCCAGCGCCTTGATGAGGTTCACGCTGGCATCCAGGCGCCGCAGGCGAAGCTGCAGTCCGTTCTGGCCGGCATTGAGCGCCGAGGTCACAGCGTCAACGACCGCGGGATAGTCGGCGACACCTTCCCGGTACTGGTTGCGCGTGACTCGCTCCGACTCCTGCGCCGCGCTTGCGGCCGTGGTCAGCAGTCCGGCGGTTCCGGCCAGCGTATCCGCGGCAACGAGGCTGTCTTCCACCTCGCGGAAGGCGTCGAGCACAGTTTGCCGATAATTCGCGACGGCCTCGGCGTAGGCGGCCCCGGCGTTGGCGACCTGCGCCTGCAACCGGCCGCCTGCGAACAATGGCCAGCGGATGTCCGCGGTTGCCGTGGGACCTTTGAGAATGCCGATGCCGGCCGCCAGATTGATCGAGGGCAGGGTCTCGGCTTTGCTGACGCCGATGCGGGCACTGGCGGCAGCCATCTGGCGTTCCCTGGCAGCAATGTCCGGGCGGCGCTCGAGCAGGCTCGCAGGCAGGCCCGTGGGAATCACCGGCACGTCGGCGTCGAACGGCGCCGGTGCGATGGAAAAATCAGCCGGCGGCTTGCCGAGCATCACCGCGAGTGCGTGTTCGAGCTGGGCGCGTGCACTCCTGGTATCGGCCAGTTGCACTTGCACCGTGCCGAACCGCAGCAACGCCTCGGCGACGTCCGCGCTGGAAACGACGCCCTGGGCGTACTGGTTCCGCACCATCCGGTCCAGCTGGCCGTCAGCCTCGACCGCGCGCTGCAACAGGCCGATCACGGCATCGTCCTCACGCAATGCAAAGTAGCTTTGCACCACCTGTGCCTGCATCGACAGCGTGGCGGCGGCAAGATCGTCGGCGCTTGCCTCCGCGGTGGCGCGGTGAGCCTCGACGTCGCGGCGAATCCGCCCCCACAGATCGAGTTCCCAACTGACCCCGACACCGAAGTCGTTTTGGTTCTTGCGGCCAGACTTGATCGTGCCGGCGGTTACCGCCGGTTCCATCGGACCGCCTGCCGCCTGGACCAGCGATTGGGCCTCGCGCACGCGCGCGGCCGCCGCCGCAAGCGACTGGTTGCTCACCTCCACCTGCGCCACCAGCGCATCGAGCGTGGGGTCGCGATAGATCTCCCACCACATGCCGGCTGTCGGCGCGGCATGGGCGCGCGGCGCTTCCGGCTGGCTGGCCTCCTTGTAGGCCGCCGGCACATGGACGGACGGGCGCACATAATTCGGCCCAACCTCGGTACACGCGGCAACGAGCACTACAGCGCCCGCGACCAGCAGGGCGCGCAGGCTGTGGGCCGGCAACCGCATGCTCATCACGTGAACGGCCCTCCGCGGCCTGCCGAAAAACCCGCGTCGCGACGGGCACCGAGATTCCGCAACCATGTGTCTGCCCACCTGCTGAAGCGGTCGAGATAAAGATACACAACCGGGGTCGTGTAAAGCGTCAACAACTGGCTCACCACCAAGCCACCACCCATCGCGATGCCCAGCGGCTGGTGCATCTCGGCACCATCCCCGCGCGTCACGGCCAGCGGCACCGCCGCCACCATGACCGCCAGCGAGGTCATCAGGATCGGGCGGAAACGCAGGCGGCATGCCTGCTGGATCGCCTCGGCCGGCGTCAATCCCGAGCCGCGCTGCGCAGCGAGCGCGAAGTCCACCATCATAATCGCGTTCTTCATCACGATGCCGATAAGGGCGAAGATGCCGATCAAGGCGATCACATCGAAATCGGTGCGGAACACGATCAGCGCGAACACCGCGCCCACCGCCGCGGAAGGCAACGTCGACAGGATCGTCAACGGATGGAAGCAACTTTCGTAAAGGATGCCCAGGACGATGAACAGTGTCAGGAACGCGCCGAGGATCAGCGCAGGCTCGCTCGAAGCCACCTGCCGGAACGCACCCGCCGAGCCCGCGAAGGTGCTGCGGACCGACGTCGGCATGGCCGTGCGATCCACCGCACGCTGGATCGCCAGTGTCGCCTGCGACAGCGACACGCCCGGCGCCCGGTCGAACGAAATCGTGGCGGACACGGCCTGCCCGAAGTGGGCGATGCCGAGCGGCGCGTCGAACTGCCGGACATGCGCCAGCACCGGCAGAGGCACGTTGCTGCCGCCGGCGCCCGGTACCTCGATGTCGTTGAACGCATCGGCGGACTGCGCATGTTCCGGCGCGATGCCCATGAGAACGGGCACCTGGTCCGCTGGCGAAAAGATCGTCGTGACGCGACGATCGGCGAACGCGTCGCGCAGGACGCCATCGATCCGCGCATAGCTGATCCCGTACTGCGCCGCCGTATCGCGATCGACATCCAGCGATGTCGCAAGGGTCATGCCGCCATTGTCGTTGTGCACGTTGCGAAGCTCCGGCAGCGTCGCCAGGGACTGGACGATCCGGGGTGCCCACGTGCGCAGGAGTTCCGGCGAGTCGGCCTGGATCGTGTATTCGTTGGACGAGCGGCTGCGACGCCCGCCGACGCGGATGTTCTGCACCGAAGTCACGGTGAACGTCCCGCCTGTCAGCTTCGCGAGCTTGTCATTGAGCCGCGCCGCGACATCGTCGGCACTGGCGTCGCGCTTCGACAGCGGCTTCAGGGTGGCGAACAGCGAGCCCGAATTGTGCTCGACGTAGCCGGCGACGCTCGCGATGGCCGGGTCGGCGCGCACCACGTCGAGGAACTTTGCCAGCTTCTCCCTGGCGACCGGAAAGGACGCGCTTCCGTCGGTGTCGAAATCACCCGTGAGCTCGCCGGTGTCCTGGCGCGGGAAGAAACCCTTCGGAACCACGATGTAGAGAAAAACGCTGAGACCGAGCACGGCGAGCAGGGAAAGCATGGTCAGCGGCGCGCGGCGCAGCGCCTGGACGAGGCTGTCGTCGTAGGCCTTCTGCAGCGCATTGAACCCGCGCTCGCTCCAGCGGAACACGCGGCCATGTTCGCGAATGGAACCTGCCGGCTTCAGCCACCACGCGCACAGCATGGGCACGAAGGTCAGCGACACGACCAGAGAGATCGCGATGACCACCGCGAGCGTCACGGCGAACTCGCGCACGAACAGGCCGACGTAGCCACCCATCAACAGCAGGGGGATGAACACCGCGATCAGCACCGCACTCATCGACAGCACGGTGAGACCCACCTCGCCCGCGCCGACCCGCGCGGCTTCGCGCGGCGGCATGCCGTCTTCGATGTGGCGCGCGATGTTCTCCACCACCACCACCGCATCGTCCACGGTGAAACCCACCGCAATGGTCAGCGCCATCAACGACAGGATGTCGAGGCTGTATCCCAGCAGGTACATGACCGTCATGGCGCCGAGGAGGGAAATCGGCGCCACGGCGCTGGCAATCAACGCCGCGCGGAGGTTGCGCAGGAACAGCAGCATCACCAGAACCACCAGCACCACCGCGATGGCCAGCGTGTGCTCGGCGCCGCGCAGCGAACCGCGTACCGACGTGGCGCTATCGACGATGACGCCCACCTTCATGTCGCCCGGCATCGACGCCTGCAGCGCCGGCAGGCGCCGGGTGACGCCGTCGATCACCTCGATGATGTTGGCGCCGGCCTTGTGGCGGACGAGTGCCAGCACCGCGGGTTCGCCATTGGCGAGCGCCGCGTTGTCGGGATCGCGCACCGCGTCGCTGATCTTGGCCAGGTCGCCGAGCGGCACGGCGGTTCCGTCGCGGCCGGCCACCACCAACGAGCGGAACGCCTGGACGTTGTCGAGCTGGCCGTTGGTGGCCACCTGCAGGTAGCGATCGCCGATCTCCAACGCCCCGGCAGGCTGGTTGGAAACGGCGGCGGCCACCGCGTGGCGCAGTTGTTCGAAGCCGACGCCACGCTGGTTCATCGCCTGCGGATCGAGATCGATGCGAACGGCCGGTACGGAACTGCCGACGAGCTCCACCTCGCCCACGCCGTCGACCTGCGCCAGCATCTGGCTGAAGGTCGTCGAGGCGACCGCATACATCTGCCCCGGCGTCGCGTGTCGCGAGGTCAGGCTGAGTACGAGCACCGGGGCATCGGCGGAACTGACCTCGCGGTAGGTCGGGCTGGCCGGCATGTCGGAGGGCAAGTCGCCGCGAGCGGCATTGATCGCTGCCTGCACGTCGCGCGCCGCGCCGACCGCATTGCGCGAGAAGTCGAACGTCAGCCGGATGTCCGTGCTCCCGCTGGTGCTGGCGGACGTCATTTCGGTCACGCCGGCGATGCGCCCGAGCGCACGTTCGAGTGGCGTCGCCACGGCCGACACCATGGTGGCCGGACTCGCGCCAGGCAGCTCGGCCGAGACCTTGATGGTCGGCACGTTGACCTCGGGCAGCGACGCGATCGGCAACAGCCGCCACGCCAGCGCCCCGGCGATCACCAGCCCGAGGCACAGCAGCGAGGTCGCCACCGGCCGGCCGATGAAAAGCCTGGAGATGTTCATGCCCGACGACTCACGCCGTCCGTCCGCGACGCTGCAGCACGCGTTCAAAGGCGAGGTAGATCACCGGCGTCGTGAACAACGTCAGCAGCTGGCTGACCAGCAGGCCCCAGAAGATGCCCACGCCCAGCGGATGGCGAAGCTCCGCGCCCATGCCGCCGCCGAGCATCAACGGCAACGCGCCCAGCATCGCGGCGAGCGTGGTCATGATGATGGGACGGAAACGCAGCATGCATGCCTGCACGATGGCGTCGCGCGGCGCCAGACCCTGCTGTCGCTGCGCGTCGATCGCGAAGTCGATCAGCATGATGGCGTTCTTCTGCACAATGCCGATCAGCAGGATGACACCGATGAGCGAGATCACATCGAGCTCGAACCCGCCGATCATCAGGGCCAGCAGTGCGCCGATGCCGGCCGAAGGCAGCGTCGACAGGATCGTCAACGGATGGATGGTGCTCTCGTAAAGCACGCCCAGCACGATATAGACGGTGATCAGCGTGGCCAGGATCAGCCACGGCTGGCCATCGCGCGATGCCTGGAAGGCCTGTGAGGAACCCTGCCAGCGCAACTGCATGCTGGCCGGCAGCTTCAGGTCGCGCCACGCCGCATCGACGGCCTTGATCGCGCCGTCGAGCGCGACTCCCGGCGCGAGATTGAACGACACCGTCGCCGCCGGGAGCTGGTCGATCCGGGTGACGAGCAGCGGCGCCGTGCGTTCAGTGATCTTGGCGATGGACGAAAGAGGAATCAAGGTTGACGAGGGATCGCTCGCGTCGCCGCCGATGTCGCCCGTACCAGCCTGCGGCGCGAGATAAATCCCGCCCATCGCGCCCGCCGTGCCGTCGTCGCTGGGCGCGGCTTCGAGGATCACGCGACGCTGGCTTGCCAGGGTCAGCAGCGTGCTCACCTGGCGCTGACCAAAGGCGTTGTACAGGGCATCGCCCACGGCCGCCGACGTGATGCCGTAGCGGCTCGCCAGCTCATGGTCGACCTCGACGTACGACTCCAGGCCATTCTCCTGCTGGTCGCTGGTCACCCCGGACAGCTTCCGGATGCCCTGCAGCGGGCCGACGATACGCGGCATCCACTGGGCAAGCTGCGCCGGGTCCGCATTCTCGACCGAGAACTGGTACTGGCCCGGACTGACCCGGTCGTCGATCGTCAGGTCGGGCACGGACTGCATGTACAACTGGATGCCATCGACTTTGCTGGCCGCGGCGGCGAGCCGTTGCATGACCCTGGGGACGCGGTCGCGATGCCCCAGCGGCTTGAGATGAATGAGCAAGCGGCCACTGTTGAGCGACAGCGCGCCGTCACCGACGCCGATGAAGGACGCGACGCTCGCCACCGCGGGATCGCGCAGAATCTCGGCGGTCAATGCCTGCTGACGTTTGGCCATCGCGGTGAAGGAGACCGTCGGCGACGCGACGGAAATGCCCTGGATATCGCCGGAGTCCTGGGTCGGGAACAAGCCGCGGGGAATCGCGACGTAAAGCACGACGGCCAGCGCGGCCATGCCCGCCACCGCGACCAGGATGGCGGTCTGGCGGGCCAGCACCCATTCGAGCCCGCGCGCATATTTGGCCAGCACGCGGTCGTGCCATTCCCTGCCCTTGCGGGCGACGCGACCTTGCCGGGATGGCTCCGGCGTGCGGCGGAGCATTCGCGCGCACATCATCGGCGTCAGCGTCAGCGACACCACGCAGGAAATCGTGATCGCCACCGCCAAGGTGATCGCGAATTCGCGGAACAACCGCCCGACCAGTCCGTCCATGAACAACAGCGGGATCAGCACCGCAAGCAGCGACAAGGTCAGCGATACCACGGTGAAGGCGATCTGACGCGAACCCTTCAGCGCCGCGGCCAACGGATCCTCGCCCGCTTCGACATAGCGCGCGATGTTCTCGATCATGACAATCGCATCGTCGACCATGAAGCCGGTCGCCACGATGAGCGCCATCAGCGTCAGGTTGTTGATCGAGAACCCGGCCAGGTAGATGACCGCGAACGTGCCGATCAGGGACAGCGGCACCACCACGCCGGGGATCACGGTCGCCGTGCCGCTGCCCAGGAACAGGAAGATCACCAGCACCACGAGGACGATCGCGAAGATCAGTTCGAGCTGCACGTCGTGCACCGCGGCACGCACGGTCTCGGTGCGGTCGGTCAGGGTCGCGACATCGACCGCGGCGGGCAGCGTGGTCTTGAGCTGCGGCAGCAACTGCCGGATGCGGTCGACCACCTCCACCACGTTCGCGCCGGGCTGGCGCCGGATCTGCAGGATGATCGCCGGCTGCTGGCCGGACCATGCGGCAAGCCGCGAATTCTCGGCGCCGTCGGCTACTTTGGCCACGTCGCCGAGGCGCACCACGGCACCGTCGCGATGGGCCACGGTCAGGCGCTCGAATTCGCCCGCCGTATCGATGGGGTCGCTGATCGCGATGTTGGACGAGCGTACCGGTCCCTCCAGGCTACCCTTGGCCTGGTTTGAATTGGCGTCATGGAGCGCGCTGCGCAGGTCGTCCAGCGTCATGCCCTGCGAGCGGAGACGGGCCGGATCGGCCTGCACCACGATCGCCGGCTGCTGGCCACCTTCGAGGCTGACCAGGCCGACGCCGGTCACCTGCGACAGCTTCGGCACCAAGCGCGTATCCGCCAGTTCGCGCAGCACCCGCAACGGCAAGGTGAGCGAGGTCAGGGCCAGCGTCAACACCGGCGCGTCAGCCGGGTTGACCTTGCGATAAATCGGCGGCTGCGAGAGGTCCGCCGGCAGCAGCGGCGCGGCACCGTTGATCGCGGCCTGCACCTCCTGCTCGGCCACGTCGAGTGGCAGTTCGAGGTTGAACCGCAGAGTGACTGTCGACGCGCCGGCGGAACTCGTCGACGACATCTGGCCCAGGCCAGGCATCTGCCCGAGCTGGCGCTCCAGCGGCCCCGTGACGGTCGATGCCATGACCTGCGGCCCGGCCCCCGGATAGGCGGTGACGACCTCGATGGTGGGGAAGTCGACTTCCGGCAGCGCCGAGAGCGGCAGGAACCGGTAGGCGAACAGGCCTACCAGCAGGATCGCGATGGCCAGCAGCGAGGTCGCGACCGGCCTGAGGATGAACAGGCGGGACGGATTCACGGGCGACCGGTCGGCATCCGCGGCGAGGTGCCCGCCTCGTCGCGATGGCACTCCGGAGCGCTCGCCGCTGACGCCGGCGCAGGCTCGGCACTCATCGTGGCATTGACAGGGATGCCTGCGCGAAGCCGGTCCGCGCCCTCGACCACCACCTTCGCACCCGGAGCGACGCCGGACTTGATGACGGTCGTCGTCGTATCACTGGCGCCCAGCCTGACCGGCACGACGGCAACGGTCTTGTCGTCCTTGATCACATAGACGAAGGGGCCTTGCGCGCCCTGCTGGATCGCCGCCGACGGCACCAGGATCGCCTGCGGCAGCACTTCGACGGGAAGCTTCGCGGTCACGAATTGATTGGGCAGCAGCGTGCCGTCGGCATTGGCGAACTCGGCTTCGAACTTCACGGTGCCCGTCGCCGGGTCCACCTGGTTGTTCGCGGCCAGCAGGCGCCCGTTGCCGAGCACGTCGTCCGGACCGTCGCCAAGGGCGTCGACGGGAATGCAGGTACCTCCGTTCAGCCGCTGCAGCACGCGCGGCACCACGTTGACCGGCACCGAGAAGACCACCTTGCTCGGCTGGGACTGGGTCACCACCACAATGCCGCGCGCATCGGAGGGCCCGACCAGATTGCCCGGATCCACCCGGCGAAGGCCCACCATGCCCGAGATCGGCGAGGTGATCCGGGTATTCGAAACCTGCAGGTTGGCGGTACCGATGCGTCCCTGCTCGGACTTCACCTCGGCAGCGTACTGCGCCACCAGCGACTTCTGGTCGGCGAGGCGCTGGCGCGAGATGGAATCCTGCGAGGCCAGCACTTCGAAGTGCTTGAGGGTGTCCTGCGCGTTGGCGAGCTTGGCCTGGCTGCTCGCCAGGTCGCCAGTGGCGAGCTCGAGTTGTGCCTGGAACGCACGCGGGTCGATCTCCGCCAGCAGGTCGCCTTGCTTGACCATCTGGCCGCCTCTGAAAGCGACGCTCTCAAGTATCCCGTCCACCTGGCTGCGCACGGTGATGCTATTGGCTGGCGTCACCGTGCCGGGTTGCGACCGGTAGACCACGAAGAGGCCTTGACGCACCGTGGCCGCGACCACCGGCACAGTCTGGTCGGCACCCGATTTGCCGCTCCCCGGCCCGCGGCGGGCCCACCAGATGGCGGCAACAATCACGACGCCAAGCAGCAGTACCGCCCAAAGTCGGGACGATTGCCTGGCCATCAGAGCTCCTTCTCGTAGACGCGGTAGCGCTTGTAATCGCGGCCGCCGATGGCCTCGATGATGTTGCGCATGCCGTCGTTGTCTTCGAGGATCCACGATAGTTCGACTTCTTTCACACCCATGGCGACAAGGTGGTGGCGTACCGCGTCGATCACCAGGAAGGCCAAGCCCGGGCCGAGCGGAGTGTTGTGGAAGCTCTTGCGCACGCCCATCAACGGCACGCGGGACGACTTCGGGAACTTCACCTTGAGTCCCCACAACAGCTTCGCCCAGTTGAACGGCAGCAGTGATCCACCGAAATCCTTGATGACCTCGTTGACGTTCGGCAGCGCGACGATGAAGGCCGCCGGCACGCCATCCACTTCGGCGATCTGGATCAGCTCCGAAGCGATCAGCACCTTCAGGGTGTGGCCGAGATCCTTGAATTCGGCCTCGGTGAAGGGCACGAAACCCCAGTTGTCCGACCAGGCGTCATTGAAGATGTCGCGCAGCACGGCAAGTTCTTCGTCGAAGCGCTTGCGGTCGAGCGGACGCACCCGGATGCTCTGCTTGGACTTGCCGAGCAGACGCTTCATCACCTTCGGCGCGGGGAAATCCGGGTCGACGACATACGCCAGCATGTCCTTGGCCTTGTGGTAGCCAGCCTGCTCAATGCGCGCGCCGTAGTACGGCCTGGTGTGGCCCATCATGAAATAGGGCGACGTATCGAAGCCATCCACCAGCAGGCCGACTTCGTCGTTGATCGAAAGGCTGAGCGGTCCGCGCACGCGCTTGATGCCCTCGCTGCGCAGCCACTGTTCCGCCGCACCAATCAGCGCATCAAACGTCTCCTGACTGTCCTCGGCATCCAGCATGCCAAAAAATCCTGCGTCATCCGCATGGATTTCAAGATGCAGGGAGTCGATCTGGGCACTGATCCGGCCCACCGGCTTGTCGCCCCGATAAGCGACCCAGCCTTTCCAGCGAGCGTGTTCGAACCAGGGGTTGGTCTTGGCGCCGAGATGCAGCCGCCGTTCCAACTGCAACGGCGGAATCCATGCGGGGTCGGAGCCCATGATGACATTGGGCAGCGTGATGAATCGATTCAGATCCGCCTTGTCGGCGATCGGGACAATGCGCAGCGAGGCGGATTTGCTCAAAGTGGGATTTCCGGTGGTCAAACAAAACATATTCCGCGCCAGACCGTACAAGCCGTTCGCCGTAGCGGCAACCAGCAGGCCCAGCAGATGGAAAGCACGCACCGCTGGGCGCCGCTGCCACGCTGCGAGTGCCGGACGCCTGAGCGGCCACTACGACGAAACCAGCGCAGATCCTACAAACACCGGCGAGGCTCCCGGACTACACAGCATGCGGGTCCTTCGTCCCGGGTAGCGACGTCGCCTTCCAACCCGACAGCACCCGATATTAGAGCATTCGGTCAAATCGGTTGTCTACGACGCCCCGCCTTGAGCGGCGGCCGGCTTTGGCAGCCTGTTGAAAAGCATCCACCATGGCGTGGTCCATGGCGCCCTACATGCTTTTCCGCTCATGAGCATCGATCGCTCGGACCTTCCTCGACAAACGATTTGACGTCGCAAGCCTTGCCTGCGCCTACGGTCTTGCGACGCAACCAATAACGACTGCAGGTATTCCAACGCGACGTCGCGTTCGGTCGTACCGGTGGCATGGCCATGAATACGGCTTCCACGCCACCGTTTGTCCGCATCGACCGTTCGCGGAAGCGACGAGCGTGCAGGAACGCGCTCATTCTGAAATGACATATCTAAATCAATATTCGTCAGTTCTGAAGGATATGGACATCTATATACAGTGCCCCCGGAGAATTCCGTCTCCCGAGGGGAAGTTGCGTGCATCCAGGTACCAAAGCGCGGCGAAAGAATGCCGATTTTCGTGCAGATCGTCGCGTGGCCATTCGATTCAGTGCCACGTGGGCGGCGATGCTCCTGGCTCCCTTGTTCCAGACCGCGCTGGCGGCAACTGGTACCGCGGAAGCAGCGTCGACGGGGCCGGACAAGACGGTTGCGGCTGCAGGCGCCAGCAAAAATTCAAATGCCACTGCGCTGCCCGCCGTGATGGTGACGGCCGAGAAACGCGAAACGGCCCTGCAGTCCACGCCGATAGCCGTCACCGCGGTGAGCGCGGCGGAGATCCAGCACCGGGGCTTGAACACGCTGCGCGACCTCACAGGCACGGTGCCGGGCCTGGTGGCTCCCGGTTCGATCTCCAACATGCAGTTCCTCTATATACGCGGCATCGGCACGGGAGACCCCGGTTTTTATCCCGCCGTGGCCGTGTACGTGGACGATATCTATCGTCCGCGCCCTTTCGGCGTGGGCACCTTCAGCCTGCCGGATATCGAGCGCATCGAGGTATTGCGCGGTCCGCAGGGGACGCTGTACGGCCAGAACAGCAGCGCCGGCGCGGTGAAATTCATCTCCCGTGATCCCGACGATACGACCGTCGCGAAGGTGGCGGCCGGCGTCGGCAACAAGGGATTCGGCGAAGCCGATGTCTACCTTGCGGGCGCTGTCAAACCTGGCGTGCTCTCGCTCGGCGTGGCAGCGGCAAGTCGCCGGACGGACGGCTATACCTATAACGCGACCCTGCACCGTGAGGTCGATGCGACGGCCCTGGATCAGGTCCGGGTCAAGGCGCGCCTCACGCCAAACGACAGCACCACCGCTGTGCTGTCGATCGATTACGGCCGTGACCGCTCCGACAATGCCTCGTACATTCCGCTCGGTTATCCCGGTGCCAGCCCACGGACGACGTTTGCCTCGGTATCGCCCACGCTCAGCCGCACCGATCAGGGCGTGGACCTGCACATCGATCACCAGATCGACGACCACCTCAGTTTCAAGTCGACCACCGCCTATCGCAAGTTCGTCGACGATCCCTCGCCCTGGGATGAGGACGGTACGCCCCAGCCGGTGGACGGCTGGACCCAATACATCCACCAGCACCAGTCGTCGCAGGAGTTCCAGCTCAACGGCGATTACGACCGGCTGACGTTTGCCGCCGGCGCGGTGTATTTCCACGAGCGGCTGCTGTTCGACCGGTTCACCCAGAGCACGGGCCAGTATTCCGAAGCATCGAGCGACCTCGAAACCACGAGTTATGCGGTCTACGCCCAAGCGAACTACCGCGTCACGGACGAGCTGTCGGTGACGCTGGGAGGACGTCTTGGCCGGGACGATCAGGACTTCGATGACACGGCATACAAGAACAACGCCGCCGGCGATCGTCTGGCGCAGGTTTATTCGGTGAACGGACTGAGCCACGGCTGGCGGGGATTCACGCCGAAATATGAAGTCGACTACCAGTGGAATCCCGGCCTCTTCAGCTATCTCAGTGTCACCAAGGGCGAAAAAATCGGCGGCTACAACCGCAGCGCCACCACCGCCACCATCGCCTCGCTGCCGCTCGACCCGGAGCGGGTGACGACGTACGAGTTCGGCACCAAGAGCCGCTTCCTGGAAGGGCGTGCGCAAGCCAACGTCGCGATCTTCTACAACGATTTCGCAGACTACCAGGCCGCCGTGGTCAATCCGGTCATCAACGGCCAGTTCATCACCGGCAGCGTCACCGTGAATGCAGCGCATGCGCGAACCTACGGGCTGGAATTCGATGGCGAGGTCAAGCTCACGCGCAATTGGGACCTGAAGGGATCAGCCAGCTACCTGGAGACCCGTTTCGCCAGTTTCGCCAATCCCACCGGCGCCGCGAACACCAACTACGCGGGCAACGAATTGCCCAACGCGCCCAAGTGGACCCTGGGTGCCGACACGGTGTACCGGCTCCCGTTGCCGATCAGCGGCGCGCTGACGCTCAGCGCCAATGCGCGCTACATCGCGTCGATGTACTCCGACATCACCAACAGCCCCTATACCCAGGTCAAACCACAGACCTACGTGGGCGCCAGCATCGATTACGCACCCGAGAACAGCCGCTGGAGCTACTCGCTCAAGGCCAGCAACCTGCTCGACAAGACGTATGCAGTCAACCTCAAGTACCGGCCCGGCATCGAGGACGAAGCGGCATACAACCCGCCGCGCCAGCTGACCCTGTGGGTGCGATACGAGCTGTAGAGGTGATCGCCGCATATGCCATTCATGGCATGAGCAAAGTCCGAAAGATCATTTTTTTTGTATAGGCGCGGCGCCTACGATCCATCCAGTTCTTTCCGTGATGCCGCTCGTCCCGCAAGAACCTGCCTGGGAACCCCCGCGATTCCAGATGGCATTCCTTTCATAGACCTACAACGTGGAGCAGCTTCGACCATGGCACTCAAAAAGATCACCAACGAGATCAGCTCGATCATCTACAGCCTTCCCTGGTTCGTCGCCAAGGAGGAAGGATTCTTCGCCGAGGAAGGTTTCGACGTGGACTTCATCACCGCCGAGGCAGGCACGCCCAAGTCCGGCTCCGCCGACCCCACCACGGTCAAGAGCATCGTCGGGCACGCGCCTTTCCAGGACGGCAAAGTGAACCTGTTCCGCGCCTGCGAGGAAGGCAATGTCCGTCGCGCCTACGATCTGGGCAAGGAAACCGTGCAGGGTTGCGATGTGAAGATTTCCAGCCTGCAGCCCAGCCGGCCCGTGCATGCATTGATCACCGCCCCGGGATCGCGCATCGATCGCCCGGCCCAGCTTGCCAACGTTGCCGTAGGCGTGAACTTCTTCGCCGGCTCCCATTTTGCGGCGATCCGTTTCCTGGAAGGTTTCGTCGGCAAGGGCAACGTGTCGCTGCAGCACTTCGGCGGCCCGGCCGAACGCTTCGATGCGGTGTTCAATGGCGAGGTCGAGGCGGCGATCGTGATGGAGCCGTATATCACCCTGGCGGAGAAGCTGGGTGCCAACATTCTCGCGGAAGGCACCTTCGTGGCCACCGACATCGCACGCGATGACCTGGATTCGGAAGACTTGCAGGGACTCTACCGCGCGCTCGACAAGGCGGCCGACTTTCTCAACGCCAGCGCGGAAAACAAGCGCAAATACATCCCGCTGCTGATCGACAGCATCGCGGACGACTATGCCTGGGGCAAGCCGGATGTGCAGGACTTCCACCTGCCGCGCCTGAAGTTCGGACACACGCAGCCGTACCCGCAGCAGGAGTTCGATCGCAGTCTGCAGATCCTCACCGACTACAACCTGCTGACTCCGAACACGAGCTTCACCCAACTGGTGGACAACCGCGCATTGCAGCCCGCCGCCGCGGCCTGACCCGGACGGCCCCCAGATCGCGGTGTCGCCCTCACGATTTCCATACGGAGGGCGGCGCCGGGATCGAGGCACGAATCACGCTCGACGCACGCCCGGCATCGCGATAAATCAACCGTCGATGCGCTCATCCCAGGAAAGCCCCGATGATCCGCCGCACGATTCTCCGACTCGCCCTGTGCCTGATCGTTCCGCTGAACGCTTGCACCGGGCATGTGGACAATGCCGGCAGTCAGGGCAAGACGGGTCTTCCTTCACTGGCCATCACCGTCTTTGCCGCGCCTTCCCAGAGCATCTGGCTTCCGGTGCTGATCAAGAAGCTGAAGCTGGATGAGAAGGAAGGCTTTGAACTAATCGTGACGCCCAAACCCGGGCCGATTGCCTACACCGACTTCGCTTCCGGGACGGACCCGGTCTGCTACTGCGCCGCTCCGGCAGCGGTGGCCCGGTTCGTGGAACAAGGCGCCAACATCAGCCTGGTGTGGAATGTCTTCAATCTCGACGCCTATGTAGTGACGAAGCAGCCGGACATCCAGACGCTCGGCGATCTGGCCGGCAAGCAGGTCGGCGCGGATACCGGCACCGGCAGTTGGGCGGTCGCTGCGTGGCTGCTGCAGCAGAACGGGCTGGATCTGCAGAAGGTGCAACTCAATTCGTCATCCAGCTCGGCCGCCACGCGTACCGACCTTGATCTGGGCAGGCTGGATGCAGCGGTATTCGGCCCGATCGACGTGGCGACCCTCAAGACCACCGTCGGCGAGGGCGAAAAATACCGCGTCATCGGCCTCAACCGCGCCGCCATCTGGAAAAAATACGCGGACATCCAGGGCATTCCCAGCATCGATCTTGGCGTGTGGCGCCCCTGGCTGGACGCGCCCGGACACCGTGAACTGCTGCAGAAGTTCTACCGCGCCAACCTCGCCGCCGCGGCCTATATCAAGGCGCAGCCGCAACAGGCCGCCCACCTGATCAGCGTGGACACGTCGATCAGCGAGCCAGCCCTGCGTTATCTGTTCGCGCACGATCCGGACATGATCGACATACGCCCGAGCAGCGACTACAAGGCGGCCATCCGGCAACTGACTCAGAAACTCCTGCCGCAGGCGAAGCTGCTCGAACGCCCGCTCACCGACGCCGAGGTGGATGCGTATGTCGCCGACTTCCAGCCCTGAAGCAACCGCCGGGCAAGCCCCTGCACGTCACTGGCCCGCGTTCAATGTCGAAGGCGCGGTGGTCTTCGCGGTGATCATCGTCGCCTGGCAAATCGCGGCACGGCTGTTTCCACCTTTCCTGTTCCCTTCCCTGGGCTCCGTCGCGACAGCCATCGCCGATATCTTTCGCGACCCCGTCGCGATCTCCGCCATCTGGCTGACCTACGTGCGCATCCTGGCGTCGCTGACCGCGGCATTCGCGCTGTCCCTGCTAGCCGGCATCTGGGCAGGCTTTCAGGTACGCGTGGGACGGGCCCTGCTGCCCCTGGTGCAATTTCTGCAGGGCGTGCCGGCGGTGTGCTGGATCATTTTTGCCGTGCTCTGGTTTCGCAATACGGAGCTGCGCATCGCCTTCGTCATTCTGATCAGCACGTTTCCCAGTTTCTACTATCAGATCCGCGAAGGACTCCTCGCCATCCCCGACGATCTGTCAGGCATGGTGCGTGCCTTGCGGCCCACCCGGTGGCAGCTCGTGCGCAAGTTGATGCTGCCGTCGCTGGTGCCGCAGTTGCTGACCGGCTGGCGCTTGAATCTTGGAACCGGCACCAAGGTCACCATCATGGCCGAACTGCTCGGTGGCATCAGCGGCATCGGTTACCAGTTGAGGCTGGCGCAGGAACTGTTCCGCATGGACCGGGCGATTGCGTGGACCGCCGTGCTGGTGTTTTTTGTGCTCGTCACCAACAAGGCCCTCGCATTGATCGACAAGCGCCTGCTTGCCTGGCGGGTGCGCTGATGCGGTCCGATAACTTCTCCGGCAACATGGACATTGCGGATGCCGTGATCCGTTGCGACAACGTACGTAAGGAGTTCGTGCGCGACGGCAACCGCACACTTGCCGTGGATGGCCTGAGCTTCACGGTAGCTCGTGGCGAATACGTCTGCGTGGTCGGGCGCACCGGCCACGGGAAATCGACGCTGGTGAATCTTCTGCTCGGCCTTCTGCCGGCAAGCGCGGGCACGGTCGAGGTCCTCGGGCGGGATCCCTACCGGCAGTTCGACCAGCTCAAGGGACGGCTGTCCTGCATTTTCCAGGGCGACCGCCTGCTGCCCTGGCGCACCGTGCTGGCCAACGTCAGGCTGCCGCTGGAAATCCTGGGCATTCGCGAGCGGACATTGCCGCTGCATGCGATGGACTGGCTGAAGCGGCTCGGCCTGCAGGAGGTTCCCGGGGCCTATCCCCACGAACTGTCCGGCGGCATGCGCCAGCGTGTCGCCATGGCAAGGGCACTGGTGAGCGATCCGGAGGTCGTGCTGGCCGACGAGGCATTCGCCCATCTCGATGCGGTGACCGGCGACCGCATCAAATCGGACTTCAGGCAGCTGATGCGCAGCAGCGGCAAGACCGTCATCCACATCACCCACTCGATCGAAGAGGCGACCACGCTGGCCGACCGCATCATCGTGCTCGGGGAACACGGCCGCATCAGGGCCAGCTTCCGCGCCGACAGCGTCCACGGCGCGCACGCGATCGACGAACTGCGCCACGAGATCTACCGCCAGGTCGCGAATGCGGAACGACCCGCGCTATCCGTCGTGTCCGGGAAATGAGTGCCAGCCCACGTCCGAAAATCGGTGGTGCGCACCTGCTACCGCTGATCGTGGCCTGCGCGTTCTTCATGGAAAACCTGGACAGCACGGTCATCGTCACCGCCCTGCCCAGCATGGCGCGGTCTTTTGCGCGCGCGCCGGTCGATCTCAATACCGGCATCACGGCCTACATGCTGACCCTGGCCGTGTTCATTCCGATCAGCAGTTGGGTCGCGGACCGGTTCGGCACGCGCAACGTTTTCTTTGCCGCGATCGTGGCCTACCTGGCAGCGTCGATGAGCTGCGGCATGAGCGGCAACCTGAGCCAGTTCGTGATCGCACGCATCCTGCAGGGCGCCGGCGGCGCGATGATGGTGCCGGTGGGGCGCATGATCGTCTTGCGGACGACCGCCAAGGCCGACCTGATGCACGCCATGGCCTTCATCACCTGGCCCGCGCTGGTCGCGCCGGTCATCGGACCCGCGGTGGGCGGGTTCATCGCCACTTATGCGAGCTGGCGCTGGATTTTCTTCATCAATGTGCCGATCGGCCTGCTCGGCATGTTCCTGGTCTGGCGCTTCGTACCGAACCTGTCGGCCGCCGAGCCGCCGCGCTTCGACTTGCACGGTTTCCTTTCCAGCGGCATGGCGCTCGCCTGCCTGATGGCCGGCCTGGGGCTGCTCGCGCAGGGCGACGGGCAGCTGGTGAAAAGCGTTCCGCTGCTGATCGTGGCGGTGATGGCCGGTGCATGGGCGATTCGGCACATGTACAGGGTGGAGCGCCCGATGGTGAGCCTCGCGCCGTTCCGGGTGGCGACATTCAGCACGACCGTGGCTGGCGGCTGCTATTCGCGCTTCGCGGTCAGCTCGAGCCTGTTCGTGCTGCCACTGATGTTCCAGGTCGGCTTCGGCATGACGCCGTTCGCGGCTGGCATGCTGATGCTGGTGGGTGCCGCCGGAAGCCTCTCCACCAAGGCCATCGCGATCGGCGTCGTGCGACGCTTCGGGTTCCGCCAGGTGCTGATCGTCAACAGCACGCTGATCGCCCTGTCCACGCTGGGCTGCACGTTGTTCAGGCCCGACTCGCCGCTGGTTTTCATCGTGTCGATCATGCTGCTGTGCGGATTCAGCCGCTCGCTGCAGTTCACCTGCCTCAATACCCTGGCTTTCGCCGATATGCCCCCGGAATGGATCAGCTCGGCAAGCATGTGGTCGAGCATGCTGCAGCAGATCATCAGCGGACTGGCGGTGGCTTTCGGCGCGCTCATGCTGCGTTGTTCCGCATCGCTGCGCGGCCATGCCGGCGGCCTGCTGCAGCCGGCGGATTTCCGCCTCGTGCTGGTGGCCCTGGCGGTGGTCGCCATGCTGGCAGTACTGCGCTTTCGCCCGCTGCAGGCCGATACCGGGGACGCGGTCAGCGGCAGGAAACTGTCTGCCTAGGACGCGGCGGACCGAGGAGACGATTCCGGGAATGCACATGGAGAATTCCGCTTGAACGCGCAAACGAAAGAACCAACGATGGCGATCACGCTGGCCGACGAAGACAGCGCCAGCTGGGTGCGCCGGCTGAACATGCGTCACCTCCAATGGCTGGCGAGCGTTGCCCACCTCGGCAGCATCAGTGACGCGGCACGCGCCGAGCAGACCACCCAGCCGGCCCTGTCGAAATGGCTGAAGGAACTCGAGGACGAAATCGGTTCGCCCCTGTTCGACCGGCATCCGCGCGGCCTCAGCCTGACAAGCCACGGCAGGGTCCTGTTGATCCATGTGCAGCGTGTCCTCAACGAGATGGGACGCGCCCAATACAACATCGGCGCGCTGCAGAAAGGCAGTTCGCGCCGGGTCATGCTCGGCACGTCGCCGCCGCAGGCGCCCGATGTCACGCCGGCGGCGATTGCGGGCTTCCTGCAACTGCATCCCAAAGCCACGGTCAAGCTGGTCGAAGGAACGATGCGGGTCCTGCGGGACAAGCTGCTGCAAGGCGAACTCGATGTGGTCATCGGCGGACTCGACGACGACGAACCGGACAGCAGTCTTTCCAGCGAGGTCCTGCACAACGAATCCATTTCGATCGTGGCGCGGCCGGGCCATCCGCTGTCGACCCATGCCTCGCCGGGCTGGGATGCGCTCAGCGCGTATGACTGGGTGGTCTGGCCGCTGGGCACGCCGATCCGCACCAAGCTGGATCATGCGCTGGCACGGGCCAACGCCGGACCGTTGGCGTATCGCATCGAGTCCTCGTCGCTCACCGCGAATTTTTCCCTGGTCCAGCAAAGCGACATGCTCTGCGCCGTCTCCAGCCGGCTTGCCAGGCATTTCATCCGGCAGCAGCAAGTCGTCCGGTTGTCCGTCGACGTGGGCGTCGACAGCCTGGTGGGCATGTACTGGCGCAACGAACCGCTGCAGACCACTTCGACACTCGACATGCTGCGGTGCCTGCGGCAGGCCGCACTGCATACGGCATAGCGACCCCGCGGGCGGCATGAATGCAACACGCAAGCAAGCTTAACTGCATCGGGGCAACCTCGAAGGCCTGTCGCCGCGGCGCTCAGGCACGCCGCATCATTTCAAGTGGACAAAGCCATCATCCGCGGAGCCAGCATGGCCGCAGAGATTCCCGCATCGACCAACTGCAGCGGCAACGCCCTGCGCAATGCCAGGTTCGCGCAGGCCTCGCCCATCGCGGCGCTGGTCTGGATGCCGTAGCCGCCTTGTGCGGCGACCCAGAAGAAACCCGGCGCATCCGGTGCGAAACCGCCGACCAGGTCGCCATCGGCGACGAACGAGCGCAGGCCGGCCCAGCTGCGGCGCGGGCGGCGGATGGTCATCGTGGTGGCTTCCTCGATGCGGTGGATACCGAGCGCGATGTCGTACTCCTCCGGCTGCACATCGTGCGGCTGCACCGGATCGGCGTTGACGCATGAACCCAGCAACAGGCCGGCGTCCGGCTTGAAGTAGAAGGTCTCGTTGAAAGCGGTGATGAACGGCCAGTGCGCGGTGTCGATGTTTTCCGGCGGGTCGAACACGAAGGCCGACCGGCGTTTCGGCATGATGCCGATCGGCGTCACGCCCGCCATCGTCGCCACCTGATCGACCCACGCGCCCGCGGCGTTCAGCAGCAAGGGCGCGCGGTAAGCTTGCTCTCCATCGTCGACCTGCCAGCCCTGGGCGTCGCGCGTGATCGCGCGGATGCCCACGTTGAGGCGCAACTGTCCGCCATGCACGCGCAGCCCGCGCAGAAAACCCTGGTGCAGTTCATTGACGTCGATGTCCGCGGCACCCGGCTCGTGCAGGCCGATCTGCGCGAACTCCGGTTTCAGCACCGGCACGGTGCCGATGATCTTTCGGGTATCGCGCAGTTCAAGGCTGCGGGTGAACGGCAGGATCGCGTCGTACTCCGCAACGATCGCGTCGACCTCGTCGGCCGTGCCGATGATGGTATTGCCGCGCGCCGAAAGAATCGGCTGCGCCGCGAAACCTTTCGGCGGCTGCGACAGAAACGGACGCGTGGCGCGCGTGAGCGCACGCACCTGCGGCGAGCCGTAGGTTTCGCTGAACAGCGCCGCCGACCGGCCGGTGGAATGCATGCCCGCATACGCCTCGCGCTCCAGCACCAGCACGCGCGCATACGGCGCCATGAAATACGCGACCGATGCGCCGGCCATGCCGGCACCGATCACGATGACATCGAAGTCGGAGGTGTCTGCGCTCATGCGGTATCGCGCCTCGATTGCCGTGCCACCACGCTAGCGGCGGTGAGATCGGCGGTGACGTTGCCCAGCGTCGCCAGTGCGTCCGGAATGGTGTCGACCGCGAGCATCAGGCCGAGCGGTCCGAGTGGCAGCCCCATCGCCTGCGCTACCGGAAGATTGGTGGCGATGAAGGTCACCTGCCCCGGCAGGCCGACCGAGCCCAGGCTGATCACCACCGCCAGCAAGGCGCCGGTGAGCAGTTGCGCCGCGGAGAGATCGATGCCATAGGCCCAGGCGATGAACGCCGCCGACGTGACGTACTGCACCGGGCTGGTGAGGCGGAACAGCGACACCGCCATCGGCAGCACCAGCGCGGTGACCGGCGCGGGATAGCCGAGCTTGCGGTCCGCGCTTTCCAGCATCGCCGGCAGCGAGGCCAGCGAGGACTGCGTGCTGACCGCGACGACCTGCGCCGGCAGCAGCGCCGCGGCGAAGCGGCGAATGCGCTCGCCACCGAAGAACATCGCCACCGGCAGCATCATCAGCGCCACCGACAGATACAGCAGGCATTCCACCAGCACGTACACGCCGAGCGCACTGAGCATGCCCAGGCCGGCGCGCGCGCAGACCGAGAGGATCAGCGCGAACACACCCAATGGTGCCGCCCACAGAACCCAGCGTACGATCACGATCATCGCGTCGGCGATCGCCTGGAAAAATTCCACCAGCATCGTGCGCCGTGCCGGCACGATCTGGGTCAGCGCAAAACCGAGGAACAATGCGAACACCACCAACGGCAGCATCGCGCTCTGCGCCGCGGCCATGATCGCGTTGTTCGGCACGATCGCCACCAGCGCATCGATCCAGCCCACCGGCGCCGTCTGCGCGGCAGGCAGTACCGCTGCATGATCGAGTGCCGCGGCCAATGTCGGATTGTGCGGAAACAGTCTGAATACCCACGGCGCGGCAAGCGCGGTGAACAGCGCGCCCAGCGTCAGCAGCACGATGAACACCACGATGGCCCGACGCGCGATGCGACCGGATGCGGCCGCATCGGTGGCGGTGTTCACGCCGACCACCACCAGCGCCAGCACCAGCGGCACCACCGTCATCTGCAGCGCGTTCAGCCACAGCTTGCCGACCGGTTGAGCGACATTGGCAACCTCCAGCGCCACCGCCGGATGCCAGGCAGCCAGCAGCAGGCCGATGACGGCGCCCGCGGCCAGGCCCACGAGTACGCGGCTGGTCGGGCTCATCGTGTGGAATCCTTCGCGCCTATCGGCGGCAGCTGCCATTGCGCGCGGACTTTCAGATACGCCGTTTGCGGCAGCAGCACGAACACCGGCTTCTGTTCCGGCTTCAGCCACGCGACCAGCGACTGCATCACCGATGGCGTCATCGCGGTGCAGCCGGACGTGGCATCGGTCGGCGATTTCCACAGATGGCCGAAGATGCAGCTGCCGGCCAGCGGCTTCGCGTTCGGGTTCTGCTCGATATTGAAACCGAGCCGGTAGCGTTGATCGCCGTTGACATGGATGTCCCGGCGCATCGGCTCGGTGGAGCCCTTCACCGCGGCCTCGCCGACCACCTTCGCATCGACGATGCGGTTGTATTGCGCAGTGCCGCTGACGTCCACGCAATAGTCGGTGGCGGTCAG
>DASWOQ010000078.1:0-17291 GCA_036398675.1 Rhodanobacter sp. | reverse complement strand
TTGATCGCCGTTGACATGGATGTCCCGGCGCATCGGCTCGGTGGAGCCCTTCACCGCGGCCTCGCCGACCACCTTCGCATCGACGATGCGGTTGTATTGCGCAGTGCCGCTGACGTCCACGCAATAGTCGGTGGCGGTCAGGGCACGATACGGCATGGCGGTATCGGCGCTGTCCGCGTAACCGAACACCGTGCCGATGCGGAACACGCCGGCCGGACTGCGGTTGTCGCCTTCGCGCTTCACGGGGCCATCGGTGCGCGGCTCGTTCAAGCCCAACCCCCAGCCTGCCCCGTTGCGGCCGATCGTCACCGGCGCGTCGATGCCCGCAGCGACCCAGCCATGCCTGCCGCGGGTGAACGTGCGCAGCGTGCCGTGATCGGCATTCCAGTCCGCCACCGTGACCAGCACCAGCTGGCGCGACGACTGCCATGCGTCGACCTCGGTCGCCTGCAGTTCGCCGCCGATGAAGGCGGCGCAGAACGCGAGCGATGCGATACCCGGCACGGCAAGCGAACGGAAGGAAAAAGTGATAGCCATGCGGTCCTGCCTGATGAGTGACGGTTACGGCTCAAGCATCTTCTGGATGCGTTCGAGATTCGCCAGCAGTTGCGCGTGCCGGTCGTCGTGACCTTCGCAGAGCAACACCAGCACGCTGTCGAGCAGGTGCTGCATGGCCGACTGGTACAGCAGCGACTGGATATACGGCTGGTCGTCGTGCGCGGAAACCACCAGCGCGATATCGGCCAGCGTGCGCAGCGGGTTGGCGGTGTGCCGGGTCAGGGTGATGAGCTGGCCGCGGCGTTCGCGGAACTGCCGCGCGATCCTGCCCAGCGCCACGTGATGGCCAAACTCCGACACCACCACCAGCACATCGCCGGGCTGTGCCGCGGCGACGTTCGAGGTCATCCGCACCATGTCGAAACTGTGCACGGCAAGGATGCCCAGCAGTGCCAGGCGCAAGGCAAAGGCGCGCACGTGGATGTCGTCGTCGCCCATGCCCAGGATGAAAACGCGACCGCTGCGGCCGGCACGGTCGATCGCCGCGGCCACGCTGCGGATCGTCTCCTGCGCGTTGATAATCCGCGTCTCTTCTTCCGCCGCGCACTTGCGCCGCCACAGGCTTTCGGCCAGCACGTCGCCGGCCGAGGACGGGTTCGTCGATGCGACCGCCCCCTGGCCGGGTGCCGCGCGGGCGATCGCCTCGCCGACGGAGTACTTCAGGTCGGGATAGCCCTTGAAACCCAGCTTCTGGGTGAACTTGACCACGCTGGACTGGCTGATGCCCAGCGCGTTGGCCAGTTGCTGCGACGAGTAGTCGCGCAGCAGTTGCGCGTTCTCCAGGATGAAATCGGCGATGCGCCGTTCCACCGCGGACATCCGGTCGCGCTCCGAACGGATTTTGACCAGTGGCGACATCAGTCCTCGATCCTCTCCAGTCCGCGGATTTCGCGGATGCCCAGGCCAGGCGCATCCGTCACCGAAATTTCCGACTCATTGAAAATGACGCCGCCGTCAACCGGATTGAATTTGGCCAGCGACGGACCGTCCAGATCGATCTTGGTGATCACATCGGCCTTGGCCACCGCCACATGCACGGCCGCGGCCACGCTGATGCTGGTCTCCAGCATGCAGCCGATCATGCATTCGATGCCGTGCATCGCGGCGATGTCGGCGATGCGTATCGCATTGGAGATGCCGCCGGTCTTCATCAGCTTGATGTTGATGATGTCGGCCGCGCGCATGCGGATCAGCTCGATCACTTCCATCGGCCCGAACACGCTCTCGTCGGCCATCACCGGCGTGTGCACGCGCTCGGTGACGTAGCGCATGCCGGCCAGGTCGCGCGCCTTCACCGGTTGCTCGATCAGTTCCAGCTTGATGCCGGCGTCCTCCAGCGTCTGCAGGGCGTACACCGCCTGCTTGGCGGTCCAGCCCTGGTTGGCGTCGAGCCGCAGCAGCGCGCGACCCTCGACCGCGGCGTAGATCGCGCGCACGCGCTCGATGTCCACCCCGATGTCCTTGCCGACCTTGATCTTCAGCGACTCGAATCCGCGCTCCACCGCGGCCACCGAGTCGGCCACCATCTTGTCGATGTAGTCGACGCTGATGGTGATGTCGGTGGTGATCGCGGGATCGCCGCCGCCGAGCAACTTGTACAGCGGCGCCTTGTACAGCTGGCCCCACAGGTCGTAGATCGCGATCTCCACCGCTGCCTTGGCGCTGGTGTTCTTTTCCATCGCGCCCTGGATCAGCTGGGTGATCCGGTTGAGGTCGGCCACCTCCTGGCCGATCAGCCGCGGCGAGATGTAGTGGCGGATCGCGTCGACGATCGACCCGTGCGTGTCGCCGGTGATCACCGCCGTGGCCGGCGCCTCGCCGTAGCCGATGTTGCCGTCGTCGGTGTGCACCATCACCACGATGTCCTCGATCGTGGCGACCGTGCGCAATGCGGTCTTGAACGGTGTCTTCAACGGCACACGCAGCATGCCGAACGTGATCTTGGTAATTTTCATTGGGCGATTTTCATGAGGCGGTTTTCTTGGGGCAGTTTTTCATGGAGTCCATGTCCTTGGCGTTCTTGGCACGATGCGTGTCTGTCAATGGCGGATGCGCACGATGCTGGTCATGCGGTCGACGTAGGTTTGGTAGTCGTTGAACTGGTTCGGAAGCAACGGCGTGACCGAAACCGCATTGAGCTCGACGTGGCCGAAGCTGCCGTCGGGCTTGCGATACGTCATGCCAAGCACGTCGTGGATCACGTAGGGCTCGCCGTCGCGCTGGCCGACCACCATCATCACGTGGCCGGGGATGTAGACGAGGTCGCCGACCTGCAGCCCGTGGGCGGCCTTGAGGCGCGCATCGTGGCTGTCGGCGCTGGTGAAGATACGGTGTTGCAGCGCCGGGCTGATCGCCTGCTTGCTGGTGTTGCGCGGCATCTGCACGCCCATGCTGCGATACACGTCGGAGACAAAACCGCTGCAGTCGCGGCCGTTGTAACCGTGGCCCCAGCCGTAGCGCTCGCCAAGAAACTTGAACGCCTGGCGGATGATGTTGGCCGGCGTCAGCGGCAGGTAGTCCGGTGCGGAATCGGTGTTCTTCTGCAGCAGCGCCGGGGTGAACTGCAGCTTGCCGTCGGCATCGCGCAGCGGCAGTTCCAGCGTGTACGCGGCATACGGCGTCTGCCCGTTCACCGGCTGGTCCGGCGGCAGGTCGGTGCGCAGCGGCACGCGCGTGCTCATGTCCAGTTGCAATTGAGATGCGCCGGGCACCTCGCGGGTGAACACGGTGCGTTCGGTGGCGCCGGTGATCACGCGATAGGGCTTCCTGTCGGCATAGCCGAACACCTGCGCGGCACTGCCTTCGGCGACGTTCTCCTTCTCGGTCCAAGCCGCATAGCGCGGGCTGACCACGAACAGCCACTTGCCATCGCGACTCGCGTGCACGATCGCCACCGGCACACCGGGAAACTCGGCGGTTTCCTGGAAGCGGTCAATGTCGGTGTCGCCCTTGCGGCTGAACACGCGCAGGTTGCTGGGAAACGTGCGGAACGATGCGCGTCGCACCACCAGTCCATAGCGCGTGTGCTGCTGCGCGGGAATGCTGGAGAGCGCGAGATTGTCGACCATTGCGTTCAGCATGGCCGCAGTGACGGGACGGCTGTCGACGTCGTACAGCGGCTTCTTCGGTCGCTCCGACAGATCGTTGATCCAGCTGGTCACCTGCGCCAGCGTCAGCGATGCAGGCAATGTGCGCAGGTCGTGCATCGACGGATCACCTTGCAGCAGCTTCGCGTTTTCCGCATCGATCTCGGCGCGGCTGAGGATCTCGCGATCCGGCTGTTTCTGCAGGCCGATCCAGTACTCCGGCGTGAGTTGCGCGTCGCCCACACCCATCACGCCGGAGGGTGGAATCGCACTGTTCGATACGCTGTCGCGCGCACCAGCATTCGACGCGGCGAGAGCAAGCGCGAGCAGCGCGGCATACATCGGAAGTCGCATCATCATGCTCCTGTACTAAGCCCGCTCACGGCCCCGCCAGCGCCGACATCGTAGTCGCCACCAGCAGGCCGAAACCGGTACCAAGGATGTAACCGAGCAACGCCAGCAACACGCCCACCGGCACCAGCGCACGCGAATAACTCGCCGCCAGCACCGGCGTGGCCGCCACGCCGCCGATCAGCGCCAGCGAGGAAATGCCGCACAGATAAAGGTCGAAACGAAAGAGCTTGGCGAAACCGATCAGCAGCACCGCGTGGATCGCGATGATGGTGAAGCCGCACAGCAGGTACAGCGGCGCCGCGGCGATGCCCTGGAAGTTGCTCTGCGAAGCGAGCACCGCGACCACGCTGATCAGCATGGCGCTGGAAATCGTGCCCGCACCGGGGAACCGCGCCAGTGGCGTATGCGCCACGACCAGCCCTGCGGCAGTCGCCAGCAGGATCGTCCAGGTCGTGTCGCTGACCATGCTCGACACCGGCAGCCAGCCCGACAACCAACCCGACAACGCCGCCACGCCCAGCGCCATACCCAGCCACAGCAGCACGCTGTCATAGGTGGTCGGGCCGGTCTTCGGTGTCTCGGCCACTTCCATGTCGCCGCTGGACTTCGCCTTGGTCCAGCGGTTGAAGCCCACGGCAAGTCGCGCCACCGAGAACAGCACCACCACCCACATCGAGTAGCACAGCGCATCGGTGAGCAGCGACATCGCCAGATGTTGGTCGGACATGCCGATCGCCTGCTTCACCGCGATCATGTTGGCGGTGCCGCCCATCCAGCTGCCCGACAACGCAGCGAGCGGTTGCCACGCATCACCCGGCAGCCAGCGGTGATAGAGAAGAAAGGTGACGATGAAGGCGATGAACAAGGCGATGGTCGCGCAGACAAACACGGCCAGCACACGCGGTCCCAATCGCCAGATCGCGCGCAGATCGCAATTGATCATCAGCAGGAACAGCAACGCCGGCACCATGTGCGTGGTCAGCATCGACTGCGCCGCACGGATCTCGTCATTGACTTGCCACAGCCCCGATACCGCCAGCGCCGTGACGAACAGATAGGTCAGCACGATCGGCGGCAGCACGGCGAACACGCGCCAGTTGAAGCGCCGTTCCACCGCGGGAAACAGGCCGGCGGCCAACAGCATCACCGCCAGATATGGCCACACCGTGTGGATCATTGCATCCCCTCTTGGATGGCCTCGCCTGTTCGCGGCGAACCCGGATTTCGCACTTCAGGAATAGCTAATTCTTTTCAAGATCGATTGAAGCATAAATTATTGACCACGATTTGCAAGCATGTTACACAACAGTTTCAGGGGACTAGATGCCGGGACGTTTGACGATGAGCACGCTGCCTCCGATCGCGACGAGGATACGACGCCAGCGTCATCGCTTGTGGATGATCGCGATCGTGCTCGCGTGCCTGTCCGGTTCGCCGATGGCACTTGCCGCCGATGCCACGAGGACGCCAGCCGTCGTCGTCGCGCAGATCGACGCCGGCCACTTCAAGGATGCCGATGCGGCGATTGCCGGCGCACTGAAACAGCCAGGCCTGACCGCCGATCAGAAGAATGCGCTGCTGTTCCAGCGCGAGCGCATGCACCGCATCCTGATCGACTTCACGCTGAGCGCCGACGAGGTCGAGGCGCGCGTGCGCAAGGACATCCCCGATCTTTCCAATGCCGAATTCGCCAGGTGGGACGCCGCAGGCCTGTTCGAACACCAGGTCATCGACGGCCGCGCGCTGTACTTCAAGCGCTCACCCGGCAACCTGTTCCGCATCAGCGCCGAAGCACTGGCGCGTCGTGCGGTGCAGACGCCGATCACCGGCGGGCCGATGGAAACGTTGAACGACCATCAGCGCTCCATACGCCGCACGGCGCTGGCGCAGCATCGCAGCAGCGTGCTGCCGCGACGGATCCGCATGACCCAGATACTTTCGGTGAAAGCCGATGCCGTTCCGAACGGGCAGACGGTGCGCGCATGGATTCCCTATCCGCGTGCGATACCCGGCCAGCAGGAAGACATCGCCTATGTCGGCAGCGAACCGGCGAGACACGAGATCGCGCCCGCATCGGCAATGCAGCGTACGGTGTATCTCGAAAAGCCCGCACAATCCGGACGTGAAACGACATTTTCGGTCACTTACGACGTGACCGTGTATGCGCAGTACCACGATATCGACGCGAGCAAAGTGGTCGCGCAGGCGACCACACCGGAGCTCGCGCCGTTCGTGGCCGAGCGCCCGCCGCACATCGTGTTCACCGATGCCATGCGCACGTTCTCGCGCAAGGTGGTGGGCGACGAAAAGAATCCGTATCGCATCGCGCAGAAACTTTTCGCCGCAGTCGACCGCATCCCGTGGGCCGGCGCGCGCGAATACTCCACCATCTCCAACATCAGCGACTACGCACTGCATGCCGGCCACGCCGATTGCGGCCAGCAGACCCTGCTGCTGATGACCCTGCTGCGCCTCAACGGCATTCCCGCACGCTGGCAGTCGGGCATGGTGTTCGCCGACGACGGCAAGTACAGCGACATCCACGACTGGGGCTATCTCTATCTCGCGCCATATGGCTGGGTGCCGATGGACGTGACCACCGGCCGGCTCAAACCGGCTGCGGGTGATGACAAGGCGCTGGAGTGGTTCTACCTCGGCGGACTCGACAACTACCGGCTCGCCTTCAACGACGACTTCGACCGCGACTTCGCGCCGGCCAAGACATTCTTCCGCTCCGACGATGTGGATTCGCAGCGTGGCGAAGCGGAATGGCGCGGCGGCAACCTCTACTTCGATCAGTTGAGCTACGACTTCAAGTGGACGTTTCCAACCAAACCGGAAGATTCCGGTAAGCACGGACGCAGTGGGGAATAACCAGCGGCTTTCATAAGTGGCATCGACGGCGTCGATGGGGAGATGGGGAATGAGCAGCAGTCTGACACTTCGCAGGACCGTACTATGCATGGCGCTGGGCCTGTGCCTCTCGTCACTGGCCGTACCGGCGGCATTCGCGGGCAACAACGATGGTTCGGTGGTGGGTCATTCGCAGGCAGGCGCGGTGGTCACCATCAACAGTCCCTCTACCGGACTGACCCGCACGATCACCGCAGACGACAAGGGCAACTACCGCTTCCCGTACCTGCCCATCGGCGACTACGTGCTCACTGCGAGCCGCAGCGGCAAGCCCGTGGGCCAGCCGCGCAACGTCACGGTGAGCCTTGGCAATGCAACTACCGTCGACGTGGGCAGCAATGTCAGTGCCACCGAGCTCTCGTCGGTGAATGTCACCGGCACCGCGCTTCCGATCATCGACGTCACCTCGACCGAAACGGCCACCAATATCTCGCGCGAAACGCTGCAACGCCTGCCGGTGGAACAGAACGTGACCTCAGTGGCGCTGCTCGCTCCAGGCGTGGTCAAGGGCAATGCAGGCATCGGCGGCATCTCGTTCGGCGGTTCGTCGATCGCCGAGAACGCGTACTACATCAACGGGCTCAATGTCACCGACTTCTACAACCGCAACGGCTTTTCCGAGGCACCGTTCGATTTCTACCAGGAGTTCCAGGTCAAGACGAGCGGCTATTCGGTGGAGTTCGGCCGCACTACCGGTGGCGTGGTGAATGCAGTGGCGCGCTCGGGCACCAACGACTTCAAGTACGGCATGACCACCACCATCGAACCGGGCAACTGGCAGTCGGCCGCACTGGATCGCTACGACGCGGCGGGCAACCGCTACATCACCTCCAGCCGTGACCGCAACTCGGAGGTCAAGACCAACGTCTGGGCCTCCGGTCCGATCATCAAGGACAAGCTGTTCTTCTTCGCCATGTACGAGAAGCGCGGCGACGAGCCACACAACACGGACGATACCGGCCAGACGATCACCTACAACAATGCGGACAACGGCTTCTGGGGCACCACCATCGACTGGAACATCACCGACAAGAACACCCTGTCGCTGATGGCCTTCTCCGACAAGGATCACAACGTCGGCGATGTCTACGACTACGACTACGACACCGACACCGTGGGCACGCGGACCAACGTGGTCAAGAACGATACGGGCGGCCGCAACTGGGCGCTGACCTGGAGCAGCTATATCACCGACGATTTCTCGATGAAGCTGATGTACGGACAGAATCAGCGGAAAGCCAACACCACATCGCAACTCGATCAGCAATGCAACATTGTCGCAGCAACGTCGGCGCTGCTTGCCTTGAACAACCCGGATCTGCCATTGGGCTGCACGACCAGTTCGACCGTTTACGCGCGCACGGACAAGCGTACGCAATACCGTGCGGATTTCGAATGGACGCTTGGCAGCCACCTGCTGCGCTTCGGCTACGACCACGAGAAGAACGTGTCGGACTATGCGCAGAACTACGCCGGTCCGGGCGGCGACTACTACAACGTCTACGCCGCTTCGCCCGGCTCCACCATCGACAACGGTGGCGTCATGCCGAACGGTTACATCGGCTACGTGCGCGCCCGCCAATATGTCATCGCCGGCACGTTCCCCAGCATCAACTCGGCGGTCTACCTGGAGGACAACTGGTCGGTCACCCCGAACCTGGTGCTCAACGCAGGCATCCGCAACGACAGCTTCGACAACGAGGATGCCTCCGGCCGCGACTACATCAAGATCTCCAAGCAGATTGCGCCGCGGCTGGGTTTCTCGTGGGACGTGAAAGGCGACGCCAGCATGAAGATATTCGGCAACCTCGGCCGCTACTTCCTGCCGGTAGCCAATGTCATCAACATCAAGCAGGCCGGGGGATTGCTCGATCGCCGCACGTACTACGCCTTCGACGGCTGGGACATCCAGTCGCTCAACGGCGTGAGCTACGCTATGCCCAAGCTGGGCCCGCAGATCGGCGCAGTGGACGATTCGCAAGGTGACGGCACCGTCGGCGACTTGCGTTCGGAAGTCGACAAGAACATGGATCCGGTCTATCAGGACGAGGCGATCCTCGGCTTCCAGCAACTGCTCAACCCGCAGTGGTCGTGGGGCATCCGCGGAATCTACCGGCGCCTGCACAACGCAATCGACGACATGGAGATCAGCGCCACCCCGCAATGCGGCGGCGACGGCTACATCGGCTGGGTGATGGCCAACCCAGGCAAGAAGGTCACCGTGTGGGGCGACACCAACTGCGACGGCAAGGCCGATGGCTACCTGACCGTCGATACCTCCAAGGCGGGCTGGGCGATGTACGACGCCGACGGCAACTACCTGGGCCAGCGCGGCTGGGTCAAACCCAAACGCACCTATGAGGCAATCGAATTGCAGCTCGACCGCGCATGGGACAACAAGTGGTCGATGAATGCCTCCTACACGGCCGCGTGGAACCGCGGCAACGCGGAGGGCCCGGTCAATTCCGATACCGACTTCGGCGATACCGGACGCACCGAGAACTTCGACGATCCCTACGTCAACCTCAGCAGCGGCTTCCTGCCGAACGATCGCCGCCATCAACTGAAACTGCGCGGCACCTACGCGATCAGCACGAACTGGCAGGTCGGCGCCAACCTCGAGGTCAATTCGGGCGGCCCGATCACCGGCTACGGCACCGGCAACCCCTACGATGCCACGGACTATCACAGCTACTACATCTGCGTGGACAAGTGCGGATTCATCCCGGGCCAGGTCGACGGCAACGGCGATCCCGTGCCCTACCCGTCCGAAGACCGGGTGTATACAAAATCCACCCGCGGCAACTATGGCCGGCTGCCGTGGACCTATACCGTCGATGCCAACATCACGTACCTGCTGCCGTTCGATGGCGGCAACATGCGCGTGAAGCTGACCGCCTTCAACCTGTTCAACCAGCAGCGCACCGTACAGGTGGACCAGGATCTGCAGGATGGCATCGGTTCATACAACGCAAGCTTCCTGCAACCGATCGTGTTCCAGCCGCCGCGTTACGTGCAGCTGGTTTTCTCCGCCGATTTCTGACGACTCCCCAATCCACGGCCCGCACTATTGCGGGCCGTGTCTTTTCGGAATCATGCGGCTTTGATTTGACCCCTCAGGCAGCACCCGTTGTATCCATGACTCAGACATCCACCGCCACCTCACCGTTGCAGGTATCCGGCAGCCACCTCGACGGCGTCGACCTGGTCGCGCTGGCAATGCGGCTCGGCACCCCGCTGCATGCCTATTCCGCCAGCGCGATCCGCTCGCGCATCGATGAACTGCAAGCCGCGTTGCATGGCCTCGACGCCACCATCTGCTATGCAGCCAAGGCCAACTCCAATCTCGCGATCCTGCAGTTGATGGCCAGCGCGGGTGTGGGTGCGGACATCGTCTCCGCTGGCGAGCTGCGCCGCTGCCTGCACGCCGGCATACCGGCGGGGCACATCGTTTTCTCCGGCGTCGGCAAGAGCGAGGACGAGATCGCCGGCGCACTCGACGTCGGCATCCAGCGCTTCAACGTGGAGTCGCATGACGAACTGCTCGCACTGCAGCGGATTGCCGAAGCGCAGCAGGTGATGGCGCGTGTCGCCGTGCGCATCAACCCGGATGTCGACGCGCGGACGCATGCGAAGATTTCCACCGGAAAGTCCGAGAACAAGTTCGGCGTGAGCATCGCTGAGGCGCGTCGCTGGTTCGCCGCTCGCGCGCGGCTTTCGCATGTGCAGCTGGACGGCCTGCATGTGCATATCGGTTCGCAGATCCTTTCGCTGCAACCGTACCGGCTGGCGCTGGCACGGGTCGCCGAGTTCTGGCGCGAGCTCGAGCAGGCTGGACACCCGATCCGCAGCATCGATGTCGGCGGTGGCCTGGGCGTGCGCTATCGCGCCGACGAAGATCAGCCCATCGCGGCAGTCGACTACGTGGCGGTGATCCACGAGGCACTGGCCGGGTATAGCGGCCGCGTGTTGCTGGAGCCCGGGCGCTACCTGGTGGCCGAGGCCGGCGTGTTGCTGACCCGGGTGCTGCGCATCAAGCAGGGCGAGGCGCGACAGTTCCTGGTGATCGATGCGGCAATGAACGACCTGCAGCGACCCAGCCTCTACGATGCGTGGCACGACATCGTGCCGGTGGTAGACGACCCTTCGCGGCACATGACCCGCTACGACATCGTCGGCCCGGTGTGCGAGACCGGCGATACCTTCGCACGTTCGCGCGCGATGCCCGAATGCGTCGCGGGCGACCTGTTGATGATCAAGACCACGGGCGCATACGGTGCTTCCATGGCCTCCACCTACAACTCGCGGCCACTGGCTGCCGAGGCGATGCTCGACAAGGGGCGCTATGCGGTGATCCGCCGCCGCCAGCATTTCGAGGAAATGATCGCCGGCGAACAACCCGCACGGCATTGGCAAACGACATGAACCGGAACATCCTCATGACATCTCCCATGACACCGATCGCGCGCATTGCCATCCTCGCCACACTCACTCTCGCCTGCATGCTGCCGGCGCACGCACAGCAGGAACCGCCGATCACCATCGACACGCACGTCGACATCCCCTTCTCGTACATGCGCGAACCGCGCTTCGACGCTGGCAAGCCCACGCCGCTGCTGGTCGACCTGGGCAAGATGGAACGCGGCGGGCTGAATGCCGCCTTCTTCGTGGTCTGGGTGCCGCAGCACAAGCTCGACGCGGCCGGCTATGCCAAGGCGATCGCGCAAGGCGAACAGAAGTACGACGCGATCGGCCGCATGCTGCTGCAGTATCCCGATCGCATTCGCCTGGCCACCACGCCGAAGCAGTTGCTGGCCAACCACCAGGCCGGCCTGCTGTCGGCAACGATCGAGATCGAGAACGGCTACTCGCTCGGTCACGATATCCATCGGCTCGACGCCGCCTTCGATCGCGGCGCACGCTCGATCGGGCTGGCCCATGTCGGCAACAACGACCTGTGCACCAGTTCGCTGCCCGACACGGAACACGGCGAGCCGGCGATGAACAGCACCGGCGACACCGGCATGAGCGATTTCGGTCGCGCCGTGGTGAAGCGCGCCAATCAGCTCGGCATGCTGGTTGACGTCTCGCACTCGTCCGATGCCTGCGTGCGCGAGGCGCTCAAGCTGTCCACGGCACCGATCTACGCCTCGCACTCCGGTGCCCGCGCCGTGCTCGATCATCCGCGCAACCTGCCCGACGACCTGCTGCGCGCGATCGCCGCCAAGGGCGGCGTGATCGATGCGGTGGCATACAAGGAATTCCTGAAGCACGACCCGGGCCGCGAGGCTGCCGAGAAGAAACTGCAGATGGCGGTGGCGAAGCAGGCCGGCGACAAGGTATACGACAGCGACAAACACGACTATCTGCCGGCGACGGACGCGGGCATGGCTGGGATCCAGAAGAAATATCCGCTGGCCACGCTGGACGACTACATGAACCAGATCCAGCACATGGTGAAGGTCGCCGGCATCGACCATGTCGGTATCGCCTCCGACTTCGACGGCGGCGGTGGCATTACCGGCTGGGCCAATGCCAGCGAGACGCGCAACGTCACCGCCGCCTTGCGCAAGCGCGGCTTCAGCGACACCGACATCGCCAAACTGTGGGGCGGCAACTTGCTGCGCGTATGGCGCGAGGTGGAACGCGATGCGCAGCACTAGGCAACCGCAGCGCCTGCCCCCTCCCCTGCAACGCAGGGGAGGGCTGGGGTGGAGTGCCTTTCCGCACAGCCGGGTAACCCCCTCCCAGCCTCCCCCTGCCAGCAGGGGGAGGAGACAGGCGCACGTCGGCGCCCATGGCTGCCTTGCCCTGCTGTTCGCGATCGCACTTGGCGATTTGACCCGCAATATCAGACACGCCCGGCTTCTGCCCCCTCCCCTGCAACGCAGGGGAGGGTTGGGGTGGGGTGCCTTTCCGCACAGCCGAGCAACCCCCTCCCAGCCTCCCCCTGCCAGCAGGGGGAGGAGACAGGCACACGTCGGTGCCCATGGCTGCCTTGCCCTGCTGTTCGCGATCGGACTCGTTGGTTCCGCGCATGCCGTCGACAGGCCCGCGCATGACTTCGACCGCATCGTCGACGCCACCATCGCGCGCTACCACCTGCCCGGCATCGCGGTCGGCGTGATCGAGGACGGCAAGGTGATCTACACCCGAACGTCGGGTGAGCTGGTCGCCGGCTCGGGCCAGAAGATCGACGCAAAGACGCTGTTCAAGATCGCCTCCAACAGCAAGGCGATGACCACCGCGCTGCTTGGCCGGCTGGTCGACCAGGGCAGGCTGCGCTGGGACGATCCGGTGACGAAATATCTGCCGCAGTTCCGCATGCACGATCCGTGGGTGACGCAACAGATGCGCGTGGCCGACCTGCTCACGCACTCCAGCGGCTTGCCCGAGGGCGGCGGCGACCTGATGCTGTGGCCGGAGCCGAACACGTTCACCCGCGCGGACATCATCCATGGCCTGGCCTACATCAAGCCGGGTTACAGTTTCCGTTCGCAATACCAGTACGACAACCTGCTCTACGTGGTGGCCGGCGAAGTGGCCGCCGCAGCTGGCGGCGCGCCGTACGAAACACTGATGCATCGCGAAGTGTTCGAACCGCTCGGCCTGTCGCGTTGCCAGGTCGGCGAGTGGAACCGCGACGCCGTGGGCAACGTGGCGCAGCCGCATCGACAGGAACACAGCCGCAACATCGCGATGCGCAAAGACGACGCCGTCGTGCCGGCCATTACCTCGGATGCCGCCGGCGGCATCCGCTGCGACCTCGACGACATGCTGAAGTGGGCACGCAACTGGCTCGACCCCACGCCCGCGCAGCTGGCATGGCTGTCGCCGGCGCAGCGCGAGGTGCTGCAGTCGCCGCACATGCTGATAACGGTTTCCGCGCAGCGTCGCGCCTGGGACAACTCGCACGTGATGGCCTACGGCTATGGCTGGCGCATGACTGACGTCGATGGTCAATGGCTGGTCTGGCATACCGGTACGCTGAGCGGCATGTATTCCATGCTGGCGCTGCTGCCGGACCACAAAAACGGCTTCGTGCTCATGATCAACGGCGAAGCCGACGATGCACGCACCGTGCTCGGTGAATTGCTGGTCAAGCATTTCACCGCACCTGACGAACAGCGTGACGTGAACTCGTACGCTGATGAGTTGCAGCGCGACGCTGCACAGCACACTGAAAAATCGCCGGCACCAGACCTTGCAGCGCAACGACCTGCCGCAACGACCGAGTTGACGGCGTGGACAGGCGTGTATCGCGACCCATGGTTCGGCGAAGTCACGCTGTGTCCGCGCGATGGCCAGGTGCATTTCGTCGCTGCGAAGTCACCGGGTCTCGTCGGCACGGTGATGCGCGCTGACGCCCGTTACCTCGTACATTGGGATCACAACGGCGAGCTGGATGCATGGCTGAATTTCCACGCCGCGCAGGGCACGCAACCGATCACGCTGACGATGGCCAAGACCGATCCCAAGGGAGACTTCAGTTCCGACTATGAAGACCTTCATTTCAGTCGCATCAGTGCCTGCCACTGAGCGGGGCAGACGCAGGGCGCTCGCCGCCCTGCTGATGCTCGCGAGTCTCTTGCCCGTCGCCGTGCGCGCGGACCAGCCACCGCGGATGTCGCTGGCAAAAACCGCCGCTGACGCCGGCCTGGTCGACATCCGCGTGCTGGTGCCGGACATCGCCGAAGACATCCATTACGCCGGCAGCGACAACTTCGTCGGCCGGCCGGTGGATGGCTACCGCGCCGCGAAGTGCTTCCTGCAGCGCCCTGCCGCCGCGGCACTGGCACGCGTCGAACATGAACTGCGCCCACGGCATCTGCGACTGAAGATCTGGGATTGCTACCGCCCCGCGCGCGCGGTGGCGGACTTCGTGCGCTGGGCACATGACCTCGCCGACGTACGCACCAAGCCGCAGCACTACCCGCGGCTCGACAAGAGCGTGCTGCTCGGCGACTACATCGCGCCGATCTCGGGCCACAGCCGCGGCGGCACGGTCGACCTGACGCTGGAACGCTGTGCCGCGGACGGCAACCACTGCGCAGCGCTGGACATGGGCACCGATTTCGATTTCTTCGATATTCGCGCGCATACCGACGCGCCCGACCTCACGGCGGCGCAACGGGCCAATCGCCAGCTTCTACTGCAAGCCATGGCACGCGGCGGCTTTCGCAACTACCCGATGGAATGGTGGCACTACACGCTGGCTCCGGAGCCGACGCCACACACGATCTACGACGTGCCCGTGCAATGACCGTCCGCCATCCCCGAGGCTTGTCCGCCATGCCCACCGCCGTGTTCGCACTGGCTGCGATGCTCGTGTTCTCCAGCCACGCGGCGACCATGCCGACGTCCGCCACGCCGAGTGTCGACGCACTGATGCAGAAGTACGACGGCGACGTGCCGGGCGCATCGCTGCTGGTGATCAGGGATGGCGTGCCACTGATCCGTCGCGGCTACGGCATGGCCGATCTCGAACAGCACGTCGCCGCCACGCCGGCGACCAACTACCGGCTCGCCTCGGTGAGCAAGCAGTTCACCGCCGCATCGATCCTGCTGCTGGCGGAGGACGGCAAGCTGAAACTGGACGATTCGATCCGCCACTGGTTGCCTTCCCTGCCCGCCAGCACCGACAAGGTCACGCTGCGCGAGCTGCTGAGCCACACCGGCGGACTGATCGACTACGAAGACCTGATGCCGGCGAACACCACCGAACAGCTCAACGACCACGACGTGCTGCGGATGCTGTCGGCAACATCGAAAAGCTACTTTGCTCCGGGCACCGCCTACCGTTACAGCAACTCCGGTTACGTGCTGCTCGGCCTGGTGGTGGAGAAGGCTTCGGGCAAGAGCCTGCCCGATTTCATGCGCGAACGGATCTTCAAGCCGCTGCACATGGACCACACACTGATGTATGTGCGCGGCGGCCCCGAGGTGAGCCATCGCGCCTACGGCTACAGCGAAGCGAACGGCGCGTGGAAACGTACCGACCAAGACCTCACCAGCGCGACGCGCGGCGACGGCGGCATCTATTCGTCGATCGACGACCTGGCGCTGTGGGACGCCGCGCTGTATGACCACCGCCTGCTCGGCGACGCCTCGCGCAAGCTCGCCTTCAGCCCACACGTGAAAGTCGTGGGCGAGCCGTACGAGGCGAGTTACGGTTTCGGCTGGCGGATCAGCGGCGACACGCTGTGGCATTCCGGCGAGAGCATCGGCTTCCGCAACGTGATCGTGCGCTGGCCGAAGCAGCACCTCGCGATCATCCTGCTCAGCAACCGCAACGATCCGGAGCCGTACCGCACGGCGCTGGCGATCGCGGAGCAGTTCTTCGAACATTGACACCGCGCGCTGTAAATCCATCCGGGAGATACCATCGATGCATCGCTTTTTTCAATCACCATCGAAGGCATCCGCGCCGATGCGTCATGTCGCCACGTTCGCGCTTGTGCTGCTGCTCGCCGCCTGCGCGCACATGCCACCACACAATCCCATGGCGACGTGGGTGCGTTCGCCGAACCAGGATATGCGTCGCCCGGTGCTGATCGTGGTGCATTTCACCGAACAGCATTCCGTGCAGGAGAGTCTGGAAACGCTGCGCACCAGGAACAGTGGCGGTCCGGTCAGTGCCACGTACCTGATCGGCAGCGACGGCCACATCTATCAGCTCGTGTCCGACGAGCGCCGCGCATGGCATGCAGGTTCCGGCCACTGGGGCACCATCACCGACGTCAACTCCGCCTCCATCGGCATCGAGCTGGACAACGACGGCCAGTCACCGTTCGCGCCATCGCAGATCAACAGCCTGCTGCAGTTGCTCACCGATCTCACCGCACGCCTGCGCATTCCGCGCACGCAGATTATCGGGCATCAGGATCTCGCGCCCTCGCGCAAGCCCGATCCCGGCAAGCTGTTCCCGTGGAAGCAGCTCGCCGATGCCGGCTTCGGATTGTGGCCACGCGGCACACTGGCCGATCCACCCACCGGTTTCGATCCATGGATGGCGATGGCTGTGATCGGTTATCCGCTGGAGGATCGCCCCGCCGCGGTGAAGGCGTTCCACAATCATTTCCGTGGCATCGACGGCAACACGTTCGATGCGCAGGATTTGCAGATTCTCTACAACCTGGTGCAGCAGATCGAATCCGGCAGTTACGCGCGCAGCGAAAACTAGAACGCCAGCACCTGATCGGTATACGTCTCGACCAGCGCACTGAACGGGCGGTCATCGGCCGCATACAGCAACGCGCGATGTTGCAGCAGCAGATGCGGCATCGCCAGCACGCCGTCGGCTTTCGATACCGCCTGCGTGCGATGCATCTCCCAATCCGCCGGCAGCGGCGACCACAGCAAGACGGCGCTCAAGGTCTT
>DASWOQ010000077.1:0-46219 GCA_036398675.1 Rhodanobacter sp. | reverse complement strand
ATACAAAAGGGCGCAGCTACACAAGAGAGATGTCTTTGCGTTCACGTGGATTCCAGGCAGAACGGTTGTTGGAAGATCATGCGGCGAAGTTATTGAAGTGGATCGAGCGCAGTGTGTCGATGCCCGGATATTAAACAGAGGTCAGTGTGGAATGGCACTTACTTGAGCCCGTCCGGCTCCCAACCGTTCGTGCTGAGCGTAGCCCGTGCAGCGGGCGGAGTCGAAGCGCCGCCGTTTTCGATTGTTTTCCTGACCCCTGTTTTCCGTTTTCCTGAAATGTCAGTGTTTAGCTAGCCACAGCGCCCAATTCCTGCCAGCGATAGTACCGCTTGGTGGCGATGCCAAGCAGGTCGTGATCTTCGGGAGTGTCGCCGTAGGCATACACACTCGAATAGGCGTCCAGATCGTAACGCTCACGGACACGTCGAGGCTTCTCTGCAAGGACGCATTGCTCGCCCAGGTATCGGCCGGTCAGAACGCCTTCGCGATGTTCCAGTGAAGAGCAGACGAGATCGAGCCCGTGCGCTTCGCACCAAGGGGCCAAATAGGCATCCAGGCCACCGGAGACAACCACGACTTTATGGCCCTGAGATTTATGCCACGCAATGCGCTGCATGGCCTCTTGACGCAGAACATGGGGTAGGTAATCACGCGCAAAATCGTGACCCGTTGCCTCAAGTGCGGCAAGAGAATGACCAGTATAGCCATAGCGAACAATGACTCTGCGCACCATGACGCCAGAAACCATCCCAAGCTTGTAGCCGATCACAATGGGAGCAAGCAGGAAACTAAACAGCCGGCGCCGCCGACCGACCGATCGGCGCATGAAATCCGGCATGGTCTCGTGGGTGGTGATCGTGCCGTCAAAATCAAAAAGTGCGAGTGACATTGTTGGGTGTCCGACGCGGGTGTTTGGGAAAGCCATAAGCCGTCATGGCGTTGCCATAACTTGTACAGCGAATGAGCCTGTCATGGCGATCAGAATGCTGGCGCTGTGCCGCTTGCACAATTTCTCCCTGCTACGAGTCGGGCTATCCATGAACCGTCGAAACTTATTGAAAGGCGCACTGATCGGCGCATCGGCTCTCACACTGCGTCCTTCCTTCGCCACTTTCGACGCACATGCCAACAGTGTGCGCCTGGCCAGCTTGGAGCGACGATACGGTGGTCGACTTGGTGTGGCCATCTTGGACACCGATAGTCAGCGTCGGGTACTTTATCGCGCCAACGAACGCTTCATGATGTGCAGCACCTTCAAGCTGTTGTTAGTGGGCGCAACATTGGCGCGGGTCGATCATGGCGCGGAGCAGCTGGATCGCCGCATCACTTTCGGTCTGGAAGCATTAGTGTCTTACGCTCCGATAACTGGCCTTCATGTCGGCACACCGGGAATGACGGTCGCCGAACTCTGTCGGGCCGCCGTGACAGTGAGTGACGGTGTCGCTGCCAACCTGCTGCTAAAGAGCCTCGGTGGTCCTTCCGCTCTGACTGCCTATGCGCGTCAACTCGGTGACATGCAGACCAGATCGGATCGGTACGAGCCAGAAATGAACAGGCCAGCCCCCGATCACGTTAGCGACACCACCACACCTTTAGGAATGCTGGGCGATCTGCGTGCTCTTATGCTCGGCGATGCGCTTTCCTACACATCGTACAGGCAGTTGATCGAGTGGCTATGCGAATCCAAAACGGGCGACGGTTTGTTGCGCGCAGGCATACCTGTTGGGTGGCGCGTGGGCGACAAGACGGGACATGGCAATGGAGCGCTCAATGATGTCGCCATCGTTTGGCCGCCGCAACGCAAGCCACTGCTCATATCTGTTTACTATCGAGCACCCACGGCAGACGACGATGCGCGCCCCAGTGCATTGTTCGCTGAAGTGGGGCGTATCGCAGCGGCGATGCCAAGTAGTTAGTGTGCGAACACCCTAGAATGCCTCTGGGTCAGTGTGCATTTGCTGTCAGCATGCGTATGGAGCCGAACGCCTCCGTGCTGCAATCGAGGCCCAGCTGTCACGCCGACCGGGCCCTGCTAAAGCTGGCAGGCAGGCCAAGAAAATCTGCGTTTCCCTCGGAAAGTCAAACCTGCCCCCTGCTTTGTCGCTCCCTGGACAAACCCGGGCCGCGAAGCGCTTTCGGTGATGGTTGATCGGATGCCGTTGACACCCGCTCCCACGATGCCAATGGACCTGCACGGGTGCGAAACAGCGGATGGCACATCGGCAGCTTCAGAAATCTCCATTGCTCAAACAGTGCGGGGTTGCGTATCGCCAGCTTGGCGAGCAGATGCTGCCATTCATGGAGCATCTGGCCTGCCGTAACCGTAATGGGGTCGACCACCTGTGCGGGGCCTATCTTGGCGCGATTGAACGAGTATCCGCGGGCCTCTGCTTCGGCATGAACCCCGGCGAGATAGGCGCTGATCGCATGGTGCGGCTGTGGGTGTGCTTTGAAACGTTCGAGTTGCGGATGCTGCGTGTATCCGCGCGTGCTGCCGAGAAGCACGGCCTGAGCCAGCAGGCCTTCCCGCCATAACGCGACGAGGCCTTGAGCGTCCAGGTATTTGGGGTGCAACGACCAGAGACGCATGCGCGTATGGTTCCTGACGCTGGGGTTGAGTGACGGTGAAGCTGCCCGCTTTCTGTGTTGATGGATCGGAAAATGACCGATCCATCGGGATGATGGACACCGATTATGTCGCCCGAGGATGGTCGAGTTCGATGCTGTGCTCCATGCGGTCGTCGGTCAGCGTAATCAGGCCATCGAGCTGGTGTTTGCCGTCAAGCCACACGGCGGCGATGCCTGGCGCACTCTGGCGGACGTTGATGCGATACCACGTGCTGCGATAGCGATAGCTCATGGAGAAGCCATCCCAGTCGGCGGGCAGCACCGGCGCGAAGCGCAGCTGCCCGCCTTCCAGGCGCAGGCCGAGCAGCGATTCCACGATCAGCCGGTACATCCAGCCGGCGGAGCCGGTGTACCAGCTCCAGCCGCCGCGGCCCACATGCGGCTCGACCGCGTAGACGTCCGCGCTGACCACATAGGGCTCGACCTTGTAGACGTCCATCTGCGCGGCGTCGATGCCGTGGCTGACCGGATTGATCATGCGCAGCAGCTCCCATGCGCGCGCGCTGTCGCCGAGTTCGGCAAAGGCCATCGTGGCCCAGATCGCCGCATGTGTGTACTGGCCGCCGTTCTCGCGCACGCCGGGCACGTAGCCCTTGATGTAGCCGGGGTCGAGCGGGGATTTGTCGAACGGCGGATCGAGCAGTTGCACCAGCCCGGCATCGCGCCGCACCAGGTGCCGGTCGAGCGAATTCATGGCTTGCTGCTGGCGCTCGGGTGAGGCCGCGCCGGACAGCACCGACCAGCTCTGCGCGATCGAATCGATGCGGCATTCGTCGTTGCCGCTGGAGCCCAGCGGCGTGCCGTCGTCGAAATACGCGCGGCGATACCACTCGCCGTCCCAGCCGTGCTGCTCCAGCGCGATGCGCAACTTGGCCACTTCGCTTTCGCAGTGCTGCGCGAATGCGTCGTCTCGATGCAGCCGCGCGACTTCGGCGAAGCGCGCCATCACTTCGCAGGAGAAGAAGCCGAGCCAGATGCTTTCGCCGCGGCCGGCTTCGCCGACCCGGTTCATGCCGTCGTTCCAGTCGCCGCTGCCGATCAGCGGCAGGCCGTGCACGCCGCGCGCCAGGCCGTGCTCGATCGCCCGCACGCAATGCCGGTACAGCGGTTCGCGCAGGCTCGATCGCTGCGGCAGGTCGTAGTAGGACTCCTCGCCCGGCTGCAGCGGACGCCCTTCGATGTAGCCGACCAATTCGTCCAGTACGCCGGCATCGCCGGTGGCCAGCACGTAGCGGCTGGTGGCGAGCGGCAGCCACAGGTAGTCGTCGGAGCACTGCGTGCGCACGCCGCGATCCAGCGGCGGATGCCACCAGTGCTGCACGTCTCCGTCGGAGAACTGATGCGCCGCGCACAGCAGCAATTGCTGCCGCGCGAGTTCGGGCGCGGCATGCAGCGTGGCCATCGAATCCTGCAGCTGGTCGCGGAACCCGAATGCGCCGCCGGACTGGTAGTAACCGCTGCGCGCCCAGATGCGGCAGGCGATGGTCTGGTACAGCAGCCAGCCGTTGGCGAGCACGTCGAGAGCGGGCTCCGGCGTGTGCACCTGCACTGCGCCGAGCACGCCATCCCAATGCGCGTGCACTTTCTGCAGCGCGTCGGTGGCCATCGCGACGCCGCGGAAGCGCTGCACCAGCGCGCCGGCATCGGCGCTGTCGCGGCCCAGGCCGAGGCGGAACACCACCTCGCGCTGCCCGCCGTCGTCCAGTTCGAGTTTGACCTGCAAGGTGGCACACGGATCGAGGCCGGCGCCGAGCCGGCCGGAAAGATGGGTGCGGCCCAGTTCGGCCGGCATGCGCATGCTGCCGTTGCGGCCGAGGAATTCGCTGCGATCGCCGCCGATGCCGCGGTTGGCGTCGTCCACGTCGAAGAACGCCACGCGATCGGGGAATTCGGTGTTGTACGCATTGCGTGCGAACAACGCGCCGCTGGCTGGATCGGATTCGGTTACCACGTGCATCGAGGTTTTTTCGCGCAGGTCGCCGAGCAGCCATTCGGCGTAGCCGGTGACGCTGAGCTGGCGCGGCCGGCCGGACGTGTTGCGCAGTTTCAGCACCGAGAATTTCACCGATGCATCCAGCGCCACGTAGATCCACAACTCGGAATGGATGCCGTCCTCGGCATGCTCGAACACGCTGTAGCCGAAGCCGTGCCGCGTCACGTACTCGCCGCTGCCGCGCGCGGGCAGCGGCGTGGGCGACCAGACCTGGCCGGTTTCCTCGTCGCGCAGGTACAGCGCCTCGCCGCTGCCGTCGCTGACCGGGTCGTTGTGCCATGGCGTGAGGCGAAACTCGTGCGCGTTCTCGCCCCAGGTATAGGTGCCGCCGCTTTCCGACACCACCGTGCCGAAGTGCGGGTTAGCCAGGATGTTCGACCACGGTGCCGGCGTGGTGTCGCCGGATGCCAGCACGATCACGTATTCGCGGCCGTCGGCGCTGAAGCCGCCGTGCGGATTGGCCAGTTGCAGGGTGTCCTTGCGGCTGGCGAGGATATCCGTTGGCGCGGGTGTCGTGGCCGCGATGCGCCGCGGCCGCGTCGGCTCGAAGCGCGGCGCATGCGTCTCCACCACCCGCCGGCCGATCTGGTCGGCCAGGCTGCCGCGGCTGTCGGCCAGGATGATGCGCGCGCTGGTCTGCACCAGCGTGCGGTCTTCGCCGGACAACTGCTGCGAGGGACGCACGAAGATGCCGCCGGGGCGATCGATCAGGCTCGCTTCGCTGCCCGAGGCGATCAGGCCCATGATCTGGTCCTGCAGCTCCTGTCGGTAGCCGGCGCGGTCCTCGTTCCAGATCACCAGGTCCACCGCCAGTCCTTTCAGGCGCCAGTACGCATGCGCCTGCACCATCTGCCGCACGATCTCGATGCGCGCGGGGTCGGCGATCATCAGCAGCACGATCGGCAGGTCGCCCGAGATCGACTGCCCCCACAGCCCGGACTGGCCGCGCCGGTTGCCGGCCAGCACGCCCTGTTCCGCTCTTAAATATGCATTCGGATAGATGATCGAGGTGGCCATCTGCTCGTACAGCTGCGCATCGGCGAGGCTGGCGTTGAGCTGGCGCAGCAGCACCTGGCTGTGCGTCCAGGCCAGGTCGAACACGCGGTCGGCGAGGTGGCGGTCGCGGTATTTCTCGATCAGCTGCAGGCACGCGTCGCGGGTATCGGCGATACCGGTGACCATGTCCACCGTGGCCGACTGCTCCGGCTCCAGCGTGATGCGGCAGCGGATCGCGACGACCGGATCGAGCACCGAGCCGTTGCTGTTGGACAGCCGCGAATGCCCCGCTTCCATCGCCAGCGGATTCGCGGCGGTACGGCCGCGGCCGATGAAGCGTGCGCGATCGGTTTCGTAGGAGATCTCGTCGATGTCGGCATTGTGCACGGCCAGCAGGTGGCACATCCACGGCACCGCCTCGTCGTGCGAGCGCGGGCGGCGCGTGCATACGATGGCCTGCAGCGCCGGCACCAGTTCGGTCTGCACGAACAGCTTGCTGAAGGCCGGATGCAGCGCATCGGCGATCGGCGGCGCCAGCACCACTTCGGCATACGTGGTGAGTTCAATGGTGCGGCGGCTGCGGCTGCGGTTGGTGATGCGCGTGCGGCGCAGTTCGATGTCGTCCTCGGGCGACACCACGATCTCGGTGTGCGCGTCGATGTCGCGTTCGCGCACGCGGAACTCGGCGCGCGCGTCGGAGAAGATCGCCTCGAACACTTCGGTTTTCTTCAGCGTCGGTTGGTGCGCGGTGGCCCAGTAGGCGCCGCTGGCCACGTCGCGCAGGTAGCAGAACATGCCCCAGTGATCGCGCGTGATGTCCTCGTGCCAACGGGTCAGTGCGAGTCCGTTGCGGCGGCTGTAGCCGCCGCCGGCGCTGCTGACCATCACGTGATAGCGGCCGTTGGACAGCAGTTGCACCGCCGGCCGCGGCCGGTCCGGATCGGTGAACACGCGCAGCCGCGTTTCCGACGCGCGCGGGTTGCTGTCCATGTCCGGGAAGCCGGAAGCGTGCAGGTATTCGGCCGCGGTTTTCGGTACGCGCTCCTGCAGCAGCAGGCTGGTGGCCTGGAACTGCGGATCCGATTCGAAGCGCCGCTGCATCGGCTGATCCAGCAGCGCATACGCCAGCGCCAGCAGGCTCATACCCTGGTGGTGCACCATGAACGAGCGTACCAGCGCCGAGGTCTGGCCGAGCGGCAGGCGCGCCGGCGTGTAGTCGATCGCTTCGTACAGGCCGAAGCGGCCCTGTGCACCTTCATCGACCAGCCGTTGCAGATTCTTCGCGGCGGCAACCGGCGCCACCATCATCGCCAGCGCGGTGGCGTACGGCGCGATCACCACGTCCTCGCCGAGCCCGCGCTTGAGGCCGAGCCCGGGCACGCCGAACGCGCGGTACTGATAGATGAAGTGCGCGTCCAGCATGTTGTAGCCGGATTCGGAAACGCCCCACGGAACGTTCAGCTGGCGGCCGTATTCAATCTGCCGCGCCACCGCGGCGTGGCAGGTCTGGTCGAGCAGCGTGCCTTCGTAGCTGGGCATCACCAGCATCGGCATCAGGTACTCGAACATCGAGCCGCTCCACGACAGCAGTACCGGCTCGCCACCGCTGGTGGTGAGCAGGCGGCCGAGCGAGAACCAGTTGTCCTGCGGCAGCTGCCCCTGCGATATCGCCACGAAGCTCGCCAGCCGCGCCTCGGAGGCGAGCAGGTCGTAGTAGCTGTCGTCGAGCCGGCGCTCGTCGACGTTGTAGCCGATCGCCAACAAGTCGCGCGCGCTGTCGTAGAGAAAGCGATAGTCCATCAACGCGAGCTCACCGGCCTGCTGAGCCAGTAGTTCGATCGCGTGTATCCGCTCGCGCGCAAGCTCGCGCCTGGCTTCGGCGTCGGCCTCGGTCGGCCAGCACAGCGGTTCGATGCGCGCCAGTTGCAGCAGCGTGGGGATGCCGCTGAAGCCGCCGTCGTCATCCGGCGGCGGATCAAGGTTGAAGGTGCCGGCTTCATCGTGCAGATCGCTGCATTGATCGAGCAGCGCGGTCAACCAGAACTCTGCATCGCTGCCGACGTCGACGCTCAGCGTGCGCGCCAGAGCATGCGCGTGATCGAGCACTCGGTGCATCAGTGCGAATGCGATGCCGGTGGATGCCGGCGGCGATTCGAGCGCTTCCTCCAGCTCCTGCTGCATCGGGCGCAGCGATTCCGCACCGACTTCGCCGAGCGCATCGCCGAGCACGGTCAGCGTGTCGAGCAGGCCTTGCAGCACGCGTGGCTGGAACACTGGTTCGTCGAGCAGCGCCAGCAAACCCGGCCGCAGGGTCAACAGGTGGCCGGCGAGGTTGCCGCTGTCCACCGCCGAGATGTACAGCGGTGCCAGCGGCTGCAGGGTGAGCGTGTCGTACCAGTTGTAGAAATGGCCGCGATGGCGCGGCAGCAACTGCATGGTGGCGAGCGTGTTGCGGGTGCGCTCGAGCAGGCGGCCGGCGCTGAGGAAACCGAAATCCAGCGCGGCGAGGTTGGCCAGCAGCGCCAGCCCGATATTGGTCGGCGAGGTGCGATGGGCGGTCGCCGGCTGCGGTTTCTCCTGCAGGTTGTCCGGCGGCAGCCAGTGGTCTTCCGGGCCCACGTGCGTGTCGAAGAAGGCCCAGGTACGTCGCGCCAGCGCGCGCAGGAAATCGCGTTGCGCATGACTCGGCGCGAATGCGCGCGGCACGCGCGGCCGGCTGATCCACCAGGCGATCGACGGCGACAGCAGCCACAGGATCAGCAACGGCGATGCGAGCAGCAGCACCATCGGACGCTGCAGCGCCAGCGTCACCGTCAGCAGCACTGCCAGCAGCGGGCCGAACCACATCAGCCGCCACATTGCGCCGATGCCGTTGCTGCTGTGGCGTTCGACGTCGCTGGAGGTCTGCCATTGCAGCAGCAGGCGCCGGCTGACGGTGATGCGCCACAGCGTGCGCACGATCGCGTCGAGGTTGTACAGCGCCTCGTGCGGCAGCCATGCAAGCCCCAGCGCCATGCGCGAAAGATGCTGGCCGGCTGCGCGCATGGCCGCGCGCAGGTGCTGGTCGAGCTGCACCTCGCTCGGTTTCTGCACGAAGTCGATCATGATCGACAGCACCGGCGGAATCAGCACCATCGCCAGCACCGCGAGCATCCACGACAGCGCCGGCCACATCACCAGCCAGCCGATCACCAGCAACAGCAGCAGCGAAATCGGCACCAGGCTGCGGCGCAGGTTGTCGAGGATCTTCCAGCGCGACAACGCGGTCAGCGCGTTGCGGCGCCAGCCGTCGCTGGCCGTCGGCGCCCACGGCAGCAGCCACGGCAGCAGTTGCCAGTCGCCGCGGATCCAGCGATGCCGGCGCTTCACGTCGGCGTTGTAGCGCGCCGGATATTCCTCGAACAACTGCACGTCGCTGAGCAGGCCGGCGCGGGCATGGCAGCCTTCGACCAGGTCATGGCTGAGCACGCGGTTTTCCGGAAAGCGGCCGTCCAGCGTCAGCTCGAACGCATCGATGTCGTAGATGCCCTTGCCGATGAACGAGCCTTCGCGGAACACATCCTGGTAGACGTCCGACACCATCTGCGTGTACGGATCGATGCCAGCGTCGCTGCCGTACAGCTGTGCGTAGCGCGAGCGCGCCGTGCTCGGCAGGCTGATGCCCACGCGCGGCTGCAGGATCGCGTAGCCGCTGACCACGCGGCGCAGCTCCGGGTCGTATACCGCGCGATTGAGCGGATGGTCGATGGTGCCGACGAACTCCTGCGCCGAATCGCGCGGCAGCTCGGTATCGGTATCCAGCGTGATCACGTACTGCACCGGCGGCAGCGCCGCGGTGTCGCCGACGATCAGCATGAAGCGGTCGTCGCCGTGTCCGCGCAGCAACGCATTCAGGTCGGCCAGCTTGCCGCGCTTGCGTTCGTGGCCCATCCAGCATTGTTCGGAGACATTCCAGCGGCGCGGCCGGTGCAGCAGGAAGAAGCGGTCGGCGCCGACGCTGGCATAGCGGTCGTTGAGTGCCTCGATGCGTCGCCGCGCCAGCCGCAGCATGGCGTCGTCGCCCGGCAGGGTTTCGCTGTCCGCATCGGTGAAGTCGGTGAGCAGTGCGAAATGCAGGTGTTCGTTGCGGTTGCCGAGGAAGCGCACTTCCAACGATTCGACCAGCGCGTCGACGTCGCCGATGCTGGCGATCATGCTGGGAATCGCCACCAGCGTGCGCGCGCTGGCGGGGATGCCGCTGGAGTAGTCCATGCGCGGCAGCCGCTGCGGTGTCACCGCCAGCGTGGACATCCAGTTGATCAGGCTCAGGCCCAGCTGGCTGGCCAGGATCACCGCCGGCACCGCGATCGTCAGCAGCGCCCACAATGGCAGCGGCGCATGCGTGGACGCGACGATCAGCGGCTCGGAAAACAGGAACGTGAGCAGCGCGAGCAGGCCGAGATAGATCGGCAGCGGCGCGCGATCGAACCCGCGTCGCAGGGTTTCGGCGCGGGTCGGGCGCACGCCGAGCCGCCGCTCCAGCGCGGCGCGGCCTTCGTCGATCAGGTAGAAGCCGACATGCCGGTGCAGCGGCGAGGGATAGTCCGTCGGCGCCGCTTCCTCGCACAGGCCGACGGTGGCGTCGGCCACCTGCGATTCGCTGAGCCCGTGCGTGCGCGCCATCGCCTCGATCACATGGCGATAGCGATCGCGTGTGGCGAAATCCATGCTCGCGTAGACGTCGGCGGGATCCTCGCGCAGGCGCTGCTCGACCAGGCTGGTGTGTTCGACGAACTGCCGCCAGTCGATTGCCGACAGCGCGCGCAGGCTGCCGATGCTGTTGCTGATCGACACCTGGCTGGCAGCCTGCTGCTGCGCTTCCAGTTGCACCAGATGGCCGATGCTCTGGCCGGATACCGACAGCCGCTGTTCGATCCAGCTCAGCGGCAATGCCAGCGACGGACTCTGGCCCTGCAGCCGTCGCGCCATCTCGGCCACGAACGGCCCGTTCATCGGCGGATTCGAGCGCGCCATGTCGGCGACCACCAGCACCACGCTGTTCGGATCGCGTTCGGCGGTGGCGGTCATGTTGTCGGCCCAGCGCGCGGCCTTGCCGCGATAGCGCCAGTCGGCCATCACGCGCGCGGCCACGCGGCGCAGGTTTTCGATCAGCGCCAGCCGCAGCATGATCGGGATCGCCCACAGCTCGCCGAGCTTCAGTGGACTCACCGACTGGTACGCGCTGACGAAACGGCTGAGGTTGGCGGTGCCGACGCGGCCGTCGCCGTGCGAAATGATTTCAAGTGCGATGTCGTACACGCGCGGAAGACCGGCGGACGGGCCGGATTCCAGGCGCGGCAGTTCGCGGCTGTAGCCTTTCGGAAGATGCCGCCGCGCGATGCGGATCTGCTCCTCGATCAGATAGAAGTTGTCGAGCAGCCATTCCGCCGCGGGCGTGATGCGGCGCTTGCGCCGGGTCGCGCCGGTGAGCCGCTCGCAGGCATCGATCAGCACCGCTTCGTTGTCGTCCAGCCGTGCCAGCAGCAGGTTGCCGCTCGGCCTGGTACTGATGCGGTGCTGGCTGGCCAGTGCCCGGCCGTGGCGCTCCATCTGTTCGGCGCTGAACAGTTCCGAGCGCAGCGCAGGTTCCTGCTCCGGCCGAGTGCGCGCCGCCGCGCGGCGCCGACGGAAGGCATGCAGACGTCGCAACCGAAGTAAAGCGAGTGTGCTGCTGATGTTCAAGATCGGGCTTTCCTTCGGTGGCTTTCCTTCGGCGTTCTGGGGCGACCCGCGCGAAACCGAAGTGTCGAGGGTTCCATCAGCTGCCATTCCCGGGCGCGCCGGTACGGGTCGAGACTACGCCCCGGCATGTGAAGGCGGCGCAGGCTACGATGTCGGCCATTTCCCTTACTGGAGCCGAGCCGTGCCATCGCTGCTGATCCGCGCTGCCGCGCGTACCGATATTCCCGACCTGCTCGCCTGGAACGCGGCCATGGCGCTGGAGACCGAACACAAGACGCTCGATGCGAGCGTGCTCGAACGCGGCATCGCCGCCGTATTCGACAAACCGCAGCGCGGCTTCTACCTCGTCGCCGAGCGTGACGGCTTCGCCGTCGGCGGCCTGCTGGTGACCTACGAATGGAGCGACTGGCGCTGCGGCGACTTCTGGTGGATCCAGAGCGTCTACGTGGTGCCCCAAGCGCGTCGCAGCGGCGTGTTCCGCGCACTGCACGCGGAGGTGGCCCGGCGTGCGCGTGAAGCCGGCGCAGTCGGGCTGCGCCTGTACGTGGAAACGGAGAACCATCGCGCCCAGCAGACCTATGCCGATCTCGGCATGGCGCGTTGCCACTATTTCATGTACGAAGCATCACTGCCGTAGGAGCGCACCCTGTGCGCGATGCTTTCTATCACTTGCAGAAGAGCATCGCGCACAGGGTGCGCTCCTACATCACCGGCGCGGTCAGATGCCGAGCAGCCGGCCGAACGCGATGGCCGGCATCGGTATCCCGTAGAGAAAACCCTGCAGTTGCGAGCAGCCGGCGGCGCGCAGGAAATCGCCCTGCTCGACCGTCTCCACGCCTTCGGCGATCACTTGCTTGTTGAGGCTGCGCGCCATCGCGATGATCGCGCGGGTGATCATCGCGGTGTCGTGGTCGTTGGGCAGGTCGCGCACGAAGGCGCGGTCGATCTTCAACGCATCGATCGGGAAATGCTTGAGATACGACAGACTGCAGTAGCCGGTGCCGAAATCGTCCAGCGACAGCCGCACGCCGCGTTGCTTGATCCGCCGCAGCAAGCCGGTGGTGGCGTCGCCCGACATCACCATGCGCTCGGTCAGTTCCAGTTCGAGCAGGCCGGCATCGAGGCCGCTCTCGCCCAGCACGTCGTCGAGCCAGGTGAAGAAATCCGCATGCTGGAACTGCAGCGGCGACACGTTCACCGACACCGGAATGGCCTTGCCGGCCTGCTGCCACAGCCGCGCCTGCCGGCATGCCTGGCGCAGCACCCACGCGCCGATCGGCAGGATCAGTCCGCTGTCCTCGGCGACCGGGATGAACTGGTTTGGCGTGTGCACCTCGACGCCATCGACGAACCAGCGCAGCAGCGCTTCGGCACCGACGATGTCGCCGCTGGCCGCATCGACCTTGGGCTGGTAGTGCAGGCTCAGTTCATGACGCGGCAGTGCCTGCCGCAGCGCGGATTCGATGTGCCGTCTCGCCAGCGTGCGCTCGTTCATCGATGCGGTGAAGAAGCGGTAACCGTGCTCGCCCTGTGCCTTGGCCGCGACCAGCGCGGTTTCGGCATGCTGCAGCAAGGTTTCTGGTTCGCTGGCGTCATCCGGATAGATGCTGATGCCGATGCTGACGCGCAAGGCCAGTTCGGCGACGCCGCTGACGCGAAGCTGCTCGCACTGGGTGATCAGGATCTGGCAACGGCTGGCCGCCTCGCCCACGTTTTCCAGATGCGGCAGTACCACCACGAATTCGTCGCCGCCGTAGCGGCTGAGCAGTTCGTCGCCGGTGAGCGAGCGGCGGATTTCCGCGGCGAGTGCCTGCAGCACGCGGTCGCCGTCGGCCTGTCCATAGAGTTCGTTGACCTGCTTGAAGTGGTCGATGTCGATGTGCAGCAGCGCGGCATGTTGCTGGCGTCGCGCCGCGGTGGCCAGGGCCTGCTCGACCTGCCCGTGCAACTGGCTGCGATTGGGCAGGCCGGTGAGCGTGTCGTGCTGGGTCAGGTGGATCATTTTCAACGCCAGCGAGCGCGTTTCGCTGACGTCGTGGAATACCAGCACGCCGCCGATCACGTTGCCGGCATGGTCGTGGATCGGCGCGGACGAGTCCTCCACCGGCGTGTCGAAGCCGTGCCGGTGCCGCAGCAGCGTCCTGCCGGCAAGGTCGACGATGGTGTTGTGCTCGATCGCCGTGCGCAGCGGGTTGTCGATCGACTGGCTTTGCAGCGCGTCGAAGAGCTGGAAGATTTCCTCGATCGGCCGGCCCAGCGCTTCGCCGGTGGCCCAGCCGGTCATGGCCTCGGCGATCGGGTTGAGCGAGGTGACGCGCAGTTGCGTGTCGGTGGTGATCACCGCGTCGCCGATCGAGCGCAGGGTGACTTCGGCCAGTTCGCGCTCGCGGTGCAGCGCTTCCTCGAAGGCCTTGCGCTGGCTGATGTCCTGCGCCTGCGACACGAAATACAGCGGCGCGCCGTGCGCGTCGCGCACCAGCGACACGCTGAGCTGGATGTGCACCGAGTGGCCGTCCTTGTGGAAGTTGCGCTTTTCGAGCTGGTACGAGTCGCGCGTGCCGGCGGACAGCTGCGCCAGCATTTCCATGTCGCCGGCGAGGTCGTCCGGATGGGTGATGTCGGCGATGTTGAGCTTCAGCAGTTCGTCTTCGCGATAACCCAGCATCTGGCATACGGCAGCGTTGACGCGGATGAAATGGCCGTCCGGATGGGTCAGCGCCATGCCGATCGCGGCATGCTGGAACGCGCCGAAGAAACGCTGCTCGCTTTCATGCAGTCGAAGTTCCAGCGCGCGTCGCCCGGTGATGTCGACCAGGGCGGTGAACACGCCGATCACATTGCCCGACGCGTCGAAATCCGGCTGGAAATTGCCGTGCGCGTAACGTTGCCCGTCGCCGCTGAAAAGTTCGCCTTCGTAGCTGGTCATCCGGCCCGAATAGGCTTTCTCGAGCGCGGGGCCGGCGCGCCGGTAGTTGCGCCGGCCGATCACCTCGATCACATGCAGGCCGATCAGCTCCTGTGGGTCGATGTCCAGCCAGGTTCGATGGGTTTCGTTGGCGTAGCGAAAGCGCCGCTCCGTATCGAGGTAGGCCAGCAGAACCGGGGTGCCGTCCAAGACGCGCGCGGGCCAGTCCGGCCCGAAGGAAAGCGAAGGCAATAACTCGGCAGGCTTGTACGGCCGCATGGTCATTCCGTCAGCGAATGCGCCCCCCGTCGGCGCAGTGCCCATCATGCGCCAACTGCGGGCCGCTGCACAGATGCTCTGAGCGGGTTCAGTGCAGGGGAATGGCCGGGGCGGCAAGGAGGCCGCGCTCGTCCAGCACGATCCGGCCCAGCGAGTGCAGGTTGGCGGCGATCCCATGGCTGTCGGCCAGGGTCGCCAGCAACGGCCCAAGCGCCCGCGGCTGCAATGGATAGCCATGGGCAATGACCCGCGCGCTGCCGCCTTCGCCTCGCTGCGCCACGGTGACCGCGACCACGCCAAGGCCGGGCGCCTCGTGCGCAAACAGCGCCGGCGGGTCGTAACCGGGATCGACGGATGCAAGGTTTTCCAGCAGGTAGCCGTCCGCGGCTTCGACGGCGAGGTCCGTCTCCTGCAGCCGCAGCGGCAGCCGGTGCGCGTCGAGCAGCGCGGCATACTGGCGCAACTCGAACACGATGCCGGCGAAGTCGTGCTCGCGCTGGCGCAGCTCGCCCTTCTGCGAGGCCAGCCAGCCCGATGGCGATTGCGCCAGCACGGTTCCTTGGGCGTAACGCAGCGCCAGCCCGCGTGCACTCAGCGCCGATTCGTCGCGCCACGGGGTCAACAACGCGTTTTCCAGCAGCGTCCACAGCGGTGCGAGGTTGACGTGTTCGTACTGCACGCAGGTCAGCGCGAGCAGGTCGTTGCGGCTGAGATAGCGCACGTGTTCCAGCCGGATGCCGAGCGTGCGCATCAGCCAGTCGGCGGTCAGCGCACCGGCTTCGCCGCGTCCGACCAGTTGGATCTCGATCTGTTCGGACAACTCGCCGGCCAGTGCTTCCGGTGCCAGCAGGCTCAGCGGCAGGAGCCGCATCGGGCCATCGGCGAACGACCGCGATGGCTGCAGGGTTTCGGCCGGCATGTGGCCGTCGTGGCTGCCGAAGGCGACCACATGGTCGAGCGATCCCCGCGGCACGCGGCGGGCCAGCTCATCCAGCGTGGCCCATACCGGGAACCCCGGGCGCAGCAGCTCGACCTGGTCGAACAGCGCGCCGGCCAGCGCGAGCCGCGTCTGCGCCACCTGCGGCAAAAGCCCGTGAAGATCGGCCGCCACCAGCGCGGCCAGTTCGGCGGCCTCGTCGCGAGTCAGGCACAGCCGCGGCGGCGGTTCGCCGGCCACCGGTTCCAGCGCCAGCACGGCGGACAGGGCGAGCAGCGATTGCGCTTCCACGGCGAAGAATTCACACGGCAAAGGATACGATTCTATCAGCGCGCCCGATCGCGCCCATGACAGCACACCCATTCAGCGAATTGGGCTTTCGCCGCGCGGCATGCCGGGTTAGCCTTGAATGACTTGTGCGAGGAATTGTTTCAACCATGGAAAACACGCAGAGGCGCGTTGGAGTGATCGGCGGTGTCCGCATCCCGTTCTGTCGCAACAACACCGCGTACGCCGATGTCGGCAATTTTGGCATGTCGGTGAAAGTGCTCGGCGCGCTGGTCGAACGCTACGGCCTTCACGGCGTGGAACTGGGCGAAGTGGCGATGGGCGCGGTGATCAAGCATTCGTCGGACTGGAACCTCGCGCGCGAAGCCCTGCTCAGTTCCGGTCTTGCGCCGACCACGCCGGGCATCACCACCGCACGCGCCTGCGGCACTTCGCTGGACAACACCATCATCATTGCCAACAAGATCGCCGCCGGGCAGATCGAGGCTGGCGTGGCCGGCGGGTCGGACACCACCAGCGACGTGCCGATCGTGCTCGGCACGCGCCTGCGCAAGCGGTTGCTGGCGATGAATCGTGCGAAGACCCCGATGGAGAAATTGAAGATTGCGCTGCGCGGGTTTTCGCTGAAGGAACTGAAGCCATCGTTTCCCGGCGTGGCCGAACCGCGCACCGGCAAGTCGATGGGCGAGCACTGCGAGCAGATGGCGAAGGAGTGGCACATTGGCCGCGAGGCGCAGGATCGGCTCGCGCTCGACAGCCACCACAAGCTCGCCGCCGCGTACGACGAGGGTTTCTTCGAGGGCCTGCTGGTGCCGTTCCGCGGGCTCAAGCGTGATGGCTTCCTGCGCCCGGATTCCAGCATCGAGAAACTGGCCACGCTGAAGCCGGCGTTCGACAAGCGTTCGGGCAAGGGCACGCTGACCGCCGGCAACTCCACCGGTTTGTCCGACGGCGCCGCCGCGGTGTTGCTCGGCAGCGACGAATGGGCGGCGCAGCGTGGCCTGACCATCCAGGCCTACCTGCGCGACGCCGAAGTCGCCGCGGTGGATTTCGTCCACGGCGAAGGCCTGCTGATGGCGCCGACCGTCGCGGTGCCGCGCATGCTGGCGCGCAACGGCCTCAGCCTGCAGGATTTTGATTACTACGAAATCCACGAAGCGTTCGCCGCCCAGGTGCTGTGCACGCTGCGCGCGTGGGAGTCGGCGGAGTATTGCAAGAACCGCCTTGGCCTCGATGCGCCGCTGGGCTCGATCGATCCGGCGAAGATCAACGTGCATGGGTCGAGTCTTGCCGTCGGCCATCCATTCGCCGCCACCGGCGCGCGGATCGTGGCGACGCTGGCAAAGATGCTGGAGCAGAAAGGTTCGGGTCGCGGACTGATATCGATCTGCACTGCCGGTGGCATGGGCGTCACCGCGATCCTCGAACGGCCGTAACCGCGCTCGATCCGGGGCAGCCGGCTCAGAGCAGGCCGGTGGTGCCTGCGCCGAAGGCGGTGATCATCCGCGTGATGATCAGCTTGGGCGACAGATCGACCTCGGGGAAGTCTCCCACCGGCTGGTAGCAGACGAAGAAATTCGGATCGCCGACACGTAACGGCTGGCATTCCGGCCTGAGGTCGTAGCTGGTGGCGTAGCGGAACGGCCACAGATCGAACAGCGGCAGGTGTTCGGACACCGTGCCGATCGCATCGTTGATGTCCGACAGCACCGGCACCTTGCGCTGGCGCGGCGCGATCACCCACGCATTCTCCGGCTGCGTGTCGCGCAGGATGCTCTGACGCAGCCGGTCGGCGAAGCGATGGTCGTAGACGATCACCCCGGCCTCGGTGTTGTAGTGATCCGAGCGCGGATCGAAATTGTGCGAACCGACCATGGCGAAGTCGTCGTCGATCACGATCGACTTGGCGTGCAGGCCGTAGCGGCGGCCCTCGCTGAGCAGCGGCGCCGGCCGGCTGTTGCTGCCGCGGCTGCCGAGCAGGTGCATGCGGGTCTGCCTGGCGCTGCCCGGGCTGGCGGTTTCCGCCGGCAGGGTCAGGTTGTCGGTGCCCAGGTTCGCCAGCTCGTTGTCGGTGGCGGGGCCGGGCGCGCGCGGTTTCAGTTCGTGGATCTCGAAACCGAACTTGGTCAGGTAGCGTTTGCGGTGCTTGTAGGACATCGCATAGACCGCGAACGCATCGGTGGAAGCAAGCGAGTTGGTGGAGACGATGATGCGCGGCGGCTCCGCGTCGCGGTGGAGTTTGCGGAAGATCCGCTGCGCGGGCTTGCTCATCACCAGGTAAGGCGTCTGCAGCACCACCTCGTGCTTGGCCTCGCCGACCATGCGCATTACGTTGCGGGTGAACTCGCGCGCGTGCGCCTTGTTCGGCTTGTCGGTCTTCGCCGGCAGATCGCTGAAGTACTCGACCTGGCCGGTCCGCAGCGACGGTTCGATCAGCCAGGCCTGCAGCCACTGCGCGTCCTCGGCGGCCTGCTGCACCTGCGCGACCCGCCGCGGTCGGCGATAGACCGGCTGCGGCCATGGCGTCGGCGTGCCGTCGTCGAGAATCTCGCGGTTGACGTCGCGCAGGTGCGTGAGCGGCACCGAACGCCGGTGCTGCCAGAACAGTTCGAAGCTGTCCGCCATCTGTTTCGCGGCCGGGCCGCCGACCATCACATCGCGATCGACGTAGTCGAAGCTGTCGTCCCAGTTGAAATAGCGATCCTCGTAGTTGCGTCCGCCGGTGATGCCGATGGCGTCGTCCACCAGCAGCAGCTTGTTGTGCATGCGCTGGTTGAACTTGAAGAAACAGCACAGCAATCCCGCGGCGAACTCCACCGGCTGGGTCTGCGCCTTGTGGAAGGTCGGGTTGTACAGGCGCACCTGCAGGTTGACGTTGGCTCTGGACAGACGCTCCAGCAGCACCGGATCGTTGAACGACCACAGCTGGTCGGCCAGGATGCGCACCTGCACGCCGCGTTGCGCGGCCTGCACCAGTTCGTTCAACACCAGTTGGCCAGCGTCGTCGTGATCCCAGATGTAGGTCTGCACGTCGATCGAGCGTTGCGCGGCGCGGATCAGGTTGATCCGCGCGGCCATCGCCGGTTCGCTGTCGTTGAGCAGGGTCACCACGTGCACCGGCCGCTGCGTCGTCGATTCGGCGATCGCCTGTTGCGCCGCCTGCAGCAAGGGCGATGGCGTCGCGCAATGGTCGGTGCGATTGCAGTCGAGCTGCCGGTCGATGCTCGCCGTGACGACCGCGTCGGCCCGCCGGATCTGCGTTTGCGACAACGTGCAACCCTGCAGCAGCAGAACGGCGGCGAGCAGGTGGAAGGCGAGAAGGTGGCGCACGGGCATGCGCGCCATGATACGGAGGTATCGGTCAATCCGGTGTCGGTTCAAGCGCGATCATCAGGTCGAGCTTCACCACGTCGGACAGCGAGGCGCCGTGGCTGGTCATGCCGAAGTCGCTGCGCGACACGGCGCCGCGCGCTTCGATCACGCAGGCGCGCGAGGTGATCCTCGCGCAGTCGGCGGGCAGCAGTTCGAGGTGTACCGGACGGATGACCCCGCGCAAGCTGAGCCGGCCGTCCAGCACGCCGCCGCTGGCGAGCCGGTCGAACGGCACCGGGTCGGACAGGAAGCGCGCGGTCGGATTGCGCTGGGCATCGAAGAATTCCGGCGCCAGCACCCAGCGCCGGAACCGCGCCGAGCCCATCGCGACACTGTTGACGTCGATGCTGACGTCGACCGTCGCCAGACTGCGGTGATCGCGATACACGTCGCCGCGGATCGTGGTGAAGCGGCCGCTGACGGTATGCAGCCACAGCAGGCGCACGCCGAAATCGGCGTGCGAACGGGTTTCGTCGATGCGGAAGTCTTCGGTTCGGGACGCCGGCGCGGCCAGCGCCAGCGCCACGAAGAACAACGCGGGCAGCGGCCGCCTCACGGCGACCAGAAAGCATCCAGTCGTGCGTTGCCCGGTTCCAGCACGCCATTCAGGTGCAGCACCGCGAGCGCGCCGGGCGGCATGCCGCGAAATTCGTCGGAGCGGCCTTCGACCAGCAGGGCGACCAGTCGCTCGATGCCGGGATTGTGGCCCACTAGCATCACCGTTTCGGCGTCGCCGTGCTGGTCGAGCAGCGCCAGCAGTTCGCCGGGCGAAGCGTCGTAGATTTCGCCGGCCATCTGCGGCGACGGTGGCGAGTCCAGCGCGGCGAGCGCCAGCCGCGCGGTTTCGCCGGTGCGCCGGCTCGGCGAGCACAGCACGCGATCGGGTTTGCTGCGATGCGCGGCCAGCCACTTGCCGGCGGCCTGGGCCTCCTGCTGGCCGCGATCGCTCAGCGGTCGCTGCTGGTCGTCGCCGGATTGTTCTATGGGAACCGCTTCGGCATGTCGCAACAAGATCAGTTCGTGCATGGGGAACTCCGGTGGTGGGGTCGCGCGACGGTCCGTCTTACTGATGGCGCTTGATCCAGCGCAGCAGTGCCTTCCAGTCCTGCTGGTGGCTGCGAACCTGCTCGGACTGGTAGTCGAAGATGCCCTTACCCAGCGCGCTGAGCAGCACATAGGCCTGGCTGTCGCGCAATTGCGCGGCGATCGGAAATGGCGACTGCTCGGCAAGCTGGGCCACGGCGTCCTGGCTGGCATGCGTCCACGGCTTGAGCCGGTTGGCCACCAGCGCCACCGGCAGCTTGCCGCGGCGGATTCGGTTGATCCGCTGCAGCTCCTCGATGAAACCCAGCGTCGCATGCAGGTCGAACGACGACGGCAGTACCGGCACCAGCAGCACGTTGGCCGTTTCGAGATAGGGCTCGAGTTCGCGCTCGCCGGATCCGGCGGCCGTGTCGATCAGCAGTTGCTGGGTGTCCGGTGGCAGCCGTTGCAGGGATCGGCGCCCGCCTTCGAATGCCAGCACGCCCGGAACGTTGTCCGGTCGCAGGGAGGCCCAGCGGAAGCTGGAGCCTTGCCGGTCGGCATCGATGATCGCCGTGTGCTGGCCCGCCTGGGCCCAGTGCGATGCCAGCTGGGTGACCAGCGTGCTCTTGCCGCAACCACCTTTGCTGCTTGCCACGAGCGTCGTGAACATGGACAGACCCTTGCCGCGGAAGGTGCGCCAAGCCTACACGGCTGCGCATGCGGCGCAAAGGTGGTTGCGGGTTCAGCCTGCCTGCTGCGGCTTCCAGTCGGCCGGCGCGTCGGCCGGAATGTTGTTGTCGCGCAGCGCCGCCAGCACGATGCTCATTTCGGTGCCGCCGCTGCGTGCCAGCGCCAGCAGATGCTGCGCCAGTGCGGCATCGCCCTGCGCGCGGGAGGACAGCTGGCCGAAGTTCTGAACCTGCCAGATCAGGTTGAGGCGGTCGCGGCGGGCGTCTTCCTGCTGCGTCGGATCGTCGGCCAGCACTTCGCGCAGGTGCAGGCCGAGCGACCGTGCCAGTGGGCTGGAACCCCATTCGAGAACCTTGCCAAGCTTCAGGCAATCGGCCTTGATCGAGGTGTCGCTGCCGGCGTTCTCGCACAGCTTGGCGGTGATCTGCAGCCCCGGCTGCGGCTGCGTGCTGCCCAGGCCATAGACCAGCACCGCTTGCATGCCCACCGCGCCGGCCGCATTGGTCGGGTTCAGCGTATCGGCCGGCGGCGGCAGCACGCCGACCGAGCCGGCCAGTGCCTTCAGGCTGGTGCCGGTGTAGTCGTCATAGACCTTCGATGCGGCCGCCTTGGCCAGATCCTCGCGCGCGGCGTCCTGCTTCATGGCGTGGGTATCGACGCCGAGTTTCAGCAGCCACACGGCGGCATTGTCCGGTGCCTGTGCCTGCAGACGGTCCAGCGCAACCGCAGCAGGACAGGCATCGGCCTTGGCGTCGCAGTCGGCCAGGCGCACCCAGCTGATCGCGGGATTGTTGCCGTCGACATCGGCCGCGCGTCCGATCAGCGCATGGAAGTTGTTGAACTTGGGCTGGTTGTCCAGCGGACGAGCCAGCAAGGCTGCGGCCAGCAGCGGCAGCGGATCGGCCCGCGGTGCGAGCACGCTGACCAGGTCGCGCTGGAACGCGAGCAGCGCCTTGTCGCGCGCCTTGCTGGCCGCGCCTTGCTGGCCGGCGGTGGTTTTCGTGGCGGCGACGGCGGGCGTCAGTGTCAGCGACAGGGCGCCGGCCAGCACGATAAAGCGTAGTCCACGCAGCATGGGCATCCATCCACAGTCAAAGGATTCAGCATAACGACGATGCATTAAGCGCGGCTGATCGAGGTGACGCTTTTGGCGGGCAGCACGCGCAATGCTTGTTAGGATGCCTGCTCTGGCGTGAAAGCGCGTTCACCCCGCAACGGTTGGAGACGGCCAGTGGAGCATTTTTTCTCGAATTTCGCCGATGGCGCACCATGGTTCGCCGGCTGGGGCACGCTGGCGCTGATCAATGCCGCACTCGCCCAGGGCAAGAACCGCAGCGGATTGCTGTGGTTCGTGGTGTCGTTGTTGATCGGCCCGCTGGCGACCCTGCTGCTGGTGCTGCTGCCCAAGGTGCGCAGCAAGATGTTCTGAGGGCCGGGATTCGGGAGTCGGAAGAGCGCCGGGCCTCGCGGCTCTTCACGAATCCCGAATCCCGATTTCCACTCCTGCTTATTCGCCCAGCGCCTCGCGCATGAATTCCGGCTGCGCCAGTGCACCCTTGTGGATATCGGCGTTGTAGTAGCGGGTCGGGAAATTCTTGCTGATCGCACCGCGCTCTCGGAAACCGGACAGGTCGCCGCCCTTGCGCGCCATCGTGCAGCTCCACCAGCCGGTCGGGTAGCACGGCTGCGGAAACGGCAGCGTGCGCACCGCGTTGAAACCGGTGGTGCGCATCGCCGAACGCATCGATTTGATCAGGTCCAGGTGCGCCAGCGGCGATTCGCTCTGTTGCACCAGCAGGCCGCCGTGGCGCAGCGCCTTGTAGCAGCTGGCGTAGAACGCGGCGTTGAACAGCCCTTCGGCCGGCCCGACCGGGTCGGTCGAATCGACGATCACCAGATCCAGCGATTCGGGTTCGCAGTCGGCCATGTACTTGATGCCGTCGATGAACAGCAGCTCGGCGCGCGGGTCGGCATTCGCCTCGCACAGCTCGGGGAAGTACTGCTCGGCCAGCCGCGTCACGCGTTCGTCGATCTCCACCTGCACCGCCGATTCCACTTCCTCGTGCTTGAGCACTTCGCGCAGCGTGCCGCAATCGCCGCCGCCGATGATCACCACGCGCTTGGCGCGCGCATGGGTAAACAGCGCCGGGTGCGTCATCATCTCGTGGTAGAGGAAATTGTCGCGCGTGGTCAGCATTACGCAGCCGTCGATCACCATCAGGTTGCCCCAGTCGGTGGTCTGGTAGATCTCGATGGTCTGGAACGGGGTCTTCTCCGCGTGCAGCAGTTGCTCGGTGCGGAAACCGATGGAAGAGCCGGAAGCCTGGTGGGCTTCGGTGAACCAGCTGAGCTGCTGCGACATGGGGGACGATCCTGACAAGGGCGCGATGGAATACAAAGACTGCCGATTGTAGCGGCAAGCTCGGTGAACGTCCCGCCAGCCGGGCGGCGCGACGTGCGCATATCGTCACAGACGGCCATTACAATGGCGGCCTGGCAACGCCGGCGCATCGCGCGGGCAGCCGACAAGCCTGATCGGCCCCGCGGCGTGCGAGGCTTCCGGTCGCTCGGGCTCGTGCTCCGAAGAGCAACACCGTCAAGGCTCGCCGCTGCGACGACATCATCCAAGGGTGCAACCGCCGCGTTGCACGAGGAGTCACTTGATGTCGATTCACTGGACCACCGACACCGCCCGCCAGACCTACGCCGTGCCGCACTGGAGCGATGGTTACGTGGACGTCGACACCGCCGGCCACATTGTGATGCGCCCGCACGGTGCACGCGGCCCGGCGCTATCGCTGCCGCACATCGTCGAGCGTGCCCGCGCCAATGGCCTGCGGCTGCCGCTGCTGGTGCGCTTTCCCGACATCCTCGCCGACCGTCTCGCACGCCTGCAGGGTGCGTTCGCCAAGGCGATCGGCGAATGGAACTACGCGGGCGGCTATACGGCCATTTACCCGATCAAGGTGAACCAGCAGCGCGGCGTCGCCGGCGAGCTGGTGGCCGCCGGCTCGCACGGTTTCGGGCTGGAAGCCGGCTCCAAGCCGGAGCTGATGGCGGTGCTGGCGATGGCGCGCCCGGGCTCCATCGTGATCTGCAACGGCTACAAGGATCGCGAATACATCCGCCTGGCGCTGATAGGGCGCAAGCTCGGCCTGCGCGTGTTCATCGTGATCGAGAAATTGTCCGAGCTGGAACACGTGTTTGCCGAGGCGAAAGCGCTGGATGTCGAGCCGCTGCTCGGCGTGCGCGTGCGGCTGGCCTCGATCGGCGCCGGCAAATGGCAGAACACCGGCGGCGACAAGGGCAAGTTCGGGCTGTCGCCGAACCAGGTGCTGACGCTGATCGAACGCCTCGATGCGGCCGGCCTCAAGCACGCGCTGAAGCTGCAGCACTTCCACATGGGCTCGCAGATCTCCAATGTGCGCGACATCGCCAACGGTATGCGTGAGGCCACGCGGTATTTCGTCGAACTGAAGGCGATGGGCGTGCCGCTGGAAATCGTCGACGTCGGCGGCGGCCTGGGCGTCGACTACGAGGGCTCGCGTTCGCGCAGCCACAATTCGATCAACTATTCCATCGAGCAGTACGCCGCCACCATCGTGCAGTCGCTGGCCGAGGCGGTGGAGGCCGAAGGCCTCGACGCGCCGCACATCCTCACCGAGGCCGGCCGCGCGATGACCGCGCACCATGCCGTGCTGGTGGTCAATGTCACCGAGGTCGAGGAAGTGCCGGCCGGCGCGATTCCGCCCGCGCGCGACGATGAACCGACGGTGTTGCGCCACCTGCGCGAAGTGCATGCGGAGCTGGATGTCCGCCCGCCGCTGGAACTGTTCCACGAGGCGCAGCACCACCTGCAGGAAGGCCAGACGCTGTACGCGCTGGGTCAGCTCGCGCTGGCCGATCGCGCGCGGCTGGACGAGATGTACTACGCGATCGCCGGCGCCGTACGCATGCGCCTGCTGCCGGCCGAGCGCTCGCACCGGCAGGCGCTGGACGAGCTCGACGAGAAGCTGGTCGACAAATACTTCGTCAACTTCTCGGTGTTCGAATCGGTACCGGACATCTGGGCGATCGACCAGATCTTCCCGATCGCGCCGATCGCCCGGCTCGACGAGGAGCCGACCCGCCGCGGCGTGATCGTCGACCTCACCTGCGATTCGGACGGCCGTATCGATCACTATGTCGATGGCGAAGGCGTGGACGTCAGCCTGCGCCTGCATGCCTTGCGCGACGGCGAGAGCTACCGGCTCGGCATCTTCATGGTCGGCGCGTACCAGGAAACCCTGGGCGACATTCACAACCTGTTCGGCGATACCGACGCGGTGAACGTGCGTGCGGCGGATGGCGGTTTCGTGTTCGACCACGTGCGCCGTGGCGACACCACCGACCTGATGCTCGACTACGTCGGCTACGATCTCGAGGCATTGCGCCTGTCGTACCGCGAACGAATCGCCGCCGCCGGTGTCGATGGTGACCAGGCCGAGCAGTTCTATCGCGCGTTGAACGACGGCCTGACCGGCTACACCTATCTTTCCGAAACCGTCGGCTGATGCTGTCGGCCTAGGCGATATCTTCAAGGTTTCCCCCGCTTACAAGGAGTAATGCATGGCAAGTCTCGACGGCAAGGTGGCACTCATCACTGGCGCGGCCAGCGGCATCGGCAAGGCGATCGCCGAGTTGTATGCGAAGAACGGCGCGGCGGTGGCGATCGCCGACATCAACCAGGCCGCGGCGGATGCCGCGGCGGATGAAATCAACGCGGCCGGCGGCAAGGCGTTCGGTGTCGAAATGGACGTCACCAGCGAGGATGCGGTGAATGCCGGCACCGCGGCGGTAGTGGCGAAGTTCGGCCGGCTGGACATCCTGATCTCCAACGCCGGCGTGCAGATCGTCAATCCGATCGAGAACTACGCCTTCTCGGACTGGAAGAAGATGCTGGCGATCCACTTGGATGGCGGCTTCCTCACCACCAAGGCCGCGTTGCAGCACATGTACAAGGATGACGGCACCGGCAAAAGCGCGGGCGGCATCGTGATCTACATGGGCTCGGTGCATTCGCACGAAGCGTCCAAGCTGAAGTCGGCCTATGTCACCGCCAAGCACGGCCTTCTCGGCCTGGCGCGCACGCTGGCGAAGGAAGGCGCGGCGCACAACGTTCGCTCGCACGTGATCTGCCCGGGCTTCGTGCGCACGCCGCTGGTGGAGAAGCAGATTCCTGAGCAGGCCAAGGAGCTTGGCATCAGCGAGGCGGATGTGGTCAAGAACGTGATGCTGGCCGACACCGTGGATGGCACCTTCACCACCGTCGAGGACATCGCGCAGACCGCGCTGTACCTGGCCACCTTCCCGTCGGCGGCACTGACCGGGCAGTCGTTCGTGGTCAGCCACGGCTGGTACATGCAGTAATCGCGTATTGAATCCAGCGCGGTGCGGCCGTTCCGGTCGCGCCGCTTTTCTTGCGGGTCCAGGGAGTGTTTCCGTGAAGATTGCCGATGTGAAGGCGAACGCGTTCGCCATGCCGTTGACCAGCCCGGCGTTTCCGCCAGGCCCCTACCGTTTCACCGATCGCGAGTTCATGGTGATCACCTATCGCACCGACATGGATGCGTTGCGTGCGGTCGTGCCCGAGCCGCTGGAGATCACCGAGCCGCTGGTCAAATACGAATTCATCCGCATGCCCGATTCCACCGGTTTCGGCGACTACACCGAATCGGGGCAGGTGATTCCGGTGAGCTACCAGGGCGCGCGCGGGGGCTACGTGCACTCGATGTACCTCAACGATCATCCGCCGATCGCCGCCGGCCGCGAACTGTGGGGCTTTCCGAAAAAGCTGGCCGCGCCGAAGCTCGATGTCGAGATCGATACCGTGGTCGGCACGCTCGATTACGGCAAGCTGCGCGTGGCCAAGGCCACGATGGGGTTCAAGCACCGGCCGGTCGACCATGCCGCGGTGCTGGCCTCGCTGCAGGCGCCGAACTTCCTGCTGAAGATCATCCCGCACGTGGACGGTACGCCGCGCATCTGCGAGCTCGTGCGCTACTTCACCAGCGACATCAACCTCAAGGGCGCGTGGACCGGACCGGCCTCGCTGGAACTGCATCCGCACGCGCTGGCGCCGGTGGCGGACCTGCCGGTGCTGAAGGTGGAATCGGCGCTGCACTTCATCACCGATCTCACGCTCGACCTCGGGGAGGTGGTGCATGACTACCTCGCCGACTAAGGCGCGATCCGGCGCGAAGGCGTCCGGCGGCAAGCCTGCGCCGATCTACGAAACCACCGCGCTGGTGCTGCAGGGCGGCGGCGCGCTGGGCGCGTACCAGGCGGGCGTGTACGAGGCACTGGCCGAGGCCGGCCATCATCCCGACTGGGTGGCCGGCATTTCGATCGGCGCGTTGAACGCCGCGATCATCGCGGGCAATGCACCGGAGCAGCGGGTCGGGAAGCTGCGCGAATTCTGGCAGACGATCTGCCAGCCGCCGCTGCTGCCGTCGTTCGGATTGCCGGCGCCGCAGGATGGACAAAGCTGGCCGCTCAGCGTGGTCAGTGCGATGAGTGGCGTAGCCGCCTGGCGTGCACTGACCGAGGGCCAGGCCGGCTTCTTCACCCCGCGGATGCCGCCGCCGTTCATGCAGCCGTCCGCCGGACCGGCCACGGCCAGCTACTACGACACCACGCCCTTGCGCACCACGCTCGAACGGCTGGCCGATTTCGACCGCATCAACGATCCGCGCACGATCCGCGTGTCGATCGGCGCGGTGAACGTGCGTACCGGCAACTTCGCCTATTTCGACAGCGCGCGCGAGCGCCTGCGGCCCGAGCATTTCATGGCCTCCGGCGCGCTGCCGCCAGGTTTTCCGGCGGTGGAGATCGACGGCGAGTTCTACTGGGACGGCGGCATGGTCTCGAATACGCCGCTGTATCGCGTGCTGACCGAACACCCGCTGCGCGACACGCTGGTGTTCCAGGTGGATCTGTGGAGTTCGTCAGGACCGTTGCCGCACGACATGCTGCAGGTGGCCGAGCGCAGCAAGGACATCCAGTTTTCCAGCCGCACGCGCATGGTCACCGAATACATGCGCACCGCGCAGGAGCAGCAGCGCCTGCTGCATGACCTGATGGCGCTGGTGCCGGCCGGCCGGCGCAACGAGCCGGCGTATCGGCGTGCCGAATCGCGCGCCAGCGGCGCGCTGGTCAACGTGGTCCACCTGATCTACCGCGACAAGCCGTACGAAGGGCACTACAAGGACTTCGAATTCAGCGCGGCGACCATGCAGGAACATTGGCGCAGCGGCGTGGCGGACATGCAGCATACGCTGTCGCATCCACGCTGGCTGGAAGCGCCCGATCCGGAACATCCCTTCGTCACCCACGACGTGCACCGCAAGTGAGCGCGGCGCGATCAACCATCGTTTCCCCGACGAGTAGCGACATGGTCATCCAGGCAGGTTTCATCGGTCTCGGCGCAATGGGCGTGCACATGGCCGCGCATCTGCGGCAGCGCGGGCTGCTCGCCGCGGTGGCCAACCGCACCCACATGAAGGCGGTCGAGCTCGCGCAGCAGTGGGAGGTCGCCGCGCCCGATACGCTGGCCGAGCTGGCCGCGCGCTGCAATGTGATCGCGCTGTGCGTGACCGCCGATGCCGACGTGCTGTCGACGGTGCAGGCGCTGGCGCCGTACCTGCAGCCCGGCGCGATCGTGATCGACCATTCCACCGTCTCGCCGGAGACGGCGAAGCTGGCTGCCGCGCGCCTGGCCGAGGCCGGCGTGCATTTCCTCGATGCGCCGGTATCCGGCGGTGTCGAAGGCGCGAAGAACGGCAAACTGTCGGTGATGGTCGGCGGCGACGCCGAAGTGCTGGAGCGTGCGCGCCCGGTGCTGGAAGCCTACGCATTGCGCGTCACGCACCTGGGTGCGACGGGTGCGGGCCAGGCGACCAAGGCAGTGAACCAGGTGCTGGTGGCCGGCATCGCACAGGCGGTGTGCGAAGGCCTCGCGCTGGGCGAGGCGCTGGGACTTGATCCGGAGCGGTTGCTGCCCACGCTGGGCGCGGGTGCGGCCGGCAACTGGTTTCTCGAAAAACGCGGCGAAACCATGTTGCGCAACGAGTTCAGCGTGGGCTTCAAGCTCGCCCTGCTGCACAAGGATCTCACCATCGTGCGCGGTATCGCGCAGCAGGTCGGCAGCGCCACCGGCGTCATCGAACGCTCGCTGGCCGATTATGCCGAGCTGATGAGCCAGGGCTATGGCGACGAGGATATCTCCGCGCTGATCCGGCTGAAGCGTCCGGCGTGATGCCGGACGCCCGCATCAGGCGCGATCGGTCAGCTGCCTGACTTCGCTGTCGCGATCGCCTGCTTGAAGAAACCGTAGACGCCGTCCGCATTCATGCGGCGTGCGTTGGACAACTCTCCCGCCTTGGTCGAATACAGCACTTTGTCGTCGGCCGACACGATCACTGCGGCGGGGATGCCTTTCTTGATCGGGTCGCCGTAACGGTTGGCCACGTCGAGATTGTGGTCGAAGTTGCCCACGTCGATTTTCACCACCTGGAAGTTCTGCTTCATCAGCGTGGAGTTCTTGCCGGTTTTCAAGGCGCCATCCAGGGAGCGGCAGTCCTCGCACCAGTTGGCGCCGAAGATCAGCAATACCGGCGTATGCGTTGCCTTGGCGCGCGCCAGCGCATGGCTGACATCGGCATTTGCATTGGCTGCCGTGTCATAGGGCCGGTCGGCGGCAAAGACGTTGACGGAAAACAGCAGGGCAAGCAGTACAAGCAATCGTTTCATGATGGTTCCGTGGGGATGTGAAGATTCAGCATAACCTCAATCGACATGCACCGTTTGGCCGTCCAAACAAAAGGCCGCTTTCGCGGCCTCTTGCGGGACGATGCGGGTCGGGATTACCGGCCTTCTTTCAATGCAATGGCATTGATGCCGGCGGAGGCCAGGCGCTGCTTGGTCGACTCCAGTTCGGTCGCCGAGCGGAACGGGCCGAGGCGCACGCGGTTGTAGGCCTGTGCGCCGATCTTCACCGACTGCACGTTGGCGACGAAACCCTGCATGGCGAGCTTGGCCTTCAGGGTTTCCGCATCGGCCGAGTTCGGGAATGCGCCGACCTGCAATAGGTAGCCGGTGCCGGCCGCGGGCGTCGGTACGGCGGCGGCTGGCGCCGCGGTGACATTTTCGGTGGCGACATCGGGCGCCTTCGGCGACAAGGCCACTGGCGCTGCGGCGGGTTGCTGGGCCGCAGCCTGCGCCTGCTGCTGCGCGGCGAGCTGCTTCTGTTGCTGTTCGGCGCGCGCCTGCGCACTGATCACGGCATCGGGGATGCGCACTTCCTTCTCCGACAATACCGAATAGAAGTCGTACTGCGGCTTCTTCGGTGCGCTTTCGCCGCTGGCCGGTTCCAGCACGCCCGGGTCGCTGCCGCGCTGCGCGGTGGCCTGCGGGTTGGCCTGCGGCACGGTCGGCTTCATGCTGGTCAGCAGGCTGCCGCGCATCATCACCGCCATCAGGACGGCGCCGATCAGGATGCCGATGACCGCGTAGCCCCAACCGGGGAATCCCCCGCTGTTGTTGCGCACGGCCTGCCGGCCCTTACCCTTGCGTGGTGGTGCCATTACATGCTCTCCGGGGCGCTCAGGCCCAGCAATTCCAGTCCATTCTTCAATACTTGCCGCGTTGCCACCACTAGCGCCAGCCGAGCGTCGCGCAACGCGCCGTCCTCGACCAGGAACTGGTGCGAGTTGTAATAGGTGTGGAACGCGTTTGCCAGTTCGCGCAACCATGCCGCCAGCAGGTGCGGCTCCAGGTTGGCGGCCGCGGCCTCGACGAGTTCCGGGTACCTCGACAGTTCGGTGAGCAGGATCTGCTCCTGCTCGTTGTCGAGCCGTGACAGGTGCTCCAGGCCATTGCGCAGATCGACCGTGAAGCCCTTTTCGCCCGCCTGGCGCAGTACGCTGCACACCCGCGCATGGGCGTACTGGATGTAGTACACCGGGTTGTCGTTGCTCTGCGAGCGCGCCAGGTCGATGTCGAACACCAATTGCGAATCGGACTTGCGCGAGATCAGGAAGTAGCGCGTGGCATCGCGGCCGACTTCGTCAATCAGCTCGCGCAGGGTGACGTAGCTGCCGGCACGCTTGGAGATCTTCACCTCTTCCCCGCCCTTCATCACCGTCACCATCTGGTACAGCATGTAGTCGGGATAGCCCTTGGGAATGCCCGCGTCCAGCGCCTGCAGGCCGGCTTTCACCCGCGCCAGCGAGCCGTGGTGGTCCGAGCCCAGCACGGTGATGGCTTTGCCGTAGCCGCGCTGCCATTTCGACAGGTGATAGGCCACGTCGGGCAGGAAATAGGTATAGGTGCCGTCGGACTTGCGCATCACGCGGTCCTTGTCGTCACCGAAATCGGTGGTGCGCAGCCACAGCGCGCCGCCTTCCTCGTAGGTGTGGCCGTGGGCGACCAGTTCGCGCACGGTCTCCTCGACCTTGCCGTCGCTGTACAACGAGGATTCCAGGAAGTAGGTGTCGAAATCCACGCCGAATGCCTGCAGGTCCAGGTCCTGTTCGTGGCGCAGATAGGCCACGGCGAAACGGCGGATTGCGTCGAGGTCGTCCGGATCGCCTGCGCCGGTCACCGTCTCGCCATCGGCAACTACCGACTCGCGGTCGAGATAGGCGCGCGCCACCTCGGCGATGTAGTCGCCGCGATAGCCGTTTTCTGGCCAGCCGCTGTCGTCCGGGGTCACGCCACGCGCCCGCGCCTGCACCGAAATGGCCAGGTTCGCGATCTGCACGCCGGCGTCGTTGTAGTAGAACTCGCGTTTGACGTTCCAGCCGGTGGCGTCGAGCAGCCGGCTCAGGCAGTCGCCGATCGCCGCGTTGCGGCCATGGCCGACATGCAGCGGGCCGGTCGGGTTGGCCGACACGAATTCCACACCCACCGTTTCGCCCGCGCCGCCGGCACTGCGCCCGTACACGGTGCCTTGATCCAGGATGCGCCGCACTTCGTCGTGATACGCGGCCGGCGTCAGATGGAAATTGATGAAACCGGGTCCGGCGATGTCCACCTTCGCCACCAGCGCATTGGCGGGCAGCGCCGCCACCAGCTTCTCCGCCAGCTCGCGCGGTTTGGCGCGTGCCGGCTTGGCCAGCAGCATGGCGATGTTGCTGGCGAAATCGCCATGTTCACGACTGCGTGCGCGTTCGATCACGAACCCCGGCAAGATCAGGTCGACGGGCAGGACGGCATCATTTTGCAGGGTATTCACCGCCTGCAGAACCAGTTCACGCAGTTGTGCTTTCACGGGTGGGATCGATTCTCGAGAAGAACCGAAAAGTCTAACAGACTGCCCCGCGCCCATTGCGCCATGCGGCCTGCCGTCGATCGGCACCGTTTCGATGCATCGCAGCGCCCAGATGCTGTGGATAACTCTGTGGGGAATGTTCGTGGCCAAGGGCCGCGGTTTTCCTCCCCAACGCCAAATTCATCCAGACGCAAGAAAATATCTTTATTTATCAATTTGTTGAAACATCAACCTGCGGATCGAGGATCGATAGGGCCCGCAAGTGGCGCTCTCACTGATTTGTGCATAAGTTTCCGGGCCCTGACGAGGCTTCTTCGCGCACCGGTCAACGTCATGGGCCTGTCATGCCGCACCGCGATAATGCCCGGGTGCCTGGCATGACTCCCCTCCATGGCAGCACTGGAGATGCCGCTCTCTCCCTCCCCAAATCGGCTTCGCGGCGTGGACTCTTCCACGCCGTTTTTTATGGGCGATCCAAGAGCGCGATCCAGGAGCGATGCTCAGAGCAGGCCGCGGGCCGCCATCGATACCGGTTCGCCGCTGCCGATGACCAGGTGATCCAGCACGCGCACGCCAACCAACTGCAGGGCATCGCGCAGTTCGCGGGTGATCGCCCGATCTGCCGCACTGGGCTCGGCGACCCCGGACGGATGGTTGTGCGCAAAGATCACCGCGCAGGCGTTGTGCTGCAGGCACGCGCGCACGACCTCGCGCGGATGCACGCTGGCGCCATCGACGGTGCCGCGGAACAGCTCCTCGAAAGCCAGCACGCGATGCCGGTTGTCCAGATAAAGACAGCCGAATACCTCATAAGGCAGATGGCGCAACCGCGCCCGCAGGTAGTCGCCGCTGTCGCGCGGATTGCCCAGGCTCTGACCCTGTTTCAGCTCCTCGGAGAGGCTGCGCCGCGCCAGTTCGAGCGCAGCGGCGACGCGCGCGCGTTTGGCCGGCCCCAGGCCGCCGGCGCGAATCTGCCGGTCGGGTCGGCTGAGCAGCGCTCCGAGGCTGCCTGCTGTGTTCAGCAGTTCGCGGCCCAGCGCGAGGGCATCCTTGCCCCGGCTGCCACTGCCCAGCAATACCGCCAGCAGCTCGGCATCGGACAGCGCGGCGCTGCCGCGCGCCAGCAGTTTTTCACGGGGACGTTCGCCTTCGGGCCAGTCGCGGATGCTCATCCATGTAGCCTGCCAGCCGGGCGAATGGCAGGCAGCAGGTGGCGGGGATGAATCCGGTAAGCTACGCCTCTGCCCGATTGTCAGGCCGCCCTTACATGAGTCTTGCCCAACGCCGCATCTTGCTGGGAATTTCAGGCGGCATTGCCGCCTACAAGTCGTGCGAGCTGGTTCGGCGCCTGCGCGACCTGGACGCCCAGGTGCGTGTGGTGATGACCGAAAGCGCCACCCACTTCGTCAGTGCGACCACGTTCCAGGCACTGTCCGGCCAGCCGGTGCGGGTAAGCCTGTGGGACGACCAGGCCGAAGCGGCGATGGGCCACATCGAGCTGGCCCGCTGGGGCGAGCGCATCCTGATCGCGCCAGCCAGCGCGGACCTGGTCGGCCGCCTCGCGCATGGCCTGGCCAACGACCTGCTGACCACGGTCTGCCTCGCCAGCGCCGCGCCGCTGTATCTGGCACCGGCGATGAACCAGCAGATGTGGGCCAATGCGGCGGTGCAGGCGAATATCGACACACTGCGGCAGCGCGGTGTCCGCATGCTCGGGCCGGCCGTGGGCGACCAGGCCTGCGGCGACATCGGCAGCGGACGCATGCTGGAGCCGCACGAACTGCGCGACGCGCTGGTGGCTTCATTCGGCAGCCACGCGCTGGCGGGCCTGCGCGTACTGGTCAGTGCCGGGCCGACATACGAAGACATCGACCCGGTGCGCTTCATCGGCAACCGCAGTTCCGGCCGGATGGGTTTTGCGGTGGCACAGGCGGCCGCGGAAGCGGGTGCGACGGTCACCCTGGTGGCCGGGCCGGTGAGCCTGGCCACGCCGGCGGGCATCGCACAGCGCATCGATGTCCGCAGCGCCGCGCAGATGCATGCGGCGGTGGTTGCCGCTGCGGCGCAGGCGGACATCTATATCGGGGCGGCGGCCGTCGGCGATTACCGCCCGCTGGAAGTCTCCGGACACAAGCTGAAGAAAAAGGATGGCGCGGGTCTTGCGCTGCAACTGCGCGAGAACCCGGACATCCTGGCCAGCCTGTCGGCGCAGCCCACGCATCCGTTCCTGGTGGGTTTCGCCGCCGAGACTCATGACGTCGCGGCGTACGCGCAGGACAAGCTCAGGCGCAAAGGGCTGGACATGATCGCTGCCAACCGTGTTGGCGATGGCCTGGGTTTCGAGTCCGAAGACAACGCGCTGACCTTGTACTGGGCCGATGGCGCCGCCGAACTGCCGCAAGCCTCCAAGACGGAGCTGGCGCGCCAGCTGGTCGATCGGATGAGCGAACGCTACAAGGCAAGCCGCCGATGATCGATGTCGAACTGAAGATTCTCGATGCGCGTCTGGGCGTGACCATCCCGCTACCGCAGGCGGCAACCGTTGGCAGCGCCGGCATGGATCTGCGCGCCGCGGTGGACGCGCCGCTGACCCTGCAGCTAGGCGAAAGTGCGCTGGTGCCCAGCGGCATCGCGATCCACATCGGCGATCCGGGTTGGTGCGCGCTGATCGTGCCGCGCTCGGGTCTGGGCCACAAGCATGGGCTGGTGATGGGCAACCTGGTGGGCGTGATCGATGCGGACTACCAGGGTCCGTTGATGATCTCGTGCTGGAACCGTGGCCGGCAGGCCTACACGATCGAGGTGGGCGATCGGGTCGCGCAATTGCTGCTGGTGCCGGTGGCGCAGGCGCGACTGAATATCGTGACGGACTTTGCACCGAGCGAGCGCGGCAGCGGCGGTTTCGGTTCGACCGGTATCAAATAGGATGCAGGGACACGACACCAGACGCACCATGCCGGCGCGCCCGGCCTGTGGGGAAAGAGCATGGCGATAAAGATCGCAAGGGACCGTCTGCAGATCGACTGGCAGCGCCTGCTGCCGCTGGCCGGTGCCACCTTGCTGCTGATGATGGGCCTGTTCTGCGCTTGGCAAACCTGGCTGATCGCCACGGAAGGGCGCGCGATCGACAGCGTGCATGCGGCGCAGGCCGTGGCGGTGCGCGAACTCTCCGAGGAGATCGCCATCCAGCGCGGCAAGGTGGAAAAGGTCCTTGCCGGGGTGGACCCGTCCACCGCCATGAGCGATCCCGTGCGATCCGCCGCGTCGCTGCGCCAGCAGTTGCCCGAGGCACGGAAGCTCGAGTTGTACTCAGGCGACCTCGGCGAAGTGCTGCACGCCAACTATCGCGAGTTCGGCTATGCCAAGGCCGCGCAACTGATGACGGCGCAGAGCGCCGAAGGCATGCCGCTCGCGCAGAGCGTTTCGTACGGCAACGGCGATCGTCGGCTGAGCCTGGTGATTCCACTGGGGCCGCCGCAGCGGGCGCAGGCGTGGGCGTGGGTCGAGCTGCCGTTTGCGCCACTGCAGCAGAGGTTCGACGCGATTTCGCCGGGCAGCGGCCGCCTCGACCTGCGCCAGGGCGACGAACACGGCTACGTGCAACTGCTTTCTCACGGCGCCGCGTCCACCCAAGCGGATGACGCAGGCAAGCCGATCGCCGGCAGTGTGTTCAGCATCGGCGCCGGCTTGCCGGATGAATTCATCGTGTTGCCGCGTTCCCTCGTGCTGAGCGCGTTGCTGACCCTGTTCGGGCTCGTCGGCGGTGTCTTCCTGTTGCGTCTGCGCGCACGCGAACCGACAGCGGTCGAACCGGATGATGTGCCCCTTCCCGAAAAAATCGAACGCATCCGCGAAGCGTCCACGCCGGTCGAACCGGCGCCTGCCAGGGCGGTGGCGCCCGCTGTGCCAGTGGTTGAGGTGGATCCCGGCATCTTCCGCGCCTATGACGTGCGCGGCGTGGTCGGCACGACGTTGAACAAGGATGTTGCGCGCTTGCTCGGTCAATCGATTGGCACGCTGATGAACGAGAAAGGCCTGCGCGAAATCGTGGTCGGCCGCGATGGCCGGTTGTCCGGCCCAGAACTCGCCGGCGCCCTGGCCGATGGCCTGCGCGCGGCGGGCATCGACGTCATCGACATCGGCGCGGTGCCGACGCCGGTGGTGTACTACGCCGCCTATCGTTTCAACACCGGCTGCGGCGTGGCGGTGACCGGCAGCCACAACCCACCCGATTACAACGGCTTCAAGATCGTGGTCGGCGGCGAGACGTTGTCCGAAGGCGCGATCCAGGATCTGTACCAGCGCATCGCTGGCGGCAAACTCGACAGCGATGGCCGCGGCAACCTGCGCCAGGTCGACGTGGCCCCGGACTACATCGAGAAGATCGTCTCCGACGTGCTCGCCGAGCGGCGACTCAAGATCGTCGTCGACTGCGGCAACGGCATTCCCGGCGCACTCGCGCCGCAGGTGCTGGAAGGCGTCGGTTGCGAGGTGGTTCCGCTGTACTGCGACGTCGACGGAACATTCCCGAACCATCATCCCGATCCGTCCGATCCGCATAACCTGGAGGATCTGATTCTCGCGGTGAAGCAGACCGGCGCCGATCTGGGCCTGGCGTTCGACGGCGACGGCGATCGTCTCGGCGTGGTGACCCAGGGTGGCGAGATCATCTATCCCGACCGGCTGTTGATGCTGTTCGCGCGCGATGTACTGTCGCGCCAGCCCGGTGCCACGGTGATCTACGACGTCAAGTGCACCAGCCACTTGAAGGGCCAGATCCTGGACGCCGGCGGCAGTCCGTTGATGTGGCGTACCGGCCATTCGCTGATCAAGGCCAAGATGCGCGAGACCGGCGCCGAGCTTGCCGGCGAAATGAGCGGGCACTTCTTCTTCAAGGAGCGCTGGTACGGTTTTGACGACGGCATCTATGCCGCGGCGCGCCTGATGGAAATCCTTGGCGGCGATCTGCAGGGGCGTTCGCCCGAGGAGATCTTCGCCACGTTGCCCAAGAGCGTCTCCACGCCCGAGCTCAAGGTTGAACTGGGCGAGGGCGAGAACTATCCGTTCATGGACAAGCTGCGGTCGCTGGCCAGTTTCGACGACGCCAGCCTGATCACCATCGACGGCCTGCGCGCGGACTGGTCCGACGGCTGGGGCCTGGTGCGGGCATCCAACACCACGCCGGTGCTGGTGCTGCGTTTCGAGGCGGACAACGCGGCGGCGCTGAAGCGCATCCAGCAGGTATTCCGCAAGCAATTGCTCGCGGTGGATTTCAGGCTCAAGCTGCCGTTCTGAGCCGATGTCCGAAGAGCGGAAGGCCGGCAAGAACCGGCCTTCCGCTTTTTCAGAACTCAAGGACTCAGTGCGCGGCGTCGCCTTGCTCCTGCCGGAGTTGCGCCGCCTTGAGTTCGCGGTAGCGGGCCAGGTCTTTGGCCTGTTGCTGCACGGTCTGCGCACGTTCGCCCTGCAGATGGGTCAGCGCGTTGCGCTGGCCAGTCACGACGTCGCGCTGCTTGGCGATGCTGTCGGCGAGGAACTTGGGAACGGGTTCCTTGTTGCGTTCGATATCGGCGGCTCGACCGAGCAGATCGGTCAGTGCCTTTTCCTGGCTGCGCATATTGATCTGAGTCGTGCGGACCTGCTGGTCGACGGTGTCCAGTTGCTGCTGCTGGGAAATCGTGTAGGTCTGCTCGTCCGGATAGGCGGACAGCATCTGCGCCTCGGCATTGGCGAGTTCCCGCGCGGCGCGATCCTTCGCGGCCTGCGCTTCCGCCAGCTTGTTCGCCGCAGCGCGTTCCTCCGGGTTCAACTGGCGCGGCACATGCTGGATCGCCAGGCCGCGGTCGTTGACGAGGTCGTAACCGTATTTCATCGCCTCGGCGGTGAGGCTGTCGCTGAAGTGCAACAGTCCCTGCGCGTCGTGCCATTTGTAGCGGACACTGCTGGTGTTCTTATTATTGGCGGTGCTCTGGGCGTGGGCGACAGCGCCCATGCCAAGGGCGGTGACGACAACGATGGCCAAAAATTTTCGCATGAATAATCCCCCTGCCCGCGAGTATAGCCGTCGCCACGGCACTGCCTAGGCAGGGATGCTGCTGGTGTGATCCGCATCAAGCGTGCGGATTCAGACCCGGACGCCGTAGCGTTCGCGGTAGGCGATCAGGCGTGCATGCTCGGCCGCCAATTCCGGGCGCTCGCCGGCATAGGCAAGTACATCGTCCAGCCCGGTAATCGCGATCACCGGAATGCCGTTGTCGGCAGCGACTTCCTGCGCGGCGGAGCGCTCACCCTGCCCGCGTTCCTGCCGATCCAGTGCGATCAGCACGCCGGCCGGTTCGGCGCCGTGCGCGCGGATCAGTGCCAGCGATTCACGCACGGCGGTACCTGCGGTCATCACGTCGTCGACGATCAGCACGCGTCCCTTGAACGGCGCGCCCACCAGTACGCCGCCTTCGCCGTGGTCCTTCGCTTCCTTGCGGTTGTAGGCCCATGGCAGGTCGATGCGGTGCTGTTCGGCCAGCGCAATGGCAGTGGCTGCCGCCAGCGCGATGCCCTTGTAGGCCGGGCCGAACAGCATGTCCACCTGCAACCCCGAATTCACCAGCGCGCCTGCATAGGCGTGGCCAAGCTGGGCCAGCGCCGCACCGGAATCGATGCGGCCCATGTTGAAGAAATACGGGCTCAGCCGCCCGGATTTGAGCGTGAACTCGCCAAAGCGGAGCACCTCGCGTTGCAGGGCCAGTTCGATGAAGTCGCGTTGATAATCGTGCACGGTCGTCTCGCGGAAAGTTGGAACTCAGGGAAGGGTCCGCAGCAGCAGATGCAATGGACCGGAACGGCCGCCATGGTACAACTCGCCGCCATCGGTGAAGCCGGCGCGGCGATACATCTGCAGGGCGACCGTGTTGTCGACGCTCACCGTCAACGCGAGCAGGCGCGCATGAGGATGTCGCTCGGCGGCATCGGCGATCAACGCGATTAGCGCCGCGGTTCCCACGCCGCGGCGTTGCCAGCGGGCATCGACGAAAAATGCACGCACCCCCAGGGCCGGCTGCCCGAAATCGTGGCCGGCCACGCTGCGCGCATGCGGGTCGAGCCGATAGCAGCCCACGGGTACTTCGCCATGCAGTATTGCCATGGCCTCGCTGCCAGGAGATGCCGCGACGTCGGCCAGCATGTCGGCGATGGTTCCCACGTACTCGCTCTGAGATGGCGACACGTGCAAATCGAACAGCATCGGGCGCAATGATGCATCCATCGGCACGACGCGAATCACGGGCAACTTGCGCATGGGCACCGCCGATACCGCGAGTCAGGGTTGTTATGATCACCCATCGACTGCCGGGAGACCTCATGCGCATCATCAGCCTCAACGCCAACGGTATTCGCTCCGCCGCCAGCAAGGGTGTGTTCGAGTGGCTGCGCGGACAACAGGCGGACGTGGTCTGCCTGCAGGAAACCAAGGCGCAGGAGGATCAACTGAGTGATCCGATGTTCCGCCCCGACGGCCATCATTGCTTCTACCGCGATGCCAGCAGCAAGAAGGGCTACAGCGGCGTGGCGATCTACGCCCGGCGCGAGCCGGATGCGGTGCTCACGGAACTGGGCTGGGACGCATTCGACAACGAAGGCCGCTACATCGAGGCGCGGTTCGGTAATCTCAGTGTGGTATCGCTGTACGTGCCTTCGGGGTCCTCCGGCGACGAGCGCCAGCAGTTCAAGTTCAAGGTGATGGACTGGATCGAGCCGATCTTCGAACAGTGGCGAAACAGTGGCCGCGACTACGTGATCTGCGGCGACTGGAACATCGTGCACACGAGGAACGACATCAAGAACTGGAGCTCCAACCAGAAGAACTCCGGCTGCCTGCCCGAAGAGCGCGCATGGCTGGATCTGTTGTTCCAGCAACGGGGGTGGGTCGACAGTTTCCGCACGCTGAAACCCGACGCGGTCGAATACACTTGGTGGTCGAACCGCGGCCAGGCGCGCGCCAACAACGTCGGTTGGCGCATCGACTACCAGGTGGTCACGCCGTCCTTGCGCGACCGCCTCACCGGTTGCTCGATCTACCGTGACCAGCGCTTCTCCGATCACGCGCCGTATATCGTCGACTATGCCGACTGAGTCCCTGACGTCCAGACCGGCGAGGCCGTCGATCTGGCGGACCTTCGCCCAGCCGGCGGCGTGGACGATGTTCCTGTTCGGGTTTTCCTCCGGCCTGCCGTTTCTGCTGGTGGCCGGTACCCTGGCCTATTGGCTCAAGGAAAACGGCATCGTGCTGAAGGACATCACGATGATCGCCAGCGCCGGCATGGCCTATGCGTTCAAGTTTCTGTGGGCGCCACTGCTTGATCATTGGCAGATCCCCGGCTTCTCGCGGCTGGGCCAGCGTCGCGGCTGGCTATTGCTAGCGCAGCTGGGTGTGCTGGTTGGACTGTTGGCGATGGCCGTGCTGACGCCGACGCGACTGGTGCCGTTCGTCGTGGTAACGCTGATGGTGGCGTTCTTCGGCGCCACGCAGGACATCGCAGTAGACGCCTATCGCATCGAAATCGCGCCGATCGAAGCGCAGGGTGCGCTGGTCGCCACTTATTCGCTCGGTTATCGGATTGGCTTGCTGCTGGCTGGTGCGGTAGCGCTGATCCTGGCGGATCACATGCCCTGGCGGCTGGTTTACATCGTCATGGCCGCAGCGATGGCCGTGCCGGTGGCGACGACTTTGACGGCGAGAGAGCCCAAGGTGTTGCGCACGCGACCAGCTCGGTGGCGCGACACGATGCGCGAGGGTGTGATCGATCCGTTCGCCGATTTCTTTCATCGTTACCGCTGGACGCTGGCGCTGCTGATTCTGTTGTTCATCCTGCTGTTCAAGATTCCTGAGCAGGCGACGATTGGCGGCATCATGAGCCCGTTCTACCGCGACATGGGTTTTTCAAAAACCGAGATTGGCGCGGTCACGAAAATCTACGGCATCTGGATCGGCATCGTCGGTGTTTTTCTAGGTGGCGCCGCCGTCGCGCGCTGGGGCGCCTGGCGTTCCCTTGGAGTCACTATCGTCCTGTGTGGCTGCAGCAATTTGTTGTATCTGGCATTGATCGCCCATCCAGGCAACATCCTCACGCTGATCATGGTGATCTCCGGAGAAAATCTCACCCTCGGCATGCTGGGTCCGCCGACGGTGGCGTTCCTTTCTTCCTTGGTCAGCCGGCAGCACACCGCAACGCAATATGCGTTGCTGAGCTCGATGGTCAACCTGCCCGGTAAGTTGCTCGGATTTTTTGCCGGCGGCATAGCGATGGCGACGGGCTACGGTGAATATTTTGTCATCACCGTGATATCGATCCTGCCAGCCATGCTTCTGTTCATGTATCTGTGGCCGCATTTCCGCGCCGCAGAGATCGCCGCTGTGGCGGATACTGATGACGGCAATGAGATCGGACCACATTGAGAACGCCAACCCCTTCACGGATCGATCGTGAGCGGCTTCAGGATTCGGAGCTGGTGGTTGAGGTATAAAGTTCAGGCGCGCAACAACGAGTGCCGTTATGCCGGACCTGATCGTGCAGCACGTCGAAGGCCTGCTGGTCGAGCGCATCAAGTCGCTGGCCAAGGAGCGGCAGTGCTCGGTCAACGACATTCTGCTGCTCGCCCTGCGCAATGGTCTGGGTCTGTCCGCGGCGCAGGAATTCAGCGAAAGCCTGCGCGATCCCCAGGCAATGACCGTGCTCAGCGGGCACTGGGATAGCGAGGAGCAGGTGGCGTTCCAGGAAGCGCTGCAGGCGCTGGCGAAAACCCGCCCGACTCAACTGGCGCCGGAAAGCATCCGCGCCGGAGATTCCGCCGAGGGCGGCGCCGAGTAGATTGCGCCGAGCACGCGCGGTCCGCGTGCGCCGGTGACCGCTGGCAGATTGCCCGGCAGGCCCAGCAGGCGCTGGCGGGCCAGCCACGCGAATGCGGTGGCCTCGATGAAATCCGGATCGACGCCATGCTGTGCGGTGCTGGACAGTATGCGCGGCGACAGCAACGTGCCCAGCCGCGCCATCAATGCGCCGTTGTGCACGCCGCCGCCGCAGACCAGCACCTCGGCCGTTGCTGGCGCGTGTTGGACGATTGCCGCTGCGACGCTGCGCGCGGTCAGTTCCAGCAGCGTCGCCTGCACGTCGGCCGGGAGCTGCGACGCCAGTTGCGGATGCGTGCTCAGCCAACCGAGGTGGAAGTGTTCACGGCCGGTACTCTTGGGCGGTGGCAGCGCGAAATAGCCATCGGCCAGCAACGCGTCCAGCAACACCGGATCGACCCGGCCACTGGCCGCAAACGCGCCATCGTGATCGAATGGTTCGCCGCGATGGCGCATGCACCACGCATCCAGCAAGCCATTGGCCGGACCGGTGTCGAAACCCAGCACGCTGCCGTCGGCGCCCAGCACGGTGATGTTGGCGATGCCGCCAAGGTTGAGTACCACGCGGGCGTATCCCGGCCGTGCCAGCAGCATGGCGTGCAAGGCGGGGAGCAGGGGTGCTCCCTGCCCGCCCGCGGCGACGTCGGCCCGTCGAAAATCCGCGATCACGTCGATGCGGCAGCGCTCGGCAATAACGGCCGGGTCGCCCAATTGCAAGGTAAAGGGGTAAACCCCGGTGGGGCGATGGCGAAGGGTTTGTCCATGCGAGCCGATCGCCCGGACATCCGTCGCGGTTTTTCCGCTGTGCTGGAGCAACTGCAGCGCGGCGTCAGCGAAGCAGTGCGCCAATTCGACGTCCAGACGTCCAAACGCATCCACGTCCAGCGTGGCTTCGCCCTGTGCGACGGACAGCATGCGCTCGCGCAGTGCGGGCGGCCACGGATGGCTGTAAGTGGCCACGGGGCGCGGCATGCCGTCGGAAAAATCGGCCAGTACGGCATCGATGCTGTCCGCGCTGGTTCCGGAGATCAGGCCGAGATAAAGCGTGGAGGCGTCACTCACGCTCAATTGTCGTTATTGGCAGTGGTGTTCGCGCGAGCCAGCTTGATGCGGTTGTCGAGCTCGGTCAGTCGCGCCATCTGCGGCTTCACGACCTGGGCCTTGAACTTCGCCAATTGCACGGTCGGCAGCGGCTCGGGCTGCGGCAGCGTAACGGTCTGTGGGTTGCGCTGCGTGCCGTTGACGCGGAATTCGTAATGCAGGTGCGGGCCGGTAGCCAGGCCGGTCATGCCGACGAAGCCGATGACCTGGCCCTGGGTGACGTGCTGGCCGATCCGTTCGTTGGCAAAGCGCGACATGTGGCCGTAGGCGGTACTGATGGTGCTGTTGTGCTGGATGATCACGAAATTGCCGTAGCCGTTCATCCAGCCGCGGAACTTGATCACGCCATCGCCGGCGGCATGGATCGGCGTGCCGGTGGGTGCCGCATAATCGACGCCCTTGTGGGCACGCATGAGGCCGAGAATCGGGTGCAGGCGTCCCGCGCTGAACGTGGAGGAGATCCGCGTGAAGTCCACCGGGATGCGCAGGAACGATTTCTGGATCGGGCGGCCATCCTCGCTGAACCAGCCGTAGTCGCCGTCCGCTTTCTTGAACCGGTAGGCGGTATAGCGCTTGCCTTGGTTGATGAACTCGGCGGCGATGATGTTGCCTTCGCCGAAGCGCACACCGTCGCGATAGAGATCGTCGTAGATGACCGTGAAGCTGTCGCCGACGCGCAGATCCTGCACGAAATCGACATCGTACTTGAACAGATCGGCGAGCTTGCCGACCATCGACGCATTCATGCCGGCCTGGTCGCCGGCCGCATACAGGCTGCTGTTGATGACGCCGTGCGCCACCTGTTCGCGAAGGTCGAGATCGCGTTTCTGCACGGCGACGCTGGGGCTTGCGCCGTCCAGGCGAATGGTTGCGCGGTTGCTGTCGTCCTGATCGAAACGGAAACCTTTCAGGCCGCCGTTACTGGCCAGCAGGAAATCGAATTCTTCGCCGGGTCGGATATTGTGCAAGGCCGCCTTGCCACTGCCGGCGGTATCCATCACCTTTTGCAGGTCGGTCATGCTGAGGCCGTGACCGGTGAAGATGTCCGATAGCGTCTGCCCCGGCTGCACGCGCACCACTTGCCAGTCGTCCACCGTGGTCGCCGGTGCACTGACCGAAGTCGCTTTGGGCAGGGCCAGTGGAAGGATGGAATGCGCCTCGGGTGCATCGGCCGGGCGCATCGCGCTTGCCCATGCAGGCATGATGAATCCGGAAAGCAGCGTGACTAGCAGCGCGGTACCTGCAAGTACCCAGCGTTCGCGATGCCAGCGGATCGGCTCGATGTCACCCGTGCGATTGAAGGACCAGTGCGCGCAGCTTTCGTAGAAGTGCGAATGCCGGCGTTGTGCCTTGCGGCAAATGGCCTGCCTGCGTGCGAGACGCGCCCCCTGAGTTTCTTCAGCCATGCCGTGCGTGCCCCACCGTACAAAATAACAAACAGGGCGTACCATAGCGATCATGAGCAGACGTCGTCAACGCCTTTTCCATCAAGGGTTTGCGCGACATTCTTGGTTAACGCACAATTAACGTTGGCGGCTCGTTTGCCAGTCCGAACGGCTGTCCCGTCCAACATCATTCTGAGAGAAATGCATGAGCGAGCTGGATCAGGCGCTGGCCACGATTGCGCGTGGCGCCGACGAAATCATCAAGCGGGAGGACCTCGCCGAGCGCCTCAAGGGTGGGCGACCGTTGCGGATCAAGGCCGGTTTCGATCCGACCGCACCCGATCTGCATCTGGGCCACACGGTTTTGTTGAACAAGATGCGCCAATTCCAGGACCTTGGCCATCAGGTGATTTTCCTGATCGGCGATTTCACCGGAATGATCGGCGACCCCACCGGCAAGAACGTCACCCGCAAGCCGTTGACTCGCGAAGATGTGCTGGCCAATGCCGAGACCTATGCCGAGCAGGTCTACAAGGTTCTCGACAAGGAGCGTACCGAGCTGCGCTTCAACTCGGAGTGGTTCGGGCCGATGTCCGCAGCCGACATGATCAAGCTTGCCGCGCAGCACACTGTGGCGCGGATGCTCGAGCGCGACGATTTCACCAAGCGCTATGCGGCGCAGCAGCCGATTGCGATCCACGAATTCCTCTATCCGCTGGTGCAGGGCTACGACTCGGTGGCGCTGAAGGCGGATGTCGAACTCGGCGGCACCGATCAGAAATTCAATCTCCTGATGGGTCGGGCCTTGCAGGAACACCACGGGCAGCCGCCGCAGATCGTATTGACCATGCCGTTGCTGGAGGGCCTCGATGGCGTCAACAAGATGTCCAAGTCGCTGGGCAACTACATCGGCATCAACGAGCCTGCGATCGACATCGTCACCAAGACCATGAAAATCGGCGACGAATTGATGTGGCGCTGGTTCGAGCTGCTCAGCTTCGATGTGTCGCTGGACGAGATGGCGCAGATGAAGCGCGATATCGCCGCCGGCTCGCTCAATCCGCGGGATGCCAAGCTGCGGTTGGCGCGCGAACTGGCGATTCGCTTCCACGACGCGTCCGGTGCGGAGCAGGCGATTGCCGGCTGGCATGCCGTCGTGCGCGGCGAGGGCGACACGGCCTTGTTGCCGTTAACAGAGATCAAGGTAAGTGCCGACGGCATCCGTCTTCCTGCCCTGCTCACGGCGGCCGGCATCACGGCGAGCAATTCGGAAGCCAATCGCAAGCTGAAAGAGCGCGCGGTGCGCATCGATGCCGATATCGTCGAGGATGCCCAGCGTATTTTTGGCGCCGGCTTCGAAGGCGTATTGCGGGTGGGCAAGAGGAATTTCGCCCGGATTCGCCTGACGTCCGACTGATCAAAGTGCACATTTGGCGATGTTTCGAAGAAAGTGCTTGTGCTTTTTTCCACACCTCGTATGATGCGCGGCCCAGCATCGCCAAGTGTTGTTTGCAGCGGATGTCGGGTCTTCGCGAAGATCGCAAAGGGTGTTGACTGAAGTAAAAAACGATATAGAATGGGCGGCTCACCCAGGACGAAAGGTCTTGGGTCGCCATCGAGAAATCGGTGGCAAGTGGTTGATCTTTGACAGTGTGCGCAGGTGAATTGTGTGGACGTCTTGCGATGGAG